>CALMJT010000034.1 GCA_937864365.1 uncultured Alteromonadales bacterium | reverse complement strand
TTATTTGCAGACGAGATATTATGGCAGATCTCGGAGGTTAATCAGAGGTTCCTAAGATTGATAAATTCACAGAAAAACATGGTCTATATCTAATTGATTGGCCGAGGTTGTTTTGGTCTGGGCCAGAAAAATTAAATTTCTTGGCGTATGGTGAGTAATGCATAACAAGACTTTTAATACGCATTCCAGCTGCTTCTCAGCTTCCATTAGACTCTCAATGCTGCGCAATAAAGCGACGTTATGGCGCAGGGCAAGATTTGGCTAAGGGAACTAGATAAGTGAGAAAGTGAAAGCAGCCTGGAGTTGCCCGTTATCTCAGTTCATCATCGGTTGAGTACAAGCGAATATTAGGCAGGGACGTCGACCTAGTTGATATACAAGAACTAACGTTGAGTTCAGCGCCATAACAAAGCGTTTAAGACAGATTCACAACGCTAGGCATTTTCGATTTGAATTGACTTAAGTGTTTATGGCACAAAGGTTTAGGTTGGTTGGTCGCGTTGCTCACCACTTAACGCAGTGTTATGGCTTTACGGGTATTTATGGATAAATCGAAATCGATTGAAGAACTAACCGGGAACGTTTTCAGCTCTCCAGAGCTACAGTACTCTCTATCTACAAAGTGTTTTTCTCTTGTTAAAACACCTGTTGCTGACTTAAATGTTGAAAACTTACGAATGCTAATCGGGTAAGGAATTGCGCTAGAGTTTCTTATTCCCCTTGCACTAGACCTACTAGAAAGCGACCCGCTGGTAAGCGGTGACTTTTACCGTGGTGACCTTTTGGAAAACGTGGTTAATGTTCCTGAGAGCTTCTGGGATCAGCACCCTGAACTCAATAATCGTCTCGTCGAAGTCAGAATTGAATTTGAAGGTGTTTTTAGCACAATGTCTAAAAACATATGGCCGTCACTACAGCACTTCGAGTTTAAAAATGAGCCATAAGGCGGTCAAGTTCACTCCGCCACTGCGCGGGACGCCAAAAGTCCCGCTTTTTGCGCCCCTTACTACGGCGTTATGTGTAACTTGTGATCATGTTTCGTGCCATTAAGATAATAAATTCAAGGAACAAGAAGAATATCAGGTTTGTTGCAGCTGGTTCATATCAGATAGAGTTCTTTGAAAACAATAGATTTCAATACTTTACAATCTACCGGTTCAACTATGGCGGTGAAGGTGCTTCTCAGTATTATCTAATCAACCTCAACAACTCGGAAATCACTCAAATCTCCAAGACAGAGGTTCAAATAGTTCAAGGAGCAAGCATTTATAAATTACATACAAGAGAAAGTGACAATAAGACGTCCGTCTATATTACTCGTTATTTATGGGGTTGGTTGCCACTCGGCAGGTTTGGCGGTAAAGCTAGTCAAGCTGGCTTATCATTGCTAAAGTCAAGCCTTGAACAATATTTAAATGATTTGGAAGTATAAAACACATAACAAATACATCAAAAATCGCTTCACTACGTTGCGCTGGACGTCGCTGGCGCTTCGGCTTGTATGTCACCGTTATACAGGAGGAACACAGATGGAAAATTATTTCGTTTATATCAGCGTCGCAATGGCAACTATTTTATTGCCAGGCCCTGCAGTAATGTTAACTATAAGTAACTCTATCCAAAGAGGGCTTTCTAAATCTTTTGCTGGGGTTCTTGGTATTGCTTTGGCAATTCTACTGGTCGCATTTGTGTCTGCCACTAGCCTAGGAATTGTTTTGGCAACATCTGCACTTGCATTTAACGTAATAAAAATTGCTGGCGCTGCGTATTTGGTTTATTTAGGCATCAAGATGTTTTTTAAAAAAGTCACGAATGAGGCCGTAATCAAAAAGCAAGAGACTTCCCATGTCAAATGTTTTATTGAAGGCTTTTTAGTTTCCGTATCTAATCCCAAAGCAGTAATCTTCTTTATGTCTATATTCCCACAATTTATTGACATGTCTAAGGAATATGTTCCGCAATTTTTTCTATTAGCTGCTACGTTTAGTGTTTTGGTGGTAGTAATTCATACTCTGTATGCTGTTTTTTCGTCTTTCGCCAGATCAAAGCTATCGTCTAAAAATGCAAACTCTATTCTTAATAAAGTAAGTGGCGGGGTTTTTATTGGCTTTGGTATTGGTCTTGCCGCCTCAAGCAAGTAGGTATAACAAAACAATCAAGCGGATGGCTTTTAAGTTGCACTTTTGCCATTCTGCTTCACTTCATTTTATGTCAAAAGTGTAAATTAAAAACCACCATTTATGGCAGTGTTATACGTCCTCTTTGTATTATTCTTTGCGAGTTTAACTGTCGCGTTATTATTGAAATTCGTCCTTCTTTGTAGCTGAAGCCTATGTAAACTAAAGCGTTGAGCGGCTAACGTGGTAACTTATATTTTTGTATTTTACGGTTTGAAAATTAATCGCGTTTGTTCTTCAAAGTCTACGTGAATTTGTTTTGAATTTTTGGCCAGCATTTTAAACATCAGGTAAAAGCGCGGCTTTTTTGGACTCGCCACCGCTTGGCTGGATGTTTAGTGGGGCGCTAGGGAAACTATGAAAAGTCGAGCAATAGCTATTATCCTTACATCGTTGCTTTTATGTGGCTGTCCACCTAAAGGTGCAATGTTAAAACAACAAAATATCCAGCGCATTGATGCTGGTTTAGGCGTGGATGGCACATCAAAAATATTGGCCAGCGACGAAGAGGTTGATCAGTTCGCACTCGAAATTGAAAACTTTTTAAAAAGCGAAGGCTTTGAACTGCTTAATTCAAGCATATCTTGGGGGTTGCAACCGCTTACTGGGCACACAAAAAATTTAGGTTTAAGATATCCTGGTACTAACGCAATATATTGCTACGTTAAAGTCTCAAAAAAAGAATTGCAGATTAAATTCGTTGAAATTGAGAAACAACCACAATCAAATGAATATGCAACTACTGCCAATGATCTATTAGTGGTAAAAGAAACAATTATTGCATTAACTGAGCTGGCAAAACTAAAATTCAAAGGGCGCTATGTCCGTGTTTCTAAATTTGAACGTGCAAAAAAGCCTTAACAAAATAATTTATTTGACTTCAATACGCTGCGCTTTTTTTGTCAAATTATTGTGGCCTCAGAACTAACGCGAAATCGTGGCTGCTAATTTTAGTAAAAGTTAGGTTTACGTTGTGCCGTTTTGTTCTTCGTGGTTTAAATTGGATAATTGAGTAATAGAAGGTAAGGTGGCTTATGTATTTGGTGGTGCGCCTTTGGGGCTGCTAAATATTTATTTTCGTGGTTGTTCTAACAAGCTGCTGTTATTCGTTTCGACCACAAAATGTGATCTCTATCGGACGCGCTAACGTGCGCTCCAGACTACGGTGTTATATTTATTAGGAGATGCAAGTGTTTATAGCTGTCTACGAGTTTGAAGTTATAGAAGGGAAAGAAGAAGTTTTTAGGCAATATTGGTTAAAGACGACGCAGGGTATTTACCAAGAGTGCGGGAGTCTCGGTTCGAGGTTACATAAAACGAATAAACTCAATATTTATGTGGGGTATGCTCAGTGGCCGAGTAAAGAAATATGGAACAACGGAAACCTAACTGGCGAAGACTATCTTGCGGCTCGAAATGAGATGAGAAAATGTCTCGTTTCGTCAAAAACAATTTACGAGATGGAAGTCACTGATGACTATCTACAATCAGTTGAGTTTAAAGCATAACCAACCAAGCGCGTATTTACTGCAAAAAGCGTGAAAAATCCTGAACCAGATCTAGGTTGTTTCTCTTGCTGTTTTTTGAAGCATTATATGAGCTCATGATTAAATATTATTTACATAAAGATAGAGCGAAGGAAAACGTAGATGGACCTTTTTATACTGTAGATATTGGAGCAGATTGTGGATGTGGTTTGCCCGAAGCAGTTGCGCCGGAATTACTTAAAACATCTACTGATTGTCGATATCAAACCTATTTCTTCAAGCAACCTCAAACAGATCTGGAAATTACGCACGTAATCGAAGCAATTAATGTTTGTGGTATTCACGATATAAGATATGGCGGTAAGAATCCTAGTATTATCTCGCAAATTCGTTCAGGGCAAACGGATTTCGTCATATCAAAAAATGGTGAGGTAATTCTGAGTAGTTAGTTTATAAACAAACTAAATAAGGTCCGGCAGTAAGTTGTCTCGGAGCTCCGTTCCAACCCGTTATTGGGGCTCTATTTGGATAGGATATTCCGATGAATATTCGGAAAATGCTCGCATTAGGCTAGAGGGCCTACGAAATTTAGTTTTTCAGGTCGCCTACGAGTCGAAGCTTGATGAAGTCGGTGAAACTCTAAAGTGAGGCGAGCCAAGTTATGGTGTTCTAGGGAAATAGAGCGATAGTTCTGTCTTTATCAAACTCGTTGCCTGAAACTGTGATCAAGTCTTGTTTCAAGTTAACTTTAACCTATCAGCAACATAAGAGTCTTCCTCTTTTAGGTAGGCGCGCGAAAAATTCACATGCAAAACGTTTAAGATGGACTGCAAGCACCTGGTGGTTTTGATTAAAATTGCTTTGTGTGGAAATTCCCAGCGAATACAGGGCAACGTATGGCGGCGCATAAGCCTAACAATACGTTGCTGGCGGCTTTGATCCTTAATGCATCCCTTTCAATAAAACGGGTTATATTAATTTTAAGAGGCAATTACCAGCAGGTGCTTTTGTGCACGGTTTTCATTATTTAATCAATAGTGTGCTCGTATTTCCTTTTTTATCCTGATTATAAAAACGAGACAGAACCTGGCGGTAGGTCGATTTAAAATTCAGCAATTTTATTAAAAATTATCTTGTTTGCTTACCGCAAGATAATTGCCACACGCTGAGGATTTGAATGGTGTTGCAGTAAAAATATTATTTTTAAATCTTATCGTAAGATTCGATTCCTCGCCTCACAAAGGGTGTTAATCTTGTGTGTTGCTATCCAAAAGAGATCGCTGAAATATTCAGGCTGATAATTTTAATTTTTCAGAAATAAGGCTTAATTGATAACGAGCTGTTCGCTTTTGATGGTCGTAAAGTGTCCTCATTAATTCTTATAAAATTATTTTCTAACCTCAGCCTGATAAATTTTCAAAAGCATTGCCTGGGTAAAGTTAATTGTTAAGAAATTTGATTGGTTTTGTAATTTTATTAAAACTTACTTTTGTTTTAAATGGCTGTTGTTTGTGATTTTATGGCTGTTTTCATTTGTTTTTTAAATGACTGCTCTCTTACGGGACCTGTCTTGGTCGCTGTGTGCGTTTCGATCATTTATTGGTACTTAGTTATTTGCAGCTAATAGATTTGTTCTTATTGTTCTCTTATTTCAATGTTTTCTCTGTAATTTACGAGATTTAAGTCCGTTGATCTGATTCTTCTAAATTGTGCGTAATTTCTTAGGGTTGTGGTATTGTTTTCGTTCAATGTTCTTTTAACTCTACACCTACTTAAATTACGCGCATTATGTCTCTCGATTTTTTCAACTCTTATTCCGATACGCCGTTAGAGGATGTTTCCTGGGCAAGTGCCAGATCTTCAGGTGTGGGCGTGTGGTTAAAGCGCGAGGATTTGGTGCATTCTGACTGTTCGGGCAATAAATGGTACAAGTTGCTTGAGAATATTCGCGCATTTTATTGTGACGATTTAGAAGGAATTGCCTCATTTGGTGGAGGGTTTTCAAATCATCTGCACGCTTTAGCGCACGTAGGGCATCTACTTTCTGTGCCAACGGTTGGTTTTGTACGGGGTAATTACAGTGCTGAACTAACACCTACGTTAAAAGATTGTAAATCTTTGGGAATGAATTTGGTTTTTTTGGATAAATCTCGTTGGCAGGAGCGTGATACGGACAAATTTGCACTAGAATTTCAACAAGATTTCCCGCGTTATGTATTAATTCCAGAAGGTGGTGCAAATACGCTGGCCGTTAAAGGTTGTCAGCTTATTGGTCAATCCATTGATCGGCAGGTAAGCACGATGCCGATATTTCCGCAACCGACCAAGATTTTTGTGGCGTGCGGAACAGGGGCTACACTTGCGGGTTTGGTGTCGGGTTTGCCTAAACATCGTTATGAAGTCACTGGCATTAGTGTTCTTAAAGGCGTTGATACGCTGACTTCATTTGTTGATCAACTGTTGGTAAATGTGGGCGCTGAGCAGGTTCCTAGTTGGAAAATCCTCTTTGATTATCATTGTGGTGGTTATGCCAAGGTCTCAAAAGCACTTTTGTCGTTTATAGATGATTTTGAACGCCAATTTCCTGTCTTGCTTGATCCTGTATACACGGCTAAAGTGTTGTTCGCTATTAACGCAATGATTGATCAAGGTCTAATCAAAGCCGGCGAAAATGTTATTGCGGTTCACACTGGTGGAATCCAAGGGCGGCGCGGATTTAAACATTTCGATAAGATGGCGACTTTTTAAGGGACAGCACCGTTTTTGTGTTGGTTAATTTAGTCAGTTTTGGTTAGTTATTAACGCTGGCAAAACACATTAAAGCGTTTGTGGCGCTACAGGGTATGAACAGAAAAATCGATGGCCTTCACTCATTTGTGCCGCTTCAGGGCATTCCTCAGCAGCACTTAGAGTTCTTATTGGATAAAGCCAGTAGTTATTTTGTGCTAAAGGGCGCTTCCGTCGAAACTGACCAGTTTGGTTCTGAGGTCATCGTTTATTTATATTCGGGTGAAGTTGAAATCACCTACCCAAACGGTGAGTTGCAAAATGTAAACGCTAATACCAATTTATTGCCATTAGCCTACCAAGCTCAATCTACCGTTAAGTTAACCGCGGTTAGCGATTCTGAATTATTGATCTTTCCAGTTGATGATCTTCGTAAACAACTGTGCTGGAGCCAGATGGCTGAGTTCCAGCGTGTGCAGATTGCCGGTGATCCTACCCGCGATGAAGATGCCGAGTGGATTAACTTTATTCTAGATTCAAATCTATTTTTTAAAGTTCCGCCCACCAATGTTGCCGATATTTTTTCAAAACTTACTCCAAAAGTGGTTAGTGCCGGCGATGTGATTGTTCGTCAAGGTGAAATTGGCAATGCGTGCTTTTTTATAAAAGAAGGCCGTGCCCGTGTTGATATTTATGATCCAATGACACAAATTTCGGCAACGGTTGCGGAAATTGCCGCGGGACGTTGCTTTGGCGAGGATGCCTTGGTTAATAAAACCAAGCGTAATGCAACGGTTACTATGATCGAAAATGGCGTATTAATGCGTTTAGCTAAAGATGACTTTCTACCTCTAATGGAAGAAGAATCGTCACCTAAGGTTGAATTAAAGTATTTGTTGCCTCTTATTCGCGGTCTATCGGAGGCCAAATCTGCCGAAGAAAGCACTAAAATACTGGTTGATGTCAGAACCTCACCCGAGTATGAAGTGAGCCATTTGCGTAATGCGGTCAATATTTCTTTAGATTTATTGCCATTACACCTACCACGTTTAGACACTAGTGCAGAATATGTCTTTTACTCCGACACAGGATTTAGAAGCGATGCGGCTGCGCTGGTATTGTCTAAGCTTGGCTATAAAGCTATGTCGTTAGCCGGGGGATTTAAAAAAGTACTGTCGAAGTGCTTGGTCAATCCCGAATGGCAAAAACTAATTTCTGATCAATCGTATTGGTTGAGAGGCGGTCAAGTAGTGGCGGACCAATCGTCAGCAACAATAAAATAGCGTGATATCTTCACATTCTGTGGGTTATCCATTGTGCTGATAATAATTTGAATCGGGCGCGCGTAGGTTGCGAAATGTTGTTGAATTTCAGTCACTAAGTTTTCTTTATTGTTCGAATCTAACCGATGGCGGTTGTTGAACTCGGTTAGCTGATCTTGTGCCACCGGTACAGTTAACCACTCATCTCTGCACAAAGTTCGCGCTGCACAGCTGTTGTTTAATAGTTGTGGTAGATGGCTTTGTGCAATCCAATACCCAAATTCATTGTTGGTATTTATTGCTTGGGGCAGGTGCTTGTTGATTTCTTCCTTTGAGTATTTTGTTGCCCAGTGAGGCAAATAGAGTATTCCTTTTACTAAATACCGTTGCCTAAATTTACCAGCAGCAAAATCTAGATTTTTAATTGTTTGTTCACTCTCTTGCTGTTTAGTAAGTGTGAGTTGGTGTGAGAAGAGCTTATTAATTTTTAGATCTAAACGGTCTTTTCGATTGGGGCCAACCCACGCTTTTTGCTCCTTTAATTGTTCGAGTTGATTAACATCGGCGAGATAAAATTTAACGGCGGTTTCTAGGTGTATTGATTGGTTATTTAATGAATCATGAAATAAGAAGTCAATTTCGCCTAATGTTCTTTTGTGTTTACCGAACGTTTTAATTTGTACGCCGTGATTTAGGTTAGTAATTGCCGGTTTGGGTGAGCTTTGGCTTAAATGTTTTAAATAGAAAAAAATAAGTTGCTCAAAGGTTTTACCCAAACGATTGTGATTTTTAAGAGAAGTAATTGAGTCATCGAGAAATAGCGTACGGGTAAGTTCGGTTAAGATATCTTCATTGATGGGGTAGCAAAACGGTTGCGCATCATCTGTAACCCATTGCGTTAAAAGGTTAGGTGAAGTAAGGCTCCAAATAAGTTGTTTAATTCTAAGTTGTAGCATGTATGACGACCGTTTTTATTTAACCTAAACTTCAGGTTGGATGAAATTTATACCTTTCGAGTGCTTTTTTGCCGGAAAAATAGGATATTTCACACAATAATGATCGTTATGTCATGTCTTGATGCGATTGCTGGTCCTAAAAACTGGGCTTTTAATTCCTTTGCTGTAAAATCGGTTCCTGTGGTGGAATGGGCTTGTTTGACAGGTGTAGTTAATGTCAATGAATTTAATTATGGCTTTCAGGGTTTCCCTAAACAATGACTGGCTTTAAAACAATTGGCCTGATAGGGCGTCCTGGTAGTGAGCTTGCTTCGCAAACGGTGAAACGATTGTTTCACTTACTTGTTGAGGCAGGGTATTCGGCTCTGTTGGATACCAACACGGCGGCGAGTTTACCCGGCTTAGAGGTTCGATGCGAAGATTTAGACGAGCTCGGACAAGTTGCTGATATCGTTATTGTTGTGGGCGGTGACGGCAGTTTGCTCGGCGCTGCGCGCGCGGTTTGTCAATACGGAACGCCATTGCTGGGTGTTAATCGGGGTCGGTTGGGCTTTCTCACGGATATCTCACCGAACGATATTGATACCAAGGTGTTGGAAGTACTTGGTGGCGCTTATCTTTCGGAAACGCGCTTTCTGCTCGAAATGGAAGTTCTTCGTAACGGTGAGCAAGTTGGCGACGGCATTGCATTAAATGACGTGGTGTTACATCCCGGTAAGTTTATTCGTATGATCGAATTCGAACTCTATGTGGATGAATATTTTGTCTACAGCCAGAGATCGGATGGAATTATTATTTCAACACCCACAGGTTCTACGGCTTATGCATTAAGTGGTGGTGGACCTTTGATGCATCCTAAGTTAGATGCCATCGAAATTGTGCCAATCAGTCCGCATACGCTCAGCAGTCGCCCGATGATTATTTCCGGTAAAAGTCAGGTGCGGATGGTGATTGGCGCTGAAAATACCGCTTTTCCTTATGCGACCTGTGACGGTCAGATTCATCTGGTTACTCAGCCAGGCGATGAAGTCATTGTTCGCAAGCATGAACATGAACTAACGTTGATTCATCCGTTAGGTCACGATTTTTATGAAACCTGCCGACGAAAATTAGGGTGGGGTAGCCATTTACCGACGGATAACGATGTTGATTTCGAAGAAGACGCGTAAAGATTTCATAACCGGTAAGCACTTGTTGGTGTCAAAACAAGTATTTACAAAATAGCGTCTTTTATTTGCTCGACTTCAGTAATTTTGACGTCAATAATTACTAATAGGAATTTTTGCTTAATTCCCTTATGCGTTAAGCAAAGACCAGAAACTGAAAACAGTATTTTCAATTTCTTCACAATTTCAATGACTTATTGTTCTTGAAATTAGCGACGTTTTCTTGAAAATCGCGACACATGCTTGTGCCGCAGGCCACTCTAGATTAACTATTAATGTGTCTGGCCAATAGAGTTGTCGTTTTTTTATACGCGCTGGTGATGGCTATTTAAGTTAGCCTAAAAATTACACACAGCATTTTGTGAACACTCAATAACCAAGTAGTTGCCATGTTGGCGGAGCACGAACTCGATCGTTTTAAAGGTTTCGATATTATCGGTGATATCCACGGATGTGCCGAGACGTTGAAACGATTGCTAGCGAAACTGGGCTACTCTCTCAAGTCGGGGGTTTGGCGCCATCAAACTCGTCTGGCTGTTTTTCTCGGTGATATTGTCGATCGTGGACCTCATATCCGTGAGGCTTTAGCGATTGTTCACTCTATGGTCGAATCCGGTAGCGCTGTTTGCATTATGGGTAACCATGAATACAATGCTGTTGGTTACTGCACTCCCGCGCCCGCGATCATGGGCCAAGAATACCTTCGCGAGCACAATAACCACCACAATCGCTTAATTGCCGAAACTTTAGAGCAGTTTGCTGCTTATCCAGAAGAATGGAAAAACTATATTGAGTGGTTTCGTTCACTGCCGCTTTTCTATGACTTCGGCAGTTTTCGGGTTGTTCATGCTTGTTGGGACGATTTTTTAATCAGTGAATACCTAAAGCGGTATCACTCCAACCGAGTATCACTAGAATTCATCATCAAATCCGTTGATCGCGAGTCGTTTGAAGGCAAGTTGATGGATCGACTCACTCGCGGTACAGACTTAAAACTTCCTGCCGGGCGTGTGATTACCAGTCGAGACGGATACCAACGCCGTTTTTTCAGAACCAAGTTTTGGGCGGAAGATCCAGAAACCTACGGCGATGTGGTGTTTCAGCCCGATCCGCTACCCGAAGACTTGGTCGATCGTAAGCTCAGCGACGACGAGCGAGAAAATCTGCTGTTTTACCCACGCTCTGCGGCGCCACTGTTTATTGGTCACTACTGGTTGCAAGGCAAGCCTCGTCCAATTACATCGAACATCGCCTGCATGGATTACAGTGCGGTAAAATATGGGCGTCTTGCTGCGTATCGGTTTGACGGTGAATCAAAGCTGCAGGCCGATAAATTCACTTGGATCTACGTAAACCCTCCTGAATGGCGTGAACCGGAGCCAGATTGATCGAAATGCTGCGTGAATCGGTTGAACTCTATAACTTAGGCGCAAACTTAGTCTTATTGTAAAAAAATCTTCCTGTAAAATGTCGAATTTGGCTAATTTATGAGCGCTTGGTTTCCTGCAGCAGGTTTTCCGTTATCTAAGAATTTAAGTCATCTAGATCGACATTTAACGCAGGTTGGTATTACTCACCGTTTTATAGAAGAGCAGAGCCAAAATCTGCAGGTGCTGTGGTTGTTCAACGAAGGCGATGTTCCCAAGGTAAAAACAATTATCGACGAGCTGGTTAGTGGTGCCGCATCTTGGCCAAACACCGTTCCTTCAGCTAAAAGCACGACAACTTCCAGTGGCGTTCAGCAACTTAGCCGAATCGAGCACTCTATCGCTAAAGCTTTTACTGCTGCTCCATTAACCCTAAGCTTAGTGGTGCTAGGCATTCTAGGGTGCCTGTTGGTACTGTTCCCCAGCCATTTTTCGGTTCGAATTTTAAACACCATTTCATTCCATCAGGTTTTTATTCCTGAAAGCCAGATTGCCTCTGTGTATCAAGATATTGCGGCAGGCCAGTTCTGGCGGCTATTTACACCTGTTTTTATTCATTTTAGTGGATTGCATATTGCCCTAAACGCTACGATGCTGTGGTTTTTAGGTAGCAGAATTGAGAGAGCTATTGGTTTGCGGTCGTATTTGATCTTGGTGGTCTTTACCGGGATTATTTCAAACATTGTGCAAGCGCAATGGGACGGTATTGCGTTCTTTGGTGGCTTATCGGGCGTTGTTTTTGCGCTTGTTGGCTATGTGTTGGTCTGGCAGTACCGAAGTTCTCAAACCGCTATTGCAATACCCAAACCGCTGATAGGCATGATGATTTTCAGCCTAATACTTGGTTTTACACCCGTTTTGAACATTATCTCGGGATCAAATATCGCCAACGGCGCCCATCTGGGCGGTTTTATCGCGGGTGTTATTGCTGCCGGAATTCATCGTGGTATACGTTATTATCTAAAATAACGGCAAAGTTCTAAGCGGCGTACAGTTAAAATTTATTGATATGGCAGATGTAGATTTTATGAACATTTCAGATTTAATCAGTAACATTACCCCTCAAGTACTCGAAAACCTCAAGCGTGCCGTTGAAATTGGCCGCTGGCCAAACGGGCAGGTGGTGACTCAGGAGCAGCGAGAAAACTGTTTACAAGCCATTATCGCCTACGAGCAATTCAATGTTCCGACTGAAGAGCGCACCGGCTATGTACCGCCAAAACCCAGTTGTGCGAGTCATAAGCACGACACGGTGGACGAAGATCAGCCGTTGAAATGGTCTTAATGCCAATGTCGGTTAACTTAACAGGGCAGTGCGTGAAAATGCCCGCACAGCTCGATGAGCAAGGGCAGGTTAGTTACAGTTTAAAATTAGGGGCCGAGCAGCTGCCTTTAAATGAGTTCTTAGAAAAATCCATTACCATCGAATTTGAAGGTGCTATTAATTGCATTGAGTGTGGTAAAAAAACCAAAAAGAGCTTTTCACAAGGTTATTGTTTCGGTTGCATGAAAACGCTTCCGCAGTGTGATCAATGCATAATGAGCCCTGAGCGATGTCATTATCACGCAGGAACTTGCCGAGATACACAATGGGCCGATCAATTCTGCATGACCGATCATGTTGTTTATCTGGCCAATACTACGGCGCCAAAAGTGGGAATTACACGAATTTCACAGATTCCTACACGCTGGATTGACCAAGGTGCCGAGCAGGCGCTGCCTATCTATCGCGTCAGTACGCGACAGCAATCTGGATTTGTCGAAGATGTATTGCGAGAGCATATTGCCGATAAAACCAATTGGCGCAACATGCTAAAAAGCAATGCCGAGCCCATCGATTTAATTGCCTTGCGCGATTCTTTATTTGCAAAAGCCAGTGAAAAATTAACCGAATTAGAAACTCAATTTGGTCTTCAGGCCGTACAAAAATTAGAGGCCGAAGTCGTTAATATTCAATATCCAGTTTTAGAGTATCCCAAAAAAATAACCAGTTTTAATCTTGATAAAATACCGCGTGCTGAAGGTGTTTTGCGTGGCATTAAAGGTCAGTATTTGATGTTAGATACCGGGGTTATCAATTTGCGTAAATACACCGGCTATCAACTTAAAATAGCGCTGAATTAATTTTAAATACCCTATGGAAGCTTGAGTATTTTTTGTATTGTCTTGTTTGATAAAAATGCTCAAAAAAACACGCATAACATTGTAAATAGTCAGCCGTATGATGCACCAACCGTATATTAATTGGAGGCTAAAATGAGAGACGCAGAACCGAGAGCGATACGTCTACAAGATTACACCGTTCCAGATTTTTTAATTGAATCAACGCAATTACATTTTGACCTAGAACCAACCGCGACCATTGTTACCAGTACTTTAAAACTCCGCCGCAATAAAGATTCTAAGCATCAAAAAGCTCCTTTGGTTTTGCACGGCCAAGAAATAGAACTGCAAAGCGTAACAATAAATGGTGAAGTTGTTAGTGCCGATCAGTACCAGGTAGACGACGAGCAGTTAACCATTGCCGATGTGCCGGATGAATTTGAATTTGTATGCGTTGGCAAAATTAATCCGCAAGAAAACACGTCTTTAGAAGGTTTGTATAAGTCGCAATCTATGTTTTGCACGCAATGCGAAGCAGAAGGTTTTCGTAAAATTACTTATTACTTAGATCGTCCAGATGTCTTGAGTGAATTTACGACGACATTAATCGGCGATAAATCTTTATACCCAGTGCTTTTAAGCAACGGTAATTTGGTTAAGTCTGGCGATTTAGGAAATGGTCGTCATTTTGCGACTTGGCACGATCCCTTTAAAAAGCCTGCCTACTTATTTGCCCTAGTCGCCGGTAATTTGTCGGTATTAGAAGATTCTTTTACGACCTGTTCTGGACGAGAAGTTGCGTTAAAAATATTTGTTGAGCCTAAAGATCTCGATAAATGCGATCACGCTATGACTTCTTTGAAAAATTCCATGAAATGGGACGAAGAGGTTTATGGCCGTGAATACGATCTCGATATTTTTATGATTGTTGCTGTTGACGACTTCAACATGGGGGCGATGGAAAATAAAGGTCTAAATATTTTTAATACCTCTTGTGTTCTCGCAAAACCCGAAACCACTACCGATGCTGGTTTTCAGCGTGTTGAAGCCGTTGTTGCGCACGAATATTTCCACAACTGGAGCGGTAACCGTGTTACCTGTCGCGATTGGTTTCAGTTGAGTTTAAAAGAAGGCTTTACGGTATTTCGCGATAGCGAATTTTCCGCCGACATGGGTTCGCGCACGGTTAAACGGGTAGAAGATTCTAACGTTTTACGCACCATGCAATTTGCGGAAGATGCAGGTCCAATGTCTCATCCTGTGCAACCGGCATCGTTTATTGAAATTTCTAACTTTTATACCTTAACCGTTTATGAAAAAGGTGCCGAAGTTGTACGAATGATTCACACCTTGTTAGGGTCAGAATTATTCCGTAAAGGTTCTGACATTTATTTCGAGAAAAACGACGGTAAAGCGGCAACCATTGAAGACTTTGTGGGCGCTATGGCAGAAGCCAGCGGACGTGACTTTAGCCAATTTATGAATTGGTATCACCAAGCGGGTACGCCAATTTTATCGGCAGAAGACAAGTACGATGCCGATACGCAAACTTATCAGCTGATATTTACGCAAACCGGTGTCGATACGCCAGAATCTAAAGCGATTGATAAAAAGCCTTATTTAATTCCGGTGAGGATTGGTTTGTTAGGTAGTGATGGTCCTATCACCTTAAATTCAAGTGATTATGACGTTTCGGGTGTAACCAGCGCCGTATTTGAAATTACCGAAACCACTCAAACCATTACCTTTAATAATGTTTCCGAAAAACCGGTACCGTCTTTGTTACAAGGTTTTTCTGCACCGGTAAAATTAAAGTACCCGTATTCTCGTCAGCAATTAATTAACATTATGTCTCTCGACGAAGACGGTTTTAATCGTTGGGATGCAAGCCAACAATTATGCGTACAGGTTATTTCCGACATTATGGAACAACCTCAAGATGCAGAAATTACGGTTGATCCTCAATTAATCGAAGCATTTAAATCGCTATTGCTCGACGACACTCTTGACCCTGCAATGGTTGCTCATATGTTGACCTTGCCATCGGAAAGTTATTTGGCAGAGTTGAACGCTAAGATTGATGTCGATGCCATTCATTTTGCACGAAAATATTTGCGTAACGCTTTAGCGCAAGAATTAAAAGCCGAGTTCGAACAAAAATACGCAAAAACTCCGGCAACCAAGCAATACCAAGCGAATGCTGAGCAGATTGCACTGCGTGCCATTAAAAATGTGTGCTTATCGTATTTGGTTACCAGCGGTGAAGACGCCTGGGCCGATGAAGCCTACGCGGTATTCCAACGTGCAAATAACATGACCGATCAATTCGGTGCATTATCGATTCTTGTTCACTCGCAAACTCACTACGGCCAGAGTTTAGCGCAACAAGCATTGGCAAGTTTTTATGAGCAATGGCAAAACGAAGCCTTGGTTGTTAACCAATGGTTTGGTGTGCAAGCCAGTGTGTGTAACGACGCAACTCTAGATAATGTTAAGGCGCTCATGGAGCACCCAGCGTTTACCATTAAAAATCCAAATAAGGTGCGTGCATTAATTGGTGCTTTTGTTAATGGTAATCCGGTCTGTTTTCACGATAAAAGCGGGGCAGGTTACGAGTTTTTAGCCGACCGAGTCATTGAGCTAAATGAGCTTAATCCGCAAATCGCCGCGCGATTATTAACACCGTTAACGCGCTGGAAAAAACAAACTGACGATCGACAAGAACTAATGCAAGCGCAATTAAAACGCATTGTTGAAACCCCCAATTTATCGAAAGATGTATTTGAGGTAGTAAGCAAAAGTCTTGTTAAGTAAACTAGATAATTTGTTACGGTTAAAGAAAAGCCCGTTTTTAAACGGGCTTTTTTATGTGCTTTAAGCGGCCAAATTAAATTGAAGAAGAGTTAAATAAAACTCTTTTAAAGAATGTTAGGCAGCGCTTGTGTCACCTTCAAACCAATGCTTGGTTTTATTGGCAATTGCGACCAACGATAACATAACAGGCACTTCAACTAACACGCCTACAACTGTCGCCAAAGCTGCGCCGGAGTTCAGTCCAAATAAAGATATTGCTACTGCGACAGCCAACTCAAAAAAGTTTGAGGTTCCAATCATGCAAGCGGGTGCGGCGATGTTGTGTCGCAGTTTTAAATATCGAGCGATAAAGTACGCGATAAAAAATATTCCGTAAGTTTGTAATAACAGCGGTATTGCAATTAAAACAATATCGATGGGTTTTTGAAGCATTATTTCTGCTTGAAATGCAAACAACAAGATTATTGTTAATAGCAAGCCAGAGATTGAAAATGGTTTTAAGGTTGCAAGCCAAGCATTGAGTTTTTCGGGTTTATCTTTGAAGTACCTACGCGTCATTACACCGGCAATTAACGGTAAAACTACGTAAAGAACTACCGAGAAAATTAAGGTATTCCACGGAATGCTGATATCGGTAACGCCTAACAATACGCCAGCGATCGGAGCAAATGCAAAAATCATAATAACATCGTTAATAGATACCTGAATTAACGTGTAATTGGGATCACCTTTGGTTAATTGACTCCAAACAAACACCATGGCGGTACAGGGCGCGGTACCGAGTAGTATCATTCCGGCGATGTATTCTTCTGCGGTTTTTGGATCGACCCAATCGGCAAATAAACCGTGAAAGAAGAGTACGCCAAGTCCGGCCATGGTAAATGGTTTGATTAGCCAATTGATTACCAAGGTTAAAACTAGGCCATTGGGATTTTTACCAACGTCTTTAATGCTGGAAAAATCAATTTGAGCCATCATTGGGTAAATCATAATCCAAATTAATATCGCCACGGGTAGATTTACATGGGCGATTTCGAGTTTGGCGATGATTTGGAAAACAGGGCTGAATAAGCTTCCGAGTGCTACACCAATAACAATCGAAGCGGCCACCCAAACACTTAGATATCGTTCAAAAATACCCATTATTGTATCTCGGCTATTTGTTCCAGCGCGGATTTCAATTGTTCTTTGGAAGTTGCATTTAAATCGAGATTTAATAACGCCTTTGCTCGATTTTCGATAATTCTGATGGTCGAGTTAAATGCCTCGGCGATTTCTTCTTCGCTGCCTTCCACTTTAGATGGGTCAGAAAGTCCCCAATGAATCATGGGTACCGGTGAGAACCAAATCGGGCAGGGTTCATTGGCCGCGTTATCACAGACGGTAATGGCAAAATCTGGAAGGTTTTCTTCAAAGTCGTTAAGCGATTGACTGCGCAAGCCAGTTGCGCTGTAACCATTTTCAATGAGGTATTTAATTGACAGTGGGTGAACAACACCACTAGGACTGGAGCCAGCGCTGTAAGCGGTAACAGTACCATCGCTTAGGTGGTTTGTTATGGCTTCACTGAGAATACTGCGGCAGCGATTATGAGTGCATATGAAGAGAATTTTCATTGGCCCAACCTGATTGAATTTTCAAAGTTGGGTCAATGTATACGTTTTTTCGTATATTGTCTAATGGCTTAGCAGCAAACAGACGCTTGACGATTTGGACGTTCACCCATGATTTTTAATCGCGAGCTACTGGTAGCAATGTATTCTTTTGAGTTTTGGTAAGTATGTTCAATAACGTCTTTTGCCCATTGTGGTAGTTCGGGATGGATCTGATAAAAAATCCATTGGCCTTGGCGGCGATCGAGCAACACACCACTACTTCTGAGTTGGGCAAGATGGCGAGAAATCTTTGGTTGAATAGTGTCGAGTGCCTCTGTTAACTCACACACGCACAATTCTTTTTCTTGGTGAATTAGCAACACACAACGTAAACGAGTGTCGTCTGCCAATGATTTAAAAAACTTTATATTATCCACAGTTAGCTCCTTAGACTAACGCATCCGTGCAATGGCAAGTACTTTACGCATTTTTTCGGATATTTCTTTGCAACTATTCAAAATTCTGTCATTAAATTGTCATTTAGTCTGCGTTTTTATCAGATTTAAATGCCGTTGTTAACTGGATTCCAAGGTGTAACTTTTACAAGTAATCCCATGGTGGGATGATCTATGTAATGGAGTTCACTGCTGCGCATTTTTCTAGTTTCTGACAAAAGCACAATTTGATCCACTGAATAGGATTTTCTTTGAGGTTTAAAGTTTGCCAGAGAAAATGGTTGATCGGAAAATTGACTGAAATTATTTGTCGATTTTTGCGAATTAAAGCTTATGGCAGAGTTGTCGGAATTTGAGCCAAAATTAATAGCGCCAGATTGCTGATTAATATCAGTGCCGGAATTATGAATACCACTACTTTTGGGTATTTCTGGCAAACTTGGCCAAATTGTCGCAACTGTTTGGTCACCAAGATTTGGATAAAACTGCGTCAGCCAAAGATTTGTTTGAATATGTAAATATCTTGCCGCGCTGAGTGAGACGGTGCCTTCTAATTCAAAGTGATTATCATATTTATCGCCTCCGGTAAGAACAACGGCTTTAGCATCGGTTCGCTCGCCAATGGGTTGGCGCCAGGCAACGTGTCTTAGTACTCGATAGCGATTGTTCTGTTCGAGGCGTTTTTTCTCTTCTTTAAGGTTTAATTCTTCTTCTGGAACGGTTTTAAACAGATTTTTATTGTACGGATTTGCGGAGTTATTGGGCGCTTCTGCGGAATGAATTACGCTTATATCATTGCCGATATTCGCCGTAGTTTCGGTGAGATTCGACGGTGAATTTTCACCATTGTGTGAGAATGAACTGTTCGGCTCTTGCAGCGTTGATGAGGCAGAGGAAATTTCTGATTGAAAATCAGTTGAATCCTGATTATCCGATTCCGACGAATTTAATGTAACCGTTCCTGGTGGATAGGCGAGCGCAATGGAGTTGGGCCAGCTTTCGCTGGTATCGAGTGCCGTAAGCGTTTGCGAGAAAGCAATAATTTCGACTTGATACCAACGATCATCTGCGGAGGATTGTGCAAAACCTTGTGACGCACAGAAGAAGGCGGCAGTCAGTAGCGTCGCCTGAGCTATTTTTTGGGTGTTAGCGCGTAATTTTGCGGATAAATTCATAAGTTCGTATCGATACTATTTGCCAACTTTGTACACGCTTTCGTAGAAGCAATTCTTTCAATGGGTCGATTGTACTCAACTCACCGGTACTTCAAGTAAATTGGCAGGGGTTTAGGGTATTAAAATTAAAAAGTGTTCCATTAAACACTAAATATTTTAACGTGTATTTATCCAATAGGAATCTTCGATTAACTCATCCATGATTTAATCGGAGAGCAGAAATTGACAATGCGATTTTCAATTTCTTCACAATTTCAATCACTTACCGTTCTTGGTATTAATGACACATCCGTGTGTCGCGAGAAACTCTAGGTTAATCAGAGTTTTCTATAAATAATTTTTACTTATGTTGAGCTTTCACTAATTCCATTGGTAGCGCACTGTTTAATTTTTTTGACGCTTTAGTTGGCTTGCCCTTGTGTTTTGATCGTCAAAAATTAAGGGCTAAGCATCTGTAATACCTGCTCTGCGGCTCGCAGTTTTGCTTCTGAGGTTTCTATTGTGTCAATGAACTTGAGTTTATTAGCGCCTTCCATTTGATATTTGGATGGGAATTTTTGAACCAACGTAACAATTTTTAACGGATCAACTTGGGTATCGGATTTGAATTCGACCTTAACTTGCTGATTGTTGGCTTCCATTTTTTTGATGCCAAGTTGGTCGGCTTTAAAGCGAAGCCGATTCACTCGTATTAGATTTTTGGTCGGTTCCTGTAATAAACCAAATCGATCAATAATCTCAATCTGTAGGTCGTTAAGTTCTTGCTCATTGGATGTGCTCGCCAGTCGTTTATACAGCATTAATCTGAGGTGAACATCTGGCAGATAATCTTCGGGAATGAGTGCCGGAATGCGCAGGTTAATTTCGGTTTCTTCGCGATTTTCAATGGCGTTAACTTCTAGCTTTCCGGCTTTGATGGATTTTACGGCGCGATCAAGCATGTCCATGTACAGCGAGAAACCCACGTGCTGGATCTGTCCGCTTTGTTCTTCGCCCAACAACTCTCCGGCGCCGCGAATCTCTAAATCGTGTGTGGCGAGGGTAAAGCCTGCACCAAGCTCTGTGGCCTGACTGATGGCTTCCAGGCGCTTTACCGCGTCTTGCGTGAGCTTCTTTTGTCCCGGTGTTAGCAAATAAGCATAGGCTTGGTGATGTGATCGACCCACGCGACCACGTAACTGGTGGAGCTGTGCGAGACCGAATTTATCGGCGCGATCAATGATAATGGTGTTGGCGTTAGGGATGTCTAAGCCTGTTTCAATGATCGTCGTCGCGACCAACACGTTGTAGCGTTTGTGGTAGAAGTCGTTCATAACCACTTCGAGTTCGCGCTCGCGCATTTGTCCATGACCAAAGGTAACCCGGGCTTCAGGCACCAGCTCTTCAAGTTCTTGAGCAATTTTTTCAATGGTTTTCACTTCGTTATGCAGATAGTACACCTGACCACCACGAAGGATTTCCCGCAAGACCGCTTCTTTTACCAAACTTGGCTGATTTTCTTGAACAAAGGTTTTTACCGCTAAGCGTTTTGCCGGAGGCGTCGCGATGATGGATAGGTCGCGAACACCTTGCATTGACATGTTCAGGGTTCTTGGAATTGGTGTTGCCGTTAATGTAAGCACATCAATTTCGGCCCGCAGTGACTTGAAACGTTCTTTTTGACGCACACCAAAGCGGTGTTCTTCGTCGATAATCACCAATCCCAGATCTTTGTATTTCACATCGGACTGAATCAGTTTGTGCGTTCCGATGATGATGTCGATAGTACCTGCTTCAACAGACTTGAGCGTTTTATTGGTTTGAGCGGTCGTTTGAAAACGCGATAGCAGGCCAACCTGAATGGGCCATTGGGCAAAGCGATCATTAAAGTTATCAAAGTGTTGCTGAGCCAGTAGGGTGGTGGGCACCATCACGGCGACTTGTTTACCGGCAATTGCCGCGATAAAAGCGGCGCGCATGGCAACTTCGGTTTTACCAAATCCAACATCGCCACAAACCAAGCGATCCATGGGTTTGGGTGTAAGCATGTCGGCAACAACGGCATCAATGGCGGCTTGCTGGTCTTCGGTTTCATCGTAGGGAAAGCTTGCGGCGAACTGTTGATATAGCTCTGCCGGGTCTGGGAATGCGGAACCTCTTCTGGCAGCTCTTTGTGCGTAGATAGCCAGTAACTCAGCTGCCGCGTCGCGTACTTTTTCAGCGGCCTTATGTTTGGCTTTGCTCCAGGTATCGGTACCTAGTCGATGTAAGGGCGCTAAATCTGGATCGGCGCCGCTATAGCGGCTGATGAGATGCAGGTTGGCAACGGGAACATAGAGTTTTGCCTCATCGGCGTATTCCAGCGTTAAAAACTCGTTGGCCTGACCATCCGTCTCAATCAGTTGTAAGCCGCGGTATCGACCAACGCCGTGATCAATGTGAACCACAGGGGCATCAATGGCTAGTTCGGTTAAGTGCTTGATGACTTGTTCGGTGGCGTCGACGGATTTTTTACGGCGGCGCGTGGCGGCAACTCTTGAGCCGTAGAGATCGGACTCACCGATAAGTGTGATTATCGTTCCCGAGTCATCGGTCAGTTCGAATCCAGAAAGTATTGGGCAAAGCGCAATTGCGACGTCTGCTTTGGCGTGCAAAAACTCCCAAAACGACGTAACCAATTTGGGCTTTATACCTGCTTTTTGCAGCTGTTCACTCAGAATTTCTCGTCGTCCTGAGGTGTCTGCGCAAAATATAAATCGTCCAGGCGAGTTTTTTATCGCAATTTTTAGATTGCCATACGGATCTTCAAGCTGATGATTGATGGCAATGTTTAACACTGGTTTGGTGTTGGCTTCTAAAGATTTAGCACTCTGATTAACGCCGATGGTTGGGAAGCGCTTGAGTGTGGCAAAAACTTCTTCAACGGTGCTGTATATGGACGTTGGTTTTAGTAGAGGTCGGGTAGGGTCGACGTTTAAGTTTTCGTAACGACTGCTGATCTCTTGCCAAAACGCTTGAGCCGATTTGGCAATATCTCCCAAAGTGAATATGTGGCTATTTTCGTCGAAATAATCTAAAAAGCTGCCCATTTCCTCAAAAAATAACGAGATGTAATATTCAATGCCCGGTGGCGATATGCCATCGCAAACATCTTGGTAAATTGGGCATTTCTTGTGATCGACATCAAAGCGAGTGTGCCAGTGATCGCGAAACAGTTTAATGCCATCTGCGTCGAGAGGAAATTCGTGCGCAGGTAGCAGCTTAAGGTGATTTACGTTTTCTACGGTGATTTGCGTTGCGGGATCGAAGGTGCGGATGCTGTCGATTTCGGAGTCGAAGAGGTCGATTCGAAAGGGTTCGTCTTCACCCATCGCAAAAATATCAACGATGGAGCCGCGAATAGCGTATTCACCGTGTTCTAGTACGGTATCGACTCGCCTGTATCCGGCGCTATCCAATCGCAAGCGACAAGCGTCTACATCCAAATCCATACCTGGTTCGATGATGAGGCTGCGGCCTTCGAGAAATCCTTTGGGGCTTAGTTTCGTCATTAGCGAAGTAATAGGCAAAATGACGATAACGGCTTTTGAGGTTCCTATGGTGTACAAAGCTTCCAAACGTTCAGAAATAATATCGGCGTTTGGAGAGAAGTGATCGTAGGGCAGTGTTTCCCAATCCGGAAAATGGATTATCGCCGGGCAGTCTGGATTTGACGTGCCGAAGCTTTTAATGTCTTGCTCTAGCAGGGCGGCGGAGGTGGTGTCGGGTGTTAGGACGATGTACTTGCCCGGTTCACGACTGGCATAAGCCACTAAACTGAGTGCGAAGGCCGATGGAGTCAGGTTGCTCCATAGTGACTGGTTTTTTTCGTATTTAGGCGGATTCAGAACAGAAAACATAAATAAATTCGGGCATTTGACAAAATGCGCGCAATTGTAGCGTTTGGTTTCGTAAATGCGTACACCTTAAGACGTAATATTTGGAATTACCGTGTTTTTTGTTCGCAAAGTTTCCAGTTGACGACGTCAATGCTGCATAAATTTACACGCTTTAAAAAGTCACATTGTTGCGAACCAGTAGATATGTCTGGATAATATCGCCGCCCAAATGGGCAACACAGGCTCGCCTGTGCCACATCAAGCTAATTTCAGGAAGGTGTACTCACGTGAATCGACCAAAGCCGGATGACTATTTCAAGGACTGGAAACAACGAGAAGCTCTAGCCGAATCTATGATCCCAACGATTGGGACCTTGTACAGAGAGAAAAACGTCGTCATCAGCATGTACGGAAAACCGCTGATCAACCGATCTGTTATCGATATTATGAAGGCGCACCGTTTCGTTCGCCAGGTTGAAGACAACGAATTATCAGAGTTTGAGTCTTTCCCAATTCTTGAAGCTCTTGCAAAACTTAATCTAAGCGCGTCGCGCATTGATCTGGGTAAATTAACCGTAAAAGCAATGGCGAGCGGTGAGCCAATTGATGCAGATAAGTTTGTTGCCGAAGAGTTAGCTGACTTTGTTGGTGGTGATGCGCCTCTGAGTGAGCCGCAAGATGTCGTTTTATACGGTTTTGGTCGAATTGGCCGTTTGGTTGCTCGTCTATTGGTTGAGAAAGCGGGTAGTGGCGAATCTTTGCGTTTGCGCGCAATCGTTGTTCGTAAAGGTAAGGCTGAAAACGATCTAGTGAAGCGTGCTAGCTTGCTGCGTCGTGATTCCGTGCATGGTTCTTTCAAAGGTACCATTCGCATCGATGAAGATACCAATACCCTCGTTGTTAATGGTAACGAAGTTCGCGTTATCTATGCCGACAACCCTGCTACGATTGATTACACCGATTATGGTATCAACAATGCGCTAATCGTTGATAACACAGGTGTTTGGCGTGATGAAGATGGTCTTAGCCAACATCTTAAGAGCAACGGCGTTGCAAAAGTGTTGTTAACCGCACCTGGTAAGGGCGATCTAAAAAATATCGTTTACGGCATTAATCATAACGATATCACTCCAGACGATAAGATTATTTCTGCCGCGTCTTGTACTACCAACGCAATTGTTCCTGTGCTTAAAGCTCTTAACGAGAAATACGGCATTATTCATGGTCACGTTGAAACAGTTCATTCTTACACGAATGACCAAAACTTGATCGACAACTATCACAAGGGTGAGCGTCGCGGTCGAGCAGCGTCTTTGAACATGGTTATCACTGAGACCGGCGCAGCTAAAGCAGTTGCTAAGGCTTTGCCGGAGTTGAAAGGTAAGTTAACCGGTAATGCGATTCGAGTTCCTACGCCTAACGTTTCTATGGCTATATTGAATCTACAGTTGGGACAAGAAACCACAGTTGAAGAAATCAACGAATACATGCGCAATATCGCATTGCATTCCCCGATGGCTCAGCAAATCGATTACACCAACTCTCCAGAGGTAGTATCGAGTGATTTCGTGGGTTCTCGCCATGCATGTGTGTTCGATGCTAAAGCAACGATCGTTGATGGCAAAAGTGCAGTACTTTACTTGTGGTATGACAACGAGTTTGGTTATAGCTGCCAAGTTGTTCGCTGCCTAGAAAAAGTTGCAGGTGCTGAGTACTTGAGTTATCCCGCTAACTAATTAGCCGAGCTTGATTATTCCAGTCCTTATTCTTCAGCATTATTAGGGCAAACCACTGATAATGCTGGATGTCATATACCTTTCTTGTTCATATAACGCCTAATACCTCACCTGTAAGTTTTTATTAGTTGTCGAAATATCGAGCTAAGTTTTTGACTTTACAATAGTTTTCTTCAAATCTCTCATAAAAAACTACGCGCCACGCTGGAAAGAAAAACCATACGATCCTATAATTGCGCGGATTTTTTGGTGACGGTACGGGTTTATCGTGTCCGTTGGGTTCTCAATTTAACCTAACCAGCCACATTGGCGTTACAGGTGCTCTTTTATTGCATAAGTTTTGCTGGGTGCTGGTAAAAGCAGATTTGCCTTTGAGCATTTCTCGATAAACATTGCTATTGATCTTTTTACTTATTGACACCTGGTAGCTGAAAAGCTTTAACTTGAATGTCTTTAATAGATTTTATAAATGGCAACCTCAACAAAGAAGCATGCAGCAAACCAAGTCTTTAGTTTGCTAAAGGCACACATTGGTAGCTGTCCACTGTTCAACTAGTGATTAGGCAAGGTGTATGATAAAGATCCGTAAGGGATTGGAATTACCCATTACAGGGGCACCCCAGCAGATCGTTGACAGCTCATCGCGAGTAACTTCCGTAGCTGTAATCGGATCGGATTATCATGGTATGAAGCCTACCATGGCGGTCCAAGTGGGTGACAAGGTTAAAGTCGGTCAATTATTATTCACCGATAAGAAATCTGAAGGTGTTCGTTACACCTCTCCTGCCTCGGGCACTGTAGCGGCTATTAACCGCGGTGCTAAGCGAGTATTCCAATCCGTCGTAATTGATATAGATGGTGACGACAGTGAGTCGTTCGAGTCATTTTCCAGTGACCAGTTGGCGTCTTTGACCGAAGAACAAGTTCGTTCTACGCTCATTGAATCTGGCGTCTGGACTGTTCTTCGTACACGTCCTTATAGCAAAGTTCCTTCCGTAGATTCGAAACCGAATTCTATTTTCATTAATGTCATGGACACCAATCCATTGGCAGCAGATCCAGCAGTAGTTTTGCAAGAGTACAAACAAGACTTTGCCGACGGTTTGAGCGTTTTGTCCAAACTGACTGAAGGTACTTTGTTTGTTTGTAAAGCAGCTGGCGCCGATGTTTTTACTGGTACCAATAGCCAAGTTAAAGTTGAAGAGTTTTCTGGCATTCACCCAGCGGGTAATGCGGGAACACACATTCACTTCCTTGATCCTGTATCAGTTAAGAAGACCGTTTGGACGGTTAATTACCAAGACGTTGTTGCAATTGGCAAGCTCTTTACCACTGGTAAAGTTTTTACCGATCGCGTGATTGCTCTTGGTGGTCCAGTTGTTGAAAAGCCTCGTTTGATCAAAACTCGTCTTGGCGCCAACTTGCAAGAGTTGTGTGCTGGCGAATACAGCAAAGCCAAAGTTCGTATTATCAGCGGCTCTGTTTTTGGCGGACGTACAGCGATCGGCCCATTGGCGTACCTTGGGCGTTACCATTTGCAGGTTTCTCTGTTGGCAGAAGGGGATGATCGTCCACCCGTTCATTACTTGCGTCCTGGGTTTGATTACTTCTCGGTAATGGGAATTTATATTTCGAAGTTGTTCTCGGGCAAAAAGTTCGACTTCGATACCACGACCGCTGGTAGTGAAAGGGCAATGGTTCCTGTGGGTAACTATGAAAGAGTCATGCCACTTGATGTGCTTCCGACTCATTTATTACGTTCTTTGATCGTAGGTGACACAGATACCGCTCAAAAACTCGGTTGTTTAGAGTTGGATGAAGAAGACTTAGCTCTTTGTACCTTTGTTTGCCCTGGCAAATACGAGTATGGCCCGATTCTTCGCGACAACTTAACTCGTATTGAGATGGAGGGTTAATCTGATGTCATTACGCAAATTTTTAGATGGCATAGAGCCTAATTTCCACAAAGGTGGAAAATGGGCAGGCTGGTATGCACTGTTCGAAGCAGTTGATACCATCTTCTATCGTCCAGGTTCAGTAACTAAGACAACTTCACACGTTCGTGATGGCGTTGACCTTAAGCGCATCATGATTACTGTGTGGATGTGTACCTTCCCAGCAGTTTTTTACGGAATGTACAACATCGGTTGGCAAGCAAACACCACTATGGCAACTATGGGCCTTACCGAAATTGGTAACTGGCGCGATGCTTTTATTGGAACGTTTGACGCCAGCAATGTGCTTAATTGTATTTGGCACGGCGCTTTGTACTTTTTACCCATTTACGCAGTAACGTTCGTTGTTGGTGGTTTTTGGGAAGTACTTTTCGCCATGAAACGTGGCCACGAAGTTAATGAAGGTTTCTTTGTAACTTCCATTCTTTTTGCGTTGGTTTGTCCTCCAACTCTACCTCTTTGGTTGGCTGCGCTGGGTATTTCCTTCGGTGTGGTTATCGGTAAAGAAGTATTTGGTGGTACCGGCAAAAACTTCCTCAACCCTGCATTGTCTGGCCGTGCATTTCTATTCTTCGCTTACCCTGCGTTTATGTCGGGTGATTCAGTTTGGACTGCGGTAGATGGCTTTACAGGTGCTACTGCGCTTTCGGTAGCGGCTGTTGATGGTTTAGAGGCTATGCAAACTTCTCTATCTCTAACTTGGAATGACGCTTTCATTGGTCATATGCAAGGTTCGATGGGTGAAGTTTCTACCTTGGCAATTTTTATTGGCGGTGCAGTATTGCTGCTAACCAAAATTGCTTCTTGGAGAATCATGGCCGGCGTTATGTTGGGTATGGTTGCGACCTCTACCTTATTTAACTTCATCGGTTCTGATACTAACCCAATGTTCTCTGTACCTTGGTACTGGCACTTGGTTCTTGGTGGTTTCGCGTTTGGTATGGTCTTCATGGCTACCGATCCGGTTTCTGCTTCTATGACCAGTACAGGCAAATGGTATTTCGGCGCGTTGATTGGTTTCATGGTGGTAGTGATTCGTGTTGTGAACCCTGCATTCCCTGAAGGTATGATGTTGGCAATTCTCTTTGCGAACCTATTTGCTCCATTGATCGACCATTTCGTTGTTCAGAGCAATGTTAAGAGGAGATTAGCTCGTGGCTAATAAAGACTCTACAGCTGGCACTATTACAGTCGCCTTGGTTCTTTGTATTGTTTGCTCCGTTATTGTTTCTGCGGCAGCAGTTATGCTGAAACCGGCTCAGGTTGCTAACAAAGAATTAGACTTTAAACGCAATATTCTTGCGGCAGCAGGTTTACTTGATACTTCTAAATCTGTTGAAGAGCAGTTTTCTCAGATCAATACACGTATTGTTCAATTAGAAACTGGCAAGTTCACCGATGGCGATCCAGACTCATACGATCCTGTGGCAGCCGCAAAAGATCCATCTCAATCTCGTGAGTTAAGTACCGAAGAAGACCTGGCGAAAATTTCGCGTCTTGAAAATCGCTCTGAAGTTTACATTGTTGAGAAAGACGGCAATGTTGATAAGGTGATTCTTCCAATCCGAGGATACGGTCTTTGGTCAACGTTATACGGCTTCCTTGCTTTGGAATCTGATATGAACACGGTTGCCGGTATCGGCTTCTACGAGCATGGTGAAACTCCAGGACTCGGTGGTGAAGTTGATAATCCAGCTTGGAAAGCCGGTTGGATTGGCAAAGAAATGTTCGACAACAGTGGTGACGTTGCTGTTCGCGTAATCAAGGGTAAAGCTGCTGATTCTGCTGCTCATCAGATTGATGGCTTGTCTGGTGCTACTTTGACCAGCCGAGGCGTCAGCAACCTAGTTCGTTTTTGGTTGAGTGATGAAGGTTTTGGTAAGTTTTTAACCAACCTTAAAGAAGGGGAGGCCTAATCATGAAGGTAAAAGAGTTACTCTTTAAACCCGTCTTTGAGAACAACCCCATTGCGTTACAAATTTTGGGTATTTGTTCTGCTTTGGCGGTAACCAGTAGTTTGAAAGTAACCATTGTTATGTGTATTGCACTGACTTTGGTAACCGCTTTCTCAAACTTCTTCGTTGCTGCGGTGCGTAACTTCATTCCAGGCAGTATTCGCATCATCGCGCAAATGACCATCATTGCGTCTCTGGTAATCGTAGTAGACCAAATCCTAAAAGCTGTTGCTTACGATATCAGTAAGCAGTTATCGGTATTCGTGGGCTTGATTATCACCAACTGTATCGTAATGGGTCGTGCCGAAGCTTACGCGATGAAAAACCCACCAATTCCAAGTTTCTTAGACGGTATTGGTAACGGTTTAGGCTATAGCGTATTGCTTTTAACCTTGGCATTCATTCGTGAACTGCTAGGCTCAGGTAAATTATTCGGTGTAGAAATATTGTCATTAACTACCGATGGTGGTTGGTATGTTTCTAACGGTTTGATGTTGCTTCCGCCAAGTGCATTCTTCCTAATCGGCTTAATTATTTGGGGTCTACGTTCGTGGAAACCTAAACAAGCCGAAGAAGCGGAATTCAAGATCGCAGCGAATACTAAGCCTAAAGAGGTGTAGTCATGGAATATTACTTAAGCTTATTTGTTCGTTCGATCTTTATCGACAATATGGCGTTAACCTTTTTCTTGGGTATGTGTACTTTCATGGCCGTATCCAAAAAGGTTGATGCTGCCATCGGTCTTGGTGTTGCGGTGGTTGTGGTGTTGGGCTTAACTGTGCCAATCAATAACTTACTTTATACCTACCTTCTTGCTGACGGTGCTTTGGCATGGGCTGGCTTACCTAATGTAGATTTAAGCTTCTTAGGCTTAATTTCTTACATTGGTGTAATTGCAGCGCTTGTGCAGATCTTGGAAATGGTGTTGGATAAGTATGTTCCTGCACTTTACAACGCCCTTGGTGTTTTCCTTCCTTTGATCACTGTGAACTGCGCCATCATGGGTGCTTCATTGTTCATGGTTGAGCGCGATTATAACTTTGCAGAAAGTACCGTTTTCGGAATTGGCGCTGGTATTGGCTGGGCTCTAGCTATTGCCGTACTTGCTGCTATTCGCGAGAAACTTAAATACAGCGACGTGCCAGCAGGACTGCAAGGTCTTGGCATCACCTTCATTACTGTAGGTTTGATGTCTTTAGGCTTCATGTCCTTCGGCGGCATCGATCTATAAGTGAGGTAGAGCATGGAAATCGTAATTGGTGTAGGAATGTTTACCGCCATCGTATTGGTGTTGGTGGTAGTCATTCTTAGCGCACGCTCCAAGCTTGTAAGTACTGGAGATGTGAACATTGTTGTGAACGGTGAGAAAACTCTTACTGTTCCAGCGGGCGGTAAATTGCTACAAACTCTAGCCGAAAGCGGAATGTTCTTGCCTTCTGCTTGTGGTGGCGGTGGTAGCTGCGCACAGTGTAAATGTGTGGTTAACAGCGGTGGCGGCTCAATGCTGCCAACGGAAGCTGCGCATTTTAATAAGCGTCAAGCTCGTGAAGGTTGGCGTTTGTCTTGTCAGGTTCCTGTTAAGCAAGACATGGAAATTCACGTTGAAGAAGACGTATTCGGCGTTAAGCAATGGGAATGTACCGTTGAATCTAACCCGAACGTTGCTACCTTCATTAAAGAATTGACTCTTCGTCTTCCTGAGGGTGAAAACGTAGATTTCCGTGCTGGTGGTTATGTGCAGTTAGAAGCGCCACCACATCACGTTAAATACTCTGACTTCGACATCGAAGAGCAATATCGTGGTGACTGGGAGCGCTTTGGCTTCTTTAACATCGAATCGAAAGTTAATGAGCCGATCATTCGTGCTTACTCGATGGCCAACTATCCTGAAGAAAAAGGCGTAGTGAAGTTCAATATCCGTATTGCAACTCCACCTCCTGGCTCTCAAGGTATTCCACCGGGTCAAATGTCTTCATACGTATTTAGTTTGAAGCCAGGCGACAAAATTACTGTATTCGGACCATTCGGTGAATTCTTCGCGAAAGATACCGATAACGAAATGGTATTTATCGGTGGTGGTGCAGGTATGGCGCCTATGCGCTCCCATATCTTCGATCAGCTACGCCGATTGAACTCTAAACGTAAGATTTCTTTCTGGTACGGTGCTCGATCACTTCGAGAACTTTTCTATGAAGATGATTACAACACTTTAGCTTCTGAGAACGAGAATTTTGATTGGCACATCGCTCTTTCAGATCCTCAACCAGAAGATAATTGGACTGGTCTTACAGGCTTCATCCATAATGTGTTGTATGAAAACTATTTGAAAGATCACCCAGCACCAGAAGACTGTGAGTACTACATGTGTGGACCTCCAGTGATGAACGCTGCTGTGATCTCCATGCTGAAAAATCTTGGAGTAGAGGATGAGAACATTCTTCTTGACGACTTCGGTGGTTAAGCAGACAAGTTCGAATCATGGAGTGGGGCTCGTTTATCGGGCCCTACTTTGTTTCGTATTAGTTAGTTTTATTTCTGCGTGTTCGGATTCGAATGTTCCGCTGTATTTGTCTGGCCCTACCATGGGTACGACATACAACATCACCATTATTGATGATGAGTTGTCGACTGACCCTAATACAGTGGCAATGAAAATCATGAACTTGCTTGGCGACATCAATCAAGCCGCATCTACCTATATTAAAGACTCTGAACTTATGCGTTTTAACCGCTCGCCCATTGGCGAACCGGTGGTTCTCTCTTCAGAATTAACAGAGATCTTGCAGGTAAGCTCTGATGTCTATCAGTTAACACACGGCGCATTCGATGTCACAGTTGCACCGTTAGTAAATATTTGGGGCTTTGGCCCTGATAACCGCAGAGAAGTGCCCAGTGATCTAGAAATTAGTGATGCACTGGCTAAGGTCGGTTTCGAAAAAATACTTTTGGACGCCACAAACTCCACCGCAACTCGCAATTCTGATGTAAGCGTTGATTTGTCATCTGTGGCGAAAGGTTACGCTGTCGACAAGGTAGCGAATTATCTGGAAATGCTCGGAGTTGAAAATTATCTCGTAGAAATTGGTGGTGAGATCCGTGTCAAGGGCCACAATAATCGCGGCTCTCGCTGGCGTATTGGTATTGAAGCTCCTACTCTCGGCAGAAACGATCCAGCACAAGCCATCGAGGTAGAAGATCTTGCCATGGCTACTTCTGGAGATTATAGAAACTACTTCGACGATGACGGAGTTCGTTATTCTCACACAATAGATCCACGTACAGGTAAGCCCATTACTCACAATCTGGCATCTATAACCGTGTTACATAAATCCAGTGCAATGGCAGATGCTCTGGCAACTGGTTTGAATGTTTTGGGTTATGAGAAGTCTATTAAAGTGTGTAATGACAATCAGATTCCTTGTTTTTTTATTGTGCGTGAACACGACAAGTTTGCGGAATATCCTTCCGAAACATTTGAACAATATATGAACTGAAAGGTAATACCATGACTTTTCTTGTAACGTTACTCGTTCTACTAACTGTAGTTGCAGCAATGTCAGTTGGTGTAATTATGGGTAGAAAACCCATTACTGGCTCTTGTGGCGGTATTGGCGCTGCTTTGGGCGAAAAAGATTACGTTTGTGATTTTTGTGGCGGCGACGAAAGTAAGTGTGAAGAGCGTAAAAATGGCACTGTCGCTAAAACAGATCTTGCCTACGAAGTAAAAAAATAATCCGACAAAACTATAAAAATTTGAGAGCTTAATACAACAGGTTTTGTCCTTTCAAAACCGTGAACAGTGTTATCGACTCTAAACTCGAGTTAAAAGGCAGTTGAGGGATCAGTAGCCGTATTGGAGACTAATCAAGGTGTGCTGTTAACTCGACCACTCGGTTTTCGATTACTATCGACTCAAAAAACTGCCGTACTCCAACGATAAACCTAGTTAGACTCAATACAGGGGCAGTTTTGTATCACTATGAGTGACTATAACTTTGATGTAATTGTAATAGGCTCCGGACCAGGAGGAGAGTCCGCGGCTATTTCTTTGGCCAAAAACGGCAAACGCGTGGCGATGATTGAAGCGCGTTCTATGGTTGGTGGTAACTGTGCTCATAAAGGCACCATTCCTTCAAAATCGTTGCGACATGTTGTTAAGCAATTGATTCGTTTTAACCACGATCCGTTGTTTAGAACAATCGGTGAGCACAAGACATTAACCTATCCACAAGTGCTACAAGCCGCGAACCGCGTAATCCCAAAGCAAGTTGAAATGCATGCATCACACTATGCACGTAATCGAATTCAACTGTTTACCGGTATCGCCCATTTTATAGACAAACATACCATTCAAGTTAAGCTGCAAGACGGTGTCACAGAAACATTCACCGCTGAGAAATTTATTATCGGTACTGGCTCGCGTCCTTACCGTCCAGCCGACGTTGATTTTGATCATCCACGCATCTACGACAGTGACACTGTTCTTGAGATGAAACACTCGCCGATCAGTTTAATTATTTACGGTGCGGGTGTGATTGGTTGTGAATACGCCTCTATCTTTGTGGGTATGGGTATAAAAGTAGATCTAATCAACAGCCGTGACAGACTGCTCTCATTTTTGGATGACGAAATATCCGATGCCCTTAGTTATCATCTGCGTGATGGTGGGGTTATGGTACGTCATAACGAAGAATACGCGGGCGTGAAAGCTGATGATGACGGTGTAACGCTTACGCTGAAATCAGGCAAGCGATTACGTGCTGATGCGCTGTTGTGGTGTAACGGTCGTACTGGTAACACCGATCTATTGAATCTTGAGTCTGTAGAGCTAAGTGCGGATCACCGTGGTCAACTTACCGTAGATGAAGATTACAGAACCGAAGCCGACAATATTTACGCGGTCGGTGACGTTATCGGTTGGCCAAGCCTCGCCAGTGCGTCTTTCGATCAAGGTCGAGCGGTTGCGAAAATTATGTTGGGCGAAAGTGCGGATTACGCAACTGAGGTTCCAACTGGAATTTATACCCTACCTGAAATCAGCTCTTTGGGTAAAACCGAACGTGAATTAACCGCGCAGCGAATCCCTTATGAAGTAGGTCGAGCGTTTTTTAAACACGTCGCGCGGGGTCAAATTTCCGGTGAAGATGTGGGTATGTTGAAAATACTCTTCCACATAGATACCTACGAAATTCTTGGTATCCACTGCTTTGGAGCGGAAGCTTCCGAGATTATTCACATTGGCCAAGCTATTATGAAACAAAAAGGTGATGCTAATAACATTCACTACTTTGTTTCAACGACGTTTAACTACCCAACCATGGCTGAGGCCTATCGTCAGGCGGCTCTTAACGGAATTAACCGTGTTAAGCGCATGAGAACCTAATATACAAGTTTTCAGCTCAAAAAAAGCCCAACATTGGTTGGGCTTTTTTATTTCTGTCTTTCAATTAAATTTTGCGAGAGTTAGTTAGGGTCTCCTACAAGAGTCTCCTACAAGAATCTTCTGCAAAAGTTTGCTACAAAAGATAAGCAACACAAAGTACTCCAGCAATCGACAGTACAATGGTGTAGGGCAATGCCATGACTACCATGCGCCCGTAAGATAATCGAATCAGCGGAGCAAGCGCCGAGGTCAATAAAAATAGGAACGCAGCTTGTCCATTGGGTGTGGCAACACTGGGTAGGTTTGTACCTGTATTAATTGCCACGGCAAGCTTATCAAATTGTTCCCGTGTGATCGTGATTTGGCTCGGATCTGTGTTATCCAATGCGGCTTTTACTTCATTAATATAAACAGTCGCTACGAACACATTATCACTGATCATCGACAAAATACCGTTGGCCACAAAGAACATGGGTCCCTGTACGTCGGCATCTAACTTTAAGACTGCGTGAGTGATGGGTGAAAACAGATGTTGATCATGAATAACGGCAACCACTGAAAAGAAAACTACCAATAAAGCTGTAAATGGCAGGGCTTCTTCAAAGGCGTGACCAATTTGGTGTTCATCGGTAATACCTGTGAAGGCGGTAATCAGTACAATTACAGTTAAACCGATAATCCCCACTTCTGCTAAATGCATCGCCAAAGCAACAATCAAAAAGATCGCGGTAATACCTTGAATAATTAATGCGGCAATTTCTTTGGTCTTGCGTTTTTTACTTTCGTTTAACTCGAAATCTTCCAGAATTGTTCGCACTGGATCAGGAAGTTTCCCGCCATAACCCAAAATAGAGGTCTTCTCTAAAAACACGCAAGTTAACACACCTAAAACAAAACACGGTGCAGTTACCGGCGCCATTTTAAGAGCGAAGGTAGCAAAATCCCAACCAGCTATATCAGCAATTAACAGGTTTTGTGGTTCTCCCACCAAGGTACATACGCCGCCTAATGCCGTACCAATGGCACCGTGCATAATTAAACTGCGTAAAAAAGACCGGAAGCTCTCTAAATCTTCTCTGTGAATATCCACAATGGTGGCGTCATCGCCGTGGTCGTGATCGTCTGTGTGTGTAATTTGTTTACCAGAGGCCACTTTGTGGTAGACCGAGTAAAACCCAACCACAACGCTGATAAGTACCGCGGTTACGGTTAACGCATCCAAAAAGGCTGAAAGAAACGCTGACGACAACAAAAAGAGCAGCGATAGGCCCAGTTTTGAGCGTACGGTAATCAGAATTTTTGTGAACAAAAACAGCAGTAGGTTTTTCATGAAGTAAATGCCCGCGACCATAAAGACCAAGAGCAAGATCACTTGTAAGTTCGCAGAAACTTCATGATAGACGGAATGAGCGTCGGTTAGTCCGAGCGCAACAGCTTCGAGAGCGAGCAAGCCGCCCGGTTGCAGGGGATAGCACTTGAGTGCCATTGCAAGAGTGAAAATGAACTCGGCGATCAATAACCAGCCGCATATAAACGCACTGGATTCTCCGCCGAAAAAATAAACTAATGGATTAAGAATCAAAAAAGCAATGATTGCCTGCTTGTACCAGATCGGTGACGAGCCAAGAAAGTTTTTCCCAAATGCCTGGGATAGCGTTAATTCCATGCCTGCTTCCTTACTTAAAAAAAGTTATTAAATTTAAAAAATCATCGGTACGAGTTGCAGGAGTTGTAACCGTGAAATGATGAAAACCAACTAACCGGAAACAAATCTCGATAGTTGAGCCTTTACGTGTGCAATTCACGTTATTGTAGTTATAAAAAATAGAGCTAATTCAATTACATTTCGACTAATCTTAAAGTGACAACTTCAATGGCTTAAGTATATGCTTAGGCGATTAAGGCAATGCCACTTGTATGGATCTTATCTTGATCCTTCGATGAATTATAACCAAAATCATTGGCTTAATGGCTATAGATGCTAATAAAATTATTATACAGGTGTATTTATTATAGTCGTTACGACAAGTCACTAATGCAATCTTGAAAGCAATCTTGATACCTGCGAGCAAATTACGATCGCAATTGATTATTTTAAGTGACATTGTCGATAGGTTTTCGTCTATTCGTCGTTTATGCCACACATATTTTCGAAAATTTATGTCAGACTTTGCTTAAAGTTATTGAGATAACAAAGATTTAACTCAAACAACGTTAGGTTTGATCCCTACGTGGCTCAAGATTAAAGCCCTACAAATAGTTAAGGTATCGTTTCGTGGAAAATCAATTACCGGCAAATTCAATCAGCTCTTTAAAGGTAGTTAGAGAGGAGCTTGTCTCTACTATCGAGCAATCTGCCAAAAAACTTGAAGATTTTTTCGAAAATACGGCCGATGCTGAGAGTTTACAAGCCTGTGTCGAAGGTTTACATCAAATATCGGGCACCTTAGACCTATTACAGCTAAAAGGTCCACAGCTTCTCGCTCAATCTTTGCTCTCTGTGGCCCAAGAAATTACTCCCGGTGAGCACAGCTTAGATGACGATGATTTGCAAGCAATCACAACGGCATTTTTCACACTTCCTCGTTACTTAGAGTTTTTAGAAAATACCAAGTTATATCACCCAGAAATATTGCTGCCGTTTATTAATGATTTGAGAAAAATCTCCAATCAAGCAGCACTTCCAGATAGCTTTTTTTTCTCCATTAAACGTTTTACTAAAGATGTGAGCAGTTTTAGTTGGTTACGATCAAGCACAGTTGAAAAACAAGATTATCCATCGTTGGTAGGACGTATTCGACACATGTTCCAAGTCGGATTATTGGCGATCTTGCAAGGTAAACCGCAAAAAGCACCACTGAAAATTATGTACAACGCCGCAGAGCGTTTATCGAGCATATATGCCCATAAACCTATAGCTGCATTTTGGCTTTCCATACAGTTTGCCGTCGATGCCGCCATTAATAGTTCCTTGCCTTTATCTAAGTACCGCAAGCGTCTATTAATGGAAGTAGAAAAACAGATCAAACAACTCGTTAAATTTGATATTCAAGGTGTTAAGACCAATGTGCCAATTGCCTTGACTAAAGAGCTTGTATATTGGGCTGCGATTGGCAAGCATGGCGATCAAACCAAAAATGTTGATCTATTTTTAGAACAGTTTGGTTGTACTCGATTAGGTTACGACGACGAACAATTGGCCCGCGAAGCAGAATTACTCAGAGGGCCGAGTGCAAAAACCATTCAGTCGGTCATTGCTGTATTTGAAGAAGAAATCGCCATTGCCAAAAACATTTTAGAAAACAGCGCCAGCTCTCATTCAACCGACGAATTTGACCAGCTAGTGGAGCAACTCGCCAAGCTTGCAGAAATTCTTTCTGTGGTAGGCTTGGGGCAACCGAGTATTGTCTTAAAGCAACAGGCAAAAATTATCGAGACTTTAAAAGACGACTCCACAGGTCTTGATATTCATGCGCTTTCAGAAGTTGCTCATGCCTTATTGGGCGTAGAGAATTTCGTTTCGCAGTACAAAATGCAAGCGGGTTATCAATCCGTCGATTCCGAATTAACCATCGCCGATAATCAATATGCCGAAGCCGAAAAAATCGTCCTCCAAGAGGCTGAAAACGGTTTAGTGCTTATTAAACGAGCGCTGAGCTCATTCGCCGAATCCGGATTCGATCAAGGCCACATTCGCAATGTCAGCAAAACGCTTCAAAGTATTCGTGGCGGTATGACATTAATGCATCGTACTCGCTGTGCAAAAGTACTTGAGTTGTGTGATCGATTTGTTGAAGTTGAATTAATGTCTGGCGAGCATCCTGCTGTGTTGCAGCAATTGTTGGAGCCATTTGCCGATTGTGTCATCAGTCTCGAATACTATGTTTCTGCTTTGCAGTCTGATAAAAATACCGACGACAGCATTTTGCAAATTGCTGAAGAAAGCTTGGCCTCTTTGGGCTTAGCCAGTTAAAAAGGATTGGTGAGTTTGAGCCCGTTAGAAAAAACACAAATCAACAGCGTTCATTATTTGCTGGTTTGTGACGCGCAAGTTTTAGCAAAGTCTCCTGGCGATGTGTTGTTTGGCCGATTAGAAATTGAAGATGCTCTAAACACTGCGGTCGGGCAGGGTATTGTGACTACACAATCTCTAACGGTAGCTATCGATCAATCCGTGCTGGTCAACCGTAACGACGATTTTGAAGTTCGTTTAGTTGCCTTTTCCAAGAAGGTTGCTAAATCGCTGCTTGATCATTACAACACTTCTGAGAATGCTCTCAATTGGCTAACACTTCGTTCGCTAATTGTCGAAGAATTCAGCGAACAGTTTTATTTATTGTCACGCGCAATACAGCTGTACCATTGGCTAGAAGATCATCGATATTGTGGAGTTTGTGCAGGTAAAACTCGCTCACACACCACAGAGCCCGCCCTAATGTGTTCCCGCTGTAAACGATTTTGGTACCCGCGTATTCAGCCTTGCGTTATTGTACTTATACATAAAAATAATGACGAAGTTCTTCTCGCGAAACACGGTAAATACATATCAGACATGTATAGCTGTATTGCTGGTTTTGTGGAGTCCGGTGAAACCTTAGAGCAAGCTGCACGGCGTGAAATTAAAGAAGAGGTTGGCGTTGATGTTGATGAGTTACAATACTTCAGCAGTCAACCGTGGCCATTTCCTAATCAATTAATGATTGGTTTTTTTGCTCGCTACAATGGTGGTGAAATTATCATTGATGGCGACGAAATCATTGATGCTAAATGGTTTTCGTTAAAACAATTGCCGGTTACACCACCTAAGACTTCTATTGCTGGGCAAATGATCGAATTTCTTGTTCAAAGACAACGTTGATGGACTTACTATGTTCTATACATTATTAACCATAATCCTAGTTGGTCTGGCACTGTTCGTAGCGTTTTTATCGTTACGTTATTTGTTTAAAACCAGTTGGCTTATGGGCTGGATAAAAGGCACCATCGGATTAACTGCTTTGGGCTTGGCCATAGTTATCGCATTAGTTGGCTTAGATTTTTTCAGTTACAAACAGGTTATTGCAGAAAAGTCGGTTGGTACCCTGGAGTTTCGTCAGCTCGAAAGTCAGAAGTTTCAAGCTCGTCTACTGACCACCGAAGGTCAAGAAATGAACTTTGATATTAACGGCGATCAATGGCAATTAGACGCAAAAATCATAAAGTGGCCAGGGTTTTTGGCCGCACTTGGTGTTAAGCCTGCCTTTAAACTAGAGCGCATAAGTGGCCGCTACTACTCTTGGGAACAAGAACAAACCGAACCTCGATCCGTGTATCCTATATATGAAAGTAATTACACCATTGATGTTTGGCAGTGGTGTAAGCGTCTGAGTTTGAACGCCATCGGTGTTGATGCCACCTACGGAAGCGCAACTTATTTGCCTATGGCTGATGGAGCATTGTACGAAGTCTCTTTAAGTCATACCGGATTAGTAGCGCGACCGTTTAATAATGCCGCAGAAAATGCAATAAACTCTTGGAATTAGGTCGGAGAAGACTATTTTGGAATTTCTTTTTTATTATGGATTATTTATAGCGAAAATTGTGACAGTCGCTATTGTTGTTATCGTAGTTGTTGCCATTGTTGCATCGCTCACCGGCAAAAATAAATCGCACACAAAAGGCAGAATTGAAACCACTAATCTTAACGATCAATACAAAGATATGTTCGAAACCATTCGAGCAACCGTATTGTCGCCTGAAGAAGTAAAAAACGAATTTAAAGAAGAGCAAAAGCGTCTTAAGGCAGAGTCAAAATCCAACAAAAAAGCCCTAAAAGCCGGCGATAAATTACCCACTAAAAAACGCCTTTTTGTTCTCGATTTCGACGGTGATATCAAAGCATCCGATGTTGAAAAACTTAAACATTGTGTTTCCGCGGTATTACACGTAGCTACTGCTCAGGACGAGATTTTGTTAAAGCTCGAAAGCGGTGGCGGCATGGTGCACTCCTATGGTTTGGCGTCCAGTCAGCTCGACAGAATTCGCTCAAAAGGTATTCCACTGACCGTATCCGTTGATAAGGTAGCAGCCAGTGGCGGTTACATGATGGCGTGCGTTGCCGACAAAATTATCGCTGCGCCTTTTTCGATTATTGGTTCTATTGGTGTAGTTGCTCAACTTCCTAACTTCCATAAACTTTTGAAAAAACACGATGTTGACTTTGAAATGTACACTGCCGGTGAATACAAACGTACTTTGACAATGTTTGGTGAAAATACCGATAAAGGTCGCGAGAAGTTTCTCGAAGATTTAGATAAAACCCATGTTTTATTCAAAGACTTTGTCTCTAGCCACCGGGCTAGCGTGAATATTTCAGAAGTTGCTACTGGTGAAGTTTGGTACGGTTCGCAAGCAAAAGAAATTGGTTTAATTGATGAGCTTAGCACCAGCGATGCTTACATTACTGATCATCTTGATAGTTGTGATGTCATTGCCGTTGATTACGTTATCAAGAAAAACATGATGGAGCGCTTTGGCTCCTCGGTTTCCGTTGGTGTCGATCAGCTCGCCGTTAAGTGGATCAGCCGACTTTTTCAATCTCATCCAAAAGCTTAATTCGTTGGTAAAGTAGCAGTTTCTATGACGCCACAGCGTTATCACACCCTGCTGACCGTTCTGAATAATCGGCAACCGGATTTAACCGTTGTTGCCGATGAAGTCCATAAAGGTCGTAATCTCTCCGCTATCATTCGCACCTGCGATTCCGTGGGTATTGATAAAATACACATGGTGACACCCAAAATGGGCTATCGCGATTATCGCGGAACCGCATCTGGCAGCAATAAATGGGTTGAGGTAGAAACTCACGCAGACATCTGTCAACCATTAGCAACACTTAAGCAATTGGGTTATCAAGTTGTTGCAGCAGGACTTGGTGCAAATTCGGTCAATTATCGTGATGTTGATTACACCAAACCCACAGCATTGGTATTAGGTGCTGAAAAAAATGGCTTAAGTGCCGAGGCTAAGGGCTTCTGTGATCAACTCATTCAAATCCCAATGATTGGTATGGTTGAGTCACTGAATGTCTCTGTTGCCACCGCCATTATTCTTCAAGAAGCATTACTTCAACGCAATAAAGCCGGAATTATTGGCACCCGTCGCTTACCAGAAGAGCAACGCGTAAGACGATTTTTCCAGTGGGCACATCCGAAAGTGGCCGAGTTTTGCGACAACAAGCGTATACCTTATCCTCCGGTATCTTCAGAAGATGGAGAAATTATTGATGCATCGACATGGTATCAATCCGTTCGCGAACACAGGTAATAACTCAAAGCTCGGAGAATTGCACGCATAAAAAAGCCCGACGACCTGGGGGGAGAGCGTCGGGCCAAGACCATTAGGAGTGAAACATTAAGGAACAATCCTTAACACCGGGCACAAGACCCGACTGACTACAGTTTTGGGGCATGTAGCCAGCTGCTTTTTAAGTATTAACCATATTGGTGAGTTGTCCATCGTGTAGGCGGCCTAGGTTAAACAATTTCTTCATAATTGCTGTTGATCTCAATGAGAAAACTTCTATACATCATTCTTATATAAGCGCTTTTTTTGATAGTTTTTGTGGTGAATTAATCTAAATCACACCTAATTAATAGGTCTGTAATAAACATTCTGGTTAGAAAGATGTGAGAAACACGAAAGGTTTTCACATATAATCATCAAATCAAAAAATAAATACGTTTAAGTCACAGATGTAAGAGGTCTCCATGGATATAGAGTTGTTCGAAACTATTTCTCTTTATGTGGGAATCGGTGGGTTAATTTTATTCATGGGCTTCATTATGTGGGATTTAGCCAAAGAATCTAAAGCGGGTAAGTTTGGTACGTTTGTTCTATTTGGGGCTCTAGGCCTTGGATTATTGGGTTTTGTTATTAAAACAGTGCTCGTCGAGTATCTTAACCTGTAAGCAAATACCCTTCGGTAATGTAAACTAAAAACATGTTCGAATTTTATACCCCAAAATCAAAAGTCCAAAAAGATCGAAAGCTTATTTATGAGACCGACTCTCGTATTTCAAAATACAGTCGCCGTGGTCTTTTGCTCACTTTGGCGGTATTTTCTTTCACAATGTGGTTGGGTGGTTTTTTTAAAGAAAATTCAAGCATCGCATTTTTTTTAGCGTCGGGCTTATTGGTAACCACCATATTTCGGGGTTACTTGGTTTTTGGCTTTGAGTCTTTTTATCCCAGAGCGCCAGGACGTTGGCGTAATCTTTTTTTCTTTGGCTCAATTCTAGGTTCCTTTTGGTGGGGAATCATCATATCCGTAATCACCTACACCAGCGGATTTCATACCGAAACCAATTTCTTGTGGCTGTACACCATCGTTTTTTACTCCGGTATGACAGGAGTCTTATCACCGTATCGTCGCTTCCTAACGGTTTATCTTCTTTCTGGTTTAGTTCCTATTATTTTGGCGAGTTTATCGACCAACACCGTTGAAGGCGTTTTACACAGCTCTATTGTTATTTTCTTATTTTGGATGTTGCGAAACCAAGGTTTGATGATGTGTGACTCCTACTGGGAGCGTCTAGAAGCAAACTATGTGTTACGCCAACGAGCAGATTCTTTAGAAATAGAAAAACGTGATTCACAAGCCGCGGCACAGGTTAATCACGAATTTTTGGTTTCTCTTAGTGACGAATTACGTTCCGCTCTTAACGATACCGTCGGTGCTCTTTCTGTTCTTGCTCACGAAAGCGGCATCAACGAGAAGCAACGTTACTTGTTATCGATTGCCGAAAAATCCAGTGAACGCCAGTTGCAGGTGGTCAACAGCGTTATTGATTACTCGAAAATTAAGTCGCAAAAGTTGGTTTTAGAAAACACCGTATTTAATTTCCCAAAATTGGTCGAAGAATGCTTTAACGAAAAAGAAATTGAAGCAGAAATTAACGGTAAAGAATTTTCAATCAATTACGGTGATAATGTACCATCACGTGTACGTGGCGATTCGGTGCGTACGGCGCAGTTGATTAATTGCCTTATCGACCAATCTATTTCTCTCAGTACCGGCCCAGATTTAAAAGTTAACATCAACTGTGAAGACAGTGGCGGCAGCGAATTAATTGTTCAAATATGCATTGTCGATGAATCATCGAGCGCAAGAACTGGACAGAGTAAGGTATTAGGAGCCAAAGCGGGAAGTTTTAGCTTAAATATGAGCGAGCATTTGGCTTTAGCAATGGGTGGGAATATCGGTATTAATGACGACTTTAAACTGATGTTCTTGTTGGATTTACCCTTAACCCCGGTTAATTCCCAATCGTTCTTTAAACAGTTTGAAAGTAAGTTTGATACCGAGCGAATTCTGTTGGTTGATACGCCAAGTAAAGTTCAAGAAGAAATTAAAGATATTCTTATCTCGTGGGGCTTAGTTCCCATTTTTAAAGCAGTTGATGATCGGTTTGATGCCATATCAGATCTAGACCAAAGTGATTTCTTTCAAGAAATCAACGATCCCATGGTCAGTGCCATCATTATTTTCTCGAAAAAAGAAAGTCTTACGGCAATTCCTATTTCACAAAAGTTTTTAACATCAAACAGCCTAAAGTTAATTCCGCAGTTGATTGTGGTTAGTCATTTACAAGCAGAATCAAAATTACTGTTAAAACACAGTAACGAAAAAGATTCTATTCGTATTTTGCAAAAGCCACTCACGCAAGATAAGTTGTATTTAGCATTATCCCAAATTTTATTAAATCAACCCGACCCTACCGATAATATCAATATTAAAGTTTTATTGATTGAAGACAGTAATGTCGACCAGTTGGTGATTTCCAATATATTTGAAAAGCTGGGTATTTCAGTCGATTTAACCAGCACCGCTGAGGCTGGTTTGAAAAAAATGGCCCAGCGCGATTACGATATGGTGTTTATTACCTGCCATCTGAATGGTAGAGATGACGCCGCCGACAGCTTAGAGTTTGTTGCCAAAGCTCATGCCGAAACACCGGAAGATCAAAAGCGAACACCTATTATTGGTTTAACTACCTTAAAAAATGATCATCAAGATCGTTTATGTTTAACGTCTGGTATGGACGACACCGTTGCAAAACCGGTACGAAAAGAAGAATTAAAAAAATGCCTAGACCATTGGCTGGTTAAAACCCATTAATACCTATAGGAGCCTCTGATTAAATCAGGAATGAGTTAATCAGATGTACTTATAGTTATCGATTTACTAATGGGTTTTCGACATTCAAAAGTAAAATAAAAGAGACAATTAAACGAGTGAAGTAAATAGAGTAGGGCAAATTGTGTTAATGCAATTAATGAACACTCCGATTTTTACCACTTTTAGCACGAATTCGATTTTCCGTTTGAATATAAATAGTATCGGTGGTTGCCATGCTGGCGTGGCCTAAGTCTTCCGATAAATCTTTGAGTGACCGTCCTCGTTCCACTTCCATACTCGCGCCTGTGTGACGCAACCAATGGGTTGAGGCTTCTTTAAGCTTTCTTGCTTCGTCGGCGCCTTTTTCTGCAAGCATAATCTCGTATGCCTGATCAAAAATTTGCTGCACAATTCGGATTAATTGGCGGGACGTCATGCCACCTTGGCCGCGTATTTTCTCCACAATGGGTTCTTGCTCGTTGTGAGTGGGTAGCGACGGCAGACCACGATATTTTCGATAACGTTTTAAATATTCAATAAAATCCTCGGGTACAGTAACATCGCGTAGTTTTCGACCTTTACCGAAAATCTTTAACCACCAATTGTTATCGGCATCTTGCCAAAAATGACTCATCATAGGAACCCAGTGAGTTCGTTCTGATAATTCTGAAATTCTCAAAAACAGCGTTTTTAACGCACAAATGACAAATAAACTGCGCTCGTAAATTGGATTTTGATTGGCCAATTTTAACGAAACGTCAAATACGTATTGCCACTGTTCCTGCGTTAAACGACGAATTTCTTTAACTTGGGCATCTTTGATAAAATATCGGCAGTCCGTTTTAGCGATTTGCGCGGGATTTCCAAACGCGTATTCTTCGTTCATTAAATATTTATAAAACGCAATTAAAGCGGTAAAAGTTGCCGAAAGAGTTTGTTGTGATGGCTTATATTTGGCTTTTTGTTTTTCTGTTGGCTGCTCAGAAGAGTTTTTAGGAAGTTTTAATTTATACGGTGCCCATTCGGCATTAACTTTAAACACACCGTTATGAAAATAAAATTTTTCGTAGTTGGCAAAGCAAATCCAGTGCGTGGGTGGCTGCCAGCCAAAATCTATATATTCTAAAATGTCGGCTTTTCTTAATTGATCAACAGGCGCCTTTTTTACTAAAAAACTCCACAGCAAAAAACGTTCTACCTCGTTACGAAAACGCGTGAACGTATGCTCAGATTTATTGCGGCCAATATACAATAAAAACTCTTCGCCCCAGTGCCAAAGCTTCGGCCACCATTGTTCGCCCGAGTCTAAAAAACTCTTTAATTCTGGGTACTGCCGAGCATCAAATTCTTTCAGTTCGGCGTAAGTTGGGAACAGAGGTATTGGATCGGGTAGTTTCATATAAGGTTGTGTGTCAAATTAATTATCTAGCAAATGCTGATTACTGATCGACAAATTACCAAATGGATCTTTCAATTCAATATATCGTAATGCCGATTTAATATCACGCCAACCTACGTATTCCATTAACGCTTTCATTTCCCAGTTTTGCTCGTTAGCCCAGGTTGCAAAACCTCGTCTCAATGAATGGCTGGTAAAAAAATGTGCATTTTCAATATTGGCATTGGCACAACAGTTTTTAATAATATTAATAACGCTAGCCGAATGCAGATTTTGTTCAGAGACTTTGCCCCAGCGATCAATTGACCTAAATACCGGGCCACTTTTTAGTTGTGCGGTATAAATCCAATCTAAATACGCATCAACCGGGCAGAGTATTTTCAACGCTGGCACCTTAAAGGTTTTACCCTCATTTTTATGATCCGTTTTTGAATGAGGCAGATAGATTTCCATCCCTTCACCTGCACGCGCATTAATATGCTCAACGAATGAATTTACCAGCTCGTCACTGCGGAAAGCGCGCCAAAAACCAAGCAACAACAGCGCTTTGTTACGCATCGCCTGTAACAAGACAGCACTCTGTTGTGTATTGCTTGAGGCACGTTCGGCTTGGATAACATCATCCAAATATTCGATAACCGCTTGCAGTTCTTCCAGCAGTAGTGGGCGAGCTTGTTTTGCTGGTTTTGCGTGTATTCGATTAATGCCTTTAAGCACTTTTTTAACGTGAGGAGCTTTGGTTGGGTCGGGAAAGCCATGTTCTTTATGCCAAACAGCTAGGGCAGACAGTCTCTGTTTTAGCGTATTAACCGAAAGTGTTGGCGCAAAATCGGCGAGATATTGAGCAATTTGGTCAGAAGTAGAAGGCAACATACCGCCCCAGTGAACCTCAAAGTGTTCCACGGCACTGAGATAACTTTTGGTGGTGTTAACTCGGTTGGCAGCACTCAAATATTGGTCAACATTTGAGTGGTTTGGGTGCGTCGTTGGCTTGTGCTTCATTTCATTGAATACTTCTCGTGAGCTTTCTATTTTATGCTTGTTTTGAGTATAACTCAGCAGCAGGTATCAATTAAGACCTCACTTACACAAATGAAACTCAAACTGACGTCGTGCTTTTAGCAGTATAAGAAAACGTAGCCAATATCAAGAACCGTAAATGAATAAAATTCTGAAAAAACCGAATATCGTATTTTTTATTTTGGGTCTCAGATCAACTCTTTGGTAATTTCATCCGAGATTTCGATAAATAATACATGCCCATCAAATCTTCAGTTTGCATCTAAATTATTTATTACGCATTCCATAATTTTTTCCTCAAGGGTTGTTAATAATTGCTTATTACTACTAATAAACTCAATACGACTGTCTTCACATTCGTCGAGAGTGGTAGAAGTTAGAACACCGTCGGCTTTATTGAAAGCGACAATGCCTTCATTGGTTATGAATACACCTTTAATTCTTTCTGTATTTACGCCCAGTAAAAATACCCAAAGTTTTTGTGAATCAAATATCCACTGTGGTGTAAATATCCATCCTTGGCTGTAAAAGCCTTCGCCTTCGTTATTAATTGTTAAATAACCCGAACTGGGTATTTCGAAGGATTGAGCTGAAAAATTTTTATCGTCGTGTAGGTGATGATGCTTGTGAGCATTATTGGTATAGCTTGATGGCTGCTCAAGCCAAGACAATTGTAGATTTCCCTGACTCACAACCTGTAAAGGTATTTTATTGAGTTCATCTTTATTTTTTAGAAAATGTTGCAGTGCTGAAATATCATCGGACCGATATAAATCCGATTTATTAGCGACAATAATATCGGCAACAGATAACTGCTGATTAAAAATAGGGTGGTTGATGTAGCGCTCATCTTTTATTTTACGTGCATCAACGAGCGTAATAGTAGAGCGTAAATCTAAAACATCGGCGTAATGTTCAGAACGTAATGTCGCCAGAACCTCTTCAGGATGGCCAAGACCCGTGGGTTCTATCAACAACCGATGAGGTTTCGCTTTAGTAAGCAGTCTGTTAAGCGCTATTTGCATAGGCAAACCCGCTGCGCAACACATACATCCACCGGGAACCTCGCGGATAAATACATCTTCGCTATCAGATTCATTACCGGTAAATAGACTGCCGTCAATTCCTACTTCACCAAACTCGTTGACCAATACCGCCCAACGCTCATTGTTTGGTTTTTGTTTCAGTAAATTTAAAATAGCTGTGGTTTTACCAACACCCAAAAATCCGGTGATAACGTTTGTGGGAATCGCTTTAAACTCTGTCATGAAAGAAGTCCTTGTGTCGCTAGAAACTCTAAGTTAATCAGAGTTTCTTATTCTATTTGTAAATTATTTATATTTACGCACATTCATGACATAGGCAGTGCAATTCCAACTGAGGACTTTTTAGTACATAACCCGATTTCTCGACATTCTGTTTTAGCGTGTTGATTAATGATTTTTTGATGCCTATTTCTTTAACATTACCGCATTTATCACAGATTAAAAATTGTGGTACTTCGTGTTCATGTGCGCAGCTAATGTGTGAACAAGCAATGTACTTGTTGGCTAAATGAAGTTTATGCACCAAGTTTTCAGTCTCAAGGAAATCGAGAATACGATAAACCGACATTGCAGGCGGAGATTCATTGAACTCCTTTTGCATAAAATCAATCAATTCATAAGCTGATAATGCTTTTTTAGATATAAGCAAACCTGTTAAAACTCGCTTGCGCTTTTCGGTTAACTTGGCGCCATTTTTACGGCAGGTGTTTTCAGCATGGTCGATAATCTGCGTGATAGAAGCCATGATTGTGTTACTCAGGTATTGCCTTCATTGGGTTTTAAAATGTTATTTTATAACATTATTGCAAAATTATTGAGTAAATTCTAAAGAAATTTTCATCGTTCAAATTTATAAAAATTGCTCAGAAAGTTAACTGCGCCAAGATAATTTTCGATGCGTATTGTAGATTCTATAAATTACAACTCTTGAGTAGCAAGCAGTGAATGATAAGCTTTAAGCTAATTGCAGATTAGTTACTGAAAGTTTTAATAGTATTTAATATTGTTTCGCGCTGGTTTTAACACAATCAACACAAACAAAATCCAACGCTAATAAAAGTCGTTTTTGGCGTGCGTTTACAGCAGGTGAGCGCTGCACAAAATCTGCACCTTTATTTCCTTCCCAACACTCACCCTTTAACAGAGCAACGTCACCCGTGCTTAATGTATGAACGGCTTGCTGTGAATATTCAATGTTTTTCATTGATATTGTTCATTGATATTGTTCATTGATATATTGACGCGAACGTTATGATGGTGAGGCCATTGGGTACCATTGCCAAAATAACTGTGAATTAACCGAAAGAGTACTCAAGCAACATGCAATCTCGGGCACATTATTTTCGATAGTATTCCCAAACGCAAGCCAACATTTTTCAACTCAAAAAGACAGCAGAATATATTTGCCAGTGGTTGAACATCAGAACACAAATTTGGTGATTGCATGAGTGATGGTATGATTTTTTGCAAATGTTCTAATTGACTTATAGCGAGCTTACCGGAATAGCTTTTAACATTATCAGATGTCAATAATATTTGACTTTGTGATATTGCATCTGGGCAAAGTATTCGTTGCCAAACCGATAAATTAACATCGCTTCTATATATTTCGGTAAGCGCTTATAAATCATCGCTAATTACCACTCGACGAGATAGTACTTGGTTGTGAAGGTGCGGTTCGATCATGCTTCTTCGCCCCAATCAGGGAAGGGATCGGGCAGTGATTGCCACACTTCTTGCCCGGCTAATAGTTCATCGTTATTTAATAAGCAGCTATCAAGAGCTTCAATAAATTGATGCTTACTAAGACCTTGGCCGATAAAAACCAACTCCTGACGCATATCGCCAGAAGGTTCTTGCCATTTAGATTTAATAGATTGTCGATATTCTTCATCATCTGGCCAGTGATCTTCTGGCACTGCTTTCCAAAACATTCCTGCAAAACCATAGCGTGCAATACCGCCAGCTTGACTCCATTGGCATGCAAATTCGGGACGAGTCGCCAACCAAAAATAACCTTTCGAGCGAATTAGCTTTCCTTGTAGGTCTTTTTGATGAATAAAATTAAAAAATTTCTCTGGGTGAAATGGGCGTCGAGCTGTGTAGGTAAAACTACTAATACCGTATTCTTCGGTTTCCGGCACGTGTTCGCCTCGCATTTCTTTAAGCCAACCGGGCGCTTGTTGGGCACGTTCAAAACTGAATTTACCCGTACCCAAAATACTGGTAATTGATATCTGACCATGCCTGATTGGAATGATTTCGGCTTCAGTATTTAATGTTTTTAAAACGGCAATTAAACGATCTAACGTATTGTTGTCCACTAAATCGGTTTTGCTAACTAAAATAATATCGGCGAATTCCACTTGATCAACCAATAAATCTGCAACACTGCGTTCATCATCTTCACCCAAGTGCTCATCAGTTTCTTGCAAATATTTAGCTTCATCGTAATCCACTAAAAAATTGACCGCGTCTACGACGGTAACCATGGTGTCTAATGTGGCTACATCAGACAAGCTAATACCGTCTTCATCCGCAAATGTAAACGTTTCTGCCACCGGTAACGGTTCAGAAATACCGGTAGATTCAATTAATAAGTAATCAAAGCGACCTTCATTTGCAAGTTTTCGAACCTCTAACAACAGATCTTCTCGTAACGTACAACAAATGCAACCATTACTCATCTCGACTAGTTTTTCTTCACTGCGGTTGAGCGTTACCTCATTTTGTACAGTAGCAGCATCGATGTTTATTTCGCTCATATCGTTAACAATCACTGCAACGCGACAGCCGTCTCGATTATTGAGAACATGGCTTAACACAGTAGTTTTGCCAGCGCCAAGAAAGCCAGAAAGTACTGTAACTGGTAGTTTTCGAATGGTATTTGTCATGAATGCATCCCTTGTTGGAATTATCCATTTGCATTACTAAGATTACCGCAAATAGAAGTTGCTTAAACAATAGATCTGTTTGATTAACGATCGTTTCGTATGATATGTTACAACATATCATAAGTGGAAAAGTCAAAACCAGCAATATCTCACCGTACATTCGAACAAAACTAATCGGTGCGATAGTTTGTGTTAGTGCTGGTAGTGAACATTTCTTCAGTGCTAAAAGGGTGTGTAATCAAGGAGCACTTATAGAAAATAATTTTGATAAAATTAAGAAGCTAAATCTCTGTGAAATATTATCGCTGATATTTTAATAGAGAAATTATCTTTTAAAATTGCTTTGGCAAACAAAATTGAAATAAATCGTAAAAAATAAATATCTTAGTAAAGAATATCCTGCGATTAAATTTTAATTATTTAAAAATGCCTCTATTAAATAATTCCGATTTTATGGTTGATTGTTAATAGAGCGAGCACAGCTGCTCCACTCCATATTTACAAGAGTACGCACCACAACAATGTGACTCTCAGTGATGATTATTGTGCCAAATTGACTGAAATATTGACGTAACAAAACTTTCGAGATAGCGTTCAGAAAAACTCACCCTAGATAGAGTTACAATGATGGTAAACTCGACAAAAAGCGTCGTTAATACATCTGTTAAGCTGTTATAACTAAACCATGTTCGAATTCAGTAGTTATTTAGAACAACAAAATTTAAAAGGTGATGATGCCTTATATGTCACGAAAATTGGCGACTCTATATGGTTTTGTATATGCGATGGAGCGGGAGGAATGGCTGGGGCAGCACAAGCAAGCAATTATGTTGTTGAAGCTTTTAAGGATCTAACAAATATCGACAGTTTTGATTCTTCAGATGACTTTGAGTCATTTCTTCGAAAAGTAGATTTAGAGCTAGCGAACGAATCTGGTTGCGGCGAAGCTACTGCAATCGTCGGAAAGCTTAATGATACAACCGTTGTAGGTGCAAGTGTTGGCGACTCAGAAGCTTGGTTATTTAATAGAGAATATGATTACGAACTATCATCTATGCAAAACCTGAAGCCCCTATTGGGAAGTGGTAGCACGACACCTATTGGTTTTGGCCCAATGGATGTAGACAAATCGATCCTACTTGGCTCAGATGGTCTTTTTAAGTATATAAAACTAGAAGAAATGAAATTGTTACTTTCGACAAAAACTACAGCTAAAGAAATAGCTAAACTTGCAAAGCAAGATATTGGTAGTCTCCAAGATGACGTTTCAATTATTTATATCAGCAAAAAGTCATAACAAGTTGCTTCACGTTGATACATACTACTACGCTCGTTTTTGTGTTTGTCGCTGTACTCCAATTTTACACAAAAACGCTCTCCGCAGTATGTGCAAGTGAGCAAGGCGTTAACATCATTAAGTCATGCGTAAAAAATTACTTTGGTCAGCGGTTTTAATAATTTCATTCGTAGGAATCGGGTTTCTGCTTAGTCTTTTTGGCGGCGCATTAAATCCGCCAGCGAATGCGGGAGAGAATCTTCCTCGAATTAATATTAGTGCGCTAGAGCCAGGAGGTATAATCACGCAAGATGCTGGTTACGAAGGTTGGTGGAACGTCAGATATATAATATTTAAAAACTATAATTCAGAAATATCTGTTTTTGTTGTTCCGTTGAGAGAGGGGCTTGTAGATATGCCCGATTTAAGGTGGTGGCGCAGGGGCCCTAAGTGCAAAAATTTTGGCCCCACTATATTTAATGGTAAGGTTGTTCCAAATAGTTATTTTAAGTGCCACGATCCAGAATTGAATGAGTGGCTTGCGACCGAAAATGTATGGAGTCTTGATGGTACTAACCTCGGAACTTTAACCGACGATATGAAAAAAGTGAAATTCAAAATTAAAGGAAATGACATTTTACTATATATCTAATGTTAACAAGTCAATCAAGGTGGCCTTTGACTGGACGAGCTAACGCGCGCCGCAAAGCAAAGCGTTAGAGCCAAGGAATGCTGATTACAATTTCAGAGCACCTAAATAACTTGCCCGAGATTGCCTTTGCTACCAGTTACATATTAATTTGTATTGGTAGTTCAGTAAGCTTTTGGGTAGCGAACAGTAGTTTAAATATAGGTCAGCGATTATTTATCAGTTGCCATGGTTTTCTAACCCTACTTGTAATCGGTATTCCATTATTATTCTTTGCGTCAGGTTGGAGCATTTCTGCATTTACTAATGCTTTCCAAGTTAGTTGCCTTTTGCCAATGCTTTCAATTATCTATAGCCTGTTTCGCCACTCCGGCACTAAACTGTTATTTTGGTTATATCTTTTGTTAGTACCCGCCATTATGTGGGCATGGTTTATTGGCTCTATGGCTGTTTCAGGCGATTGGCTCTAACAAACGCATTAACCACTCGCTGCGCTCGCTGGGGAAAAAAACGTAGGCTCCCTCGCTTCGCTCGTTATTATAGCCTGCGTATTTTTGCCCGTTATGCGGACGTTATTAGAAGTACTATGAATCGATACATCGCGATACTCGTTATGCTTTCTTCTGGCTTTGTGGTGGCACAGGACTTTGGTCCGTGCGGGTACATTCCGAAGAGGACCGAACATTACCAATATCCTGAGTGGGAGGTATTCGAAAAGTGCGCTTCTTACAAAGATGATGTGTTGCAAATATCCAAAGACCATATGGGTAATCTGAATTTTGGTAAAACTGGCATGGCTAGCTTTTTTACTTCAGGTCAATACTTCTACGTAAAACCGGATGGTAGGTTTCTTCCGGTAATATTTTATGATAGCGGCGCAGATTACTTTCAAGAGGGGCTGACCCGTTCATTAAACAGCGGCAAAATCGAATATTACAATTCCGATTTTGAGCTTGTGCTTTCGCCGGGTTACGATTGGGCGTGGCCCTTTCACGAGGGCAAGGCACTTGTCTGCAAGGGCTGTGTTTTAACTCCAGCTGAGGATGGTCACAAAGCCTTAGAAGGTGGCTTGTGGGGGTATATAAACAAGGAGGGTGTAGAAGTTGTCCCAGTCAAATACAAAGCTTCCGATGTTCCTGGCAAGTAAAACTTCTAACAAGCACATCAAAAATCAATTCAATAATCAATTCAAAGAAATCCAAGAAATTACGTCAATCCGCACAAAAAATTATCGAGAACCATTTAAGAAACGATAATACAAAAAATAGTATCAACGGCGATCCAGACCGGCGACGACAAACCGTGGAGACACTGCTAAAAAATGCTGATAAAATTGATGCGTTCTTGCAGAAATCCACACCGCGAAAAAGTACCGGCAAAAGTAACCGAGAAATACAAAGTAATATTACCGATAACGACAGTGCGAAAATGAATACTTCAAAAGGCACGCTACAAGGTTATAACTGCCAAACCGTGAGTGATGAAAAGCGCCAAATTATCATCGCCACAGAGTGTTTTGGGGTAGGGCCCGATCAAACACTATTAAAACCGATGATTAAGAAATCGAAGAAAACCTCGATGAAGATGCATTAAATCACGGAGCCTTACTGACAGCTGACACTGGATATTCCAGCGAAATCAATATGGAATACCTCTATCAAGAAAAAATTAACACCGTGATTCCTGATACACAATTTCGTCAACGTGACCCGCTGTTTAAAAACTCCGAGGCCGTGCAAAAACACAAAGCACACCGACAAAAAACCCGCAAAGACAAACCGAAAAGAAAGCTCGGATATACCTCCGACAAATTTACATTAAATCGCGAAGCCAAGCATTGTGTTTGTCCAAACGGACACGAAATGATGTATCACGGAGACCATTTTATCATTAACAACAAACGCTACCTGCGATTTAAGTCGTACTTAAAAAACTGTCGAGCCTATCCATTACAAAAAGACTGCATGAGCAAACCCTTAAAAGAGCATGGACGACAAGTTTCATGTGCCGTAGATGGTGAAAGCAATACCAACTACCTAGATTTAATGAAAGCAAAAATTAACAGTGAGTCAGGCAAACAACAGTACGCAAAACGGATGTGGACAATCGAACCGGTATTTGCCAACATAACCTCAAATAAAAGCATCAATAAACTGAGCTTAAGAGGTAAAGCCAAAGTAACCTGCCAGTGGACACTCTGTTGCATTATGCATAACATCGAAAAGCTGTGGCGATACGTTAATTTAGTCCAAATATAAGAAAATAGAAGTAAAATGAATAACCACCTTGGAATTTTAAAGAACAAAAAGCCGTGTAACTCGGTTTATATTACTGCTTATGCTTCTGGGTTATTTTTTAAGAATTAACAAATAAAAACCCAAAAAAAGAATAAATTGAGCAAATAGAGAGAAATCAGTGAAATTAAAACGAAATAGCATGTCGGAATTTTTTAGTGTTTTTAACATAATTATTCTACAGCTTAGTTAGCCACCATTCAAACTACAAGGAACTTGGTTTCGGATAATAAGTGCAATTTTCTTGAAAAGAGGCCAGCTGGTATAG
>CALMJT010000033.1 GCA_937864365.1 uncultured Alteromonadales bacterium | reverse complement strand
TCTGTGGTGACAAGTCCGGAATTAAATTGATGCGTGGTGTCGTTCCATTGCAATTCAATTTGTTTTTCAATACCCTTTAAATCGGAAATGCCGAGTGTTACTATAGCTTCCGACCATAGCATTCGGTTGATGTCTATGCCTAATTGATCGGGATGAAGCGGTTTGAATTGACCGTTAACATGTAGTTTGGAATCGTACACCACAATTTCGAAGATGCCGCGGTGACGAGATTCTGGTGAGATGTCCCCGTCAATGTTGAGCGCATCCGGAAGGAAGTGTGCGTATTTTTTCGTTCCTCCGGGCTCGTAATAGGGAATGGATAAAATTGGACCAGACAGGGTTTGTGACTGGCCCCATTTGTCGCTGACTTCATGGATCGCTTCTTGTTGCCTGTTCTCTCGTTCACGAATCAATTGCTGAATCATGATCTTCGGAATGAGAAGTAATAAAATAATGACAAGGATGACACCTAACTTGAAGTAGATGTTCTGAAATAAGGGTTTGCTCATGTTGGTTTGTTGGTTTTTACGCAGCTTACATCGAATAACATCCATTTATTATTGTTATCTGTTTTTGAGATTAACACGAATTGGCAACAGGGTACAGGCTGCAAGCTGCAGGCTACAAGCTTCAGGCTTCAGGCTTCAAGCATCAGGCTGCAGGCAAAAAGCAACACCGAACTCTGTGTTCTCTCATGATATAGGTTGACAACAATTTTGTTGGAAAGTCTCTAAATTTATCATGTTATGACAACAGATGAACGTCGTCGGAGACGATTTACAACCGATTTTCGCATCCAGCAAGCTCGGCTTATTGAGTCTGGGGAAGTCACTGTCCAAGAGGTCAGTAAACTTTATGAAGTTAAAGTTGAAAACGTTAAAAAATGGCTTGAAAAGTTTGGTTCTAAACCTCTTCCAAAGCCAATTATTATCAGCGATGGCAGTGAGATCAGCAGACTTAAAGAGCTGGAAAAAGAGAACAAACGTCTTCTTGAGATTATCGGAACTCAACAGGTGGAGCTTTTCTACCAAAAAGCACTTGTGGAGGTCGCAAAGTCCAAGCTTGGGGAGAATTTTGAAAAAAAATAGTTCACCCACTTTTACAATTACTCAGAGCAAACAATGATGAAAAAAGGCCTAGTATGAAGGCCTTCTATGAGCGTTCAGGTGTTTCCAGACAAGCGCATCAACAATGGCTGAGAAGTCATGAATCGAAAAAATTAGTGCTCTTCAGGATTATCGAAGAGATTAATTTTTATAGAAGCAAGTTTGATCATCGCGCAGGCTCAAGAACATTGTTTTACAACCTGAAAATCAAGGAACGCTACGATATTGGTGTCAATAAATTTGAGCAGCTGTTATCAAGGGAAGGGCTTAGCCTTCCGGTTAATCGTGTGAGAGTTATAACCACCAAATCATCCATGCAAAGTTGGAACTATAAAAACTTGATTTTGGGCTTAACAATCACTGGGATAAATCAAGTAATTGTGGGGGATATTTCATACAACTATCACAAAGGAGAGAAGTACTATTTTTTTAGCTGCATAGATGTTTACAGCGGACGTGTTATAGGATGGAATTTCGATAGAAATATGAAGTCCGAGCGCGCGGTGGAAGTACTTGATATGGCCGTAGAATGCCGTGGTGCTCTAGAACTAGTAAATGCTATTCATCACACTGATGGAGGCGGACAGTACTTTTCTAGGCTTTTTATAGAGTTGGCATCCATGCTCGGTTTAAGAATGAGTAGAGCAAGAAATTGTCTTGAAAATGGACATGCTGAACAGTTCAATGGATATTTTAAACATCATATCATGCCACTTGTAAAATCTACTTCAGTAAGAGGAATAAAAAGGGAAATAGAAAAATGCATACATCATTACAACTTCAAAAGAAAGCAAGAAGGTCTAGGTTGGTTAAGCCCTGTAGAGTTTGAAATCGAGCAATCTAATCGGACCAACCCAACCGAGATCAAATTGCACAACTTCGATTGAATGGATGATTAGGTTTTAGGAGGCATTAACGACCAAAAAGACCATAAAAAAAAAGCGCACCCTAAAACCTTTTAGGGTACGCCTAAAGAAAGACCTTTTCAGTCGGCCAGGATTATTCCTTGAAAGGTTGCTCCTCAGCAGAGCCTTTCTCTGCTTATCTTGGCTGCATTAAAGAAAATACCTATCCGTTAAAAACAACATAAAGCTTTTCAACAAACTTTGGGGTTTAGGAAGGGAACCTGTCAAGCATATTCATGAGGGGGCACTGAACTCTGAACACTGAACTCTGAACCCCGAACCCCGAACGATGAACCCTTCTATTCAAACATACAATACCCAACTCACATCTGCTGAAGGTGTGCTCTGTGATGCGTTGATGAACTTAATTGATTCAGAATTGACGGAGGCGGAGAGCAAGATCTGGCATGGCCATCCGGTGTGGTTTATTGAGGGCAATCCGATTGTCGGTTATAGCAAACAAAAGGCGGGCATTCGCTTGATGTTTTGGAGTGGCGCCGACTTCGACGAAGATCAATTGAATGTGCGCGGTGAGAAATTTAAAGATGCTTCGATTTTCTTCAATGACATAGCAGATGTCGATCCAGCAGCGATGACACGATGGCTCAAAAAATCGAGAGCGATTCAATGGGATTATAAAAACATCGTGAAGCGCAAAGGCCAACTCGAGCGCCTCCGCTGAGATTCCGGACAAAGAACAAGAACTGGAACAAGAACTGGAACAAGAACAAGAACTGGAAAGTGAACTAGAGACCAGAAACATGAAACCAGAAACCCAGAGCTTGTAGCCTCGAGCTTTTGGGTTTAGTTGTGATGTTTTCTGTGCGTCCAACTTATTAGGCGATCTTCTTTGGGTTGGATAGGCAGTCTAGTGTTCTTTAAATAGAGCATTTCTATTTTTTCTATGGCTGTTTCGAGCGTTATTAGATCTGCTAACAATAGTTGATCAAAAACGAACAGAATACCTTTTACGGAAATTCCACTGGCTGTTGCTTGTCTTCTTAATTTGCCATCTCCAGACAACAAAATACCTTTTAATTTCTCAGCATAATACCAAACGGAACAATCTTCGAAACTCAGTCCTGTCGTTTTATTTAGGATTTCAGCAATCGAATTTAAGACACCCTCATCTTCTGTGATGATTACCTCTAATTTTCCATCTTCAATATATTGATTAAAGATGGCTTGTTGATCTGCATTTAGTTCCGCGAACACAAAGTCCGTTGTTTTTAAGTTTAGATCCAATTGGACAAATTCTTCGACCAAATTGAGATGAGTAAGGTCAATTAAGATATTGGCATCATTGATTATAATGTCCATCAGTCCAGTTTAGAGAAGAGCGTTTTCGATAAAATAATTAATGTCCTTATCAAGCAACGACGATGCCTTACTCACGGAAATTACTTCTTGAGATAAGGCGCGAAAGACTAACTGCCAATATCGATTCGATTTCTCGGGAGTTTCAAATCTCTCCTGATTCACCTGTCGCTTTAAATCTGGATTGGAATTTATTTTTTTATAGAATTCACTTTTTCTGTTTTCATGCAATATAGCAGTGTCTACGAGTCTGTGGACAATCGCTTGTATGCTTATTCCATACTTTTTTTGTACCTCAATATATTCATTCAGAGATATCAAATCTCGCCTTACTCCAAATTCTTTGAGGACTAGTTTTTTTGGAAAAAGAAATTCAGCTGCAAACTTATTGCAATAAGTTTC
>CALMJT010000032.1 GCA_937864365.1 uncultured Alteromonadales bacterium | reverse complement strand
TATTTTTAGGTTAATCAGAGGTTCCTAAATATTTTTAGGTTAATCAGAGGTTCCTTTAATATTAAGTTGATCAACACCTTCCGCGACCACTCCAATTCCTAAGGCCTTCGCCAAAGATAAAATGGCCTTAACGATCTTGGCATCTTCTTCATCGTGTACAACGTCTTTTATAAAACTCTTATCGATCTTCACATAATCTAAAGGCATTGTACGCAGGTGAGAGAGCGAGGAATATCCGGTACCGAAATCGTCTAACGCAATCGTAAAACCGGCTTGAGACAGATCGAATAAAACTCGGCTTGCCTGTTCAGGATCGTCAATTAAAGCCGTCTCCGTTACTTCAAGTGTAAAAACATTACTGTTAAATTTATATTTATCACATAACGCCGTTAACACGGTAACAAGGTCTGAATTTCTTAATTGTTTTGCTGATATGTTTATGGATATTTTAATATTATCAACGGCGAGAGATTTTGAGATCCAAAGAGATAATTCATAAAACACAGCTTCAAACAACCATCGTGAAAACTCATCAATCAGTCCGGAATCTTCGATAATTCGAATGAAGACATCTGGCGAAATAGGCTCTACACCTTTTAATGACCAACGCGCCAGTGCTTCTACTCCTACTATTTTATTTGAGAGCACATCTATTTGAGGTTGATATAAAACTTTAAAGTCTCCCGTAGGATTTTCTTTTAAGCTTTGTTTTAAATACAATAACGTCGCTGCATCCTTATCCAGTTCTGCGGTATAAAATCGAAATTGATTTCTACCAGCATTCTTAGCTTTATACAAAGCAGCATCTGCCTGACGCACCAACGTAACTGCGTTTACATTAGCGCTGTCACCAACGGCAATACCAATACTACAAGTTACATAGATTGTTCTATCACCCAAAATGAACGGGGAGTTAAAGGTAGAAATTAGTTTTTCTGCGGTAGAATTGATGGATTGTGGATTGTGTAGATTGGTAAGAATTACCGTAAACTCATCTCCCCCCAAACGCGATATAGCATCGACTCGTCGTAATGAACTGGTCAAGCGTTTCGCCACTTCTTTTAAAAGCCGATCTCCTGTTTCGTGTCCGAAAGTGTCGTTAATTGATTTAAACTTATCTAAATCAATAAAAAAAAGACCAACCATGCCATAACGGTGTATTCCTTGAATTGCGACCTCAAGTCGATCATGAAAAAAGCTTCGATTAACTAAACCTGTTAACTGATCTCGTTCGGCAATATCTTTTAATTTTTTCTCTTTGCGCAAATTGTCAGTGATGTCTTGGACGCTGAGAATTACACCGCTAACCTCTCCGTATTCTGAAATTAAGCATCGGGCATCTATACGTGCCCAAATGATCGTGCCTAGGGGAGACTGCAACCGAAGATTACAGGTATAACTACCACTATTGCTTAACCCACTTCTCAATTTATTAAGAGCTTCTCGAACATCGTCTGGATGAATTGTATTAATCCACCCCAATTGAACGCTTTCTTCGGGTGATAAATGAGACAAGTCACACCAAAAATCATTAACATAAGAGCACTCCCAGCGACTGTTCAATTGAATTAATCCCACCGGAGCAAGATTGGTCAGTGCCTTTTGATGCAAGTAGCGTACTTCATATTCGGAATTTGCGAGGCCTAATGCGTTGACCTTTCTCATGGCCAGGCCTCTTACAATGTGGAGCCCTGTGCAAAATTGAAAACTTCTTACCTCGACCTCCACTTTAGAACCGTCATAAGCGACAATATTGGCGCGCTGAAATCCATGGAAACTCGAACTCAACTGACTCAACAACTGAAGATCCTTTTCATTACGAAGAAAAGATTCCTCTCTCTGTTCAAAAAAAGACCCAATAAATGTATTAATGTTTTTATTAACTAGCGTTGATTTGCTAGCACCTAAAAGGTCTACTGCTGGAGTGTTAACAAATAATATTTTGTCATTTCGGTCATACGCTACAATACAATCGAACAATAAATCACAAAACGTCTCCAGTTGCGGCAGGACCGCTCCCCAGGAATTTTGTTCTAAAAAACGATTCCCAACATCTGTACTTAAAGCGTTAAGGAAAGCCCTCAGGGCAAGAAAAAGCCGAGTCAATGCTTGATTATTATTAAGCTCCACCATTTTTTTAGGCGCAGACATAACAAAAATCAATCGTATGGTGCCTTTATTTAACAGAGGTAAAAACGTGTAACTATCGTAGAGGATTTTATTTTCTGGAAAATTTAGACCTTCACATTCATTTGATAATAACGAAATGCATTTAGAGCGACGCATTCGGTCTAAAAAAATTGTATTTATTGTAAAGTCATTTTTTTTATTAAAAACTTTTTTAAAAATACCATTCTCTATTACAGAGGAACCCACCAGGGACATTTTATTGATGTCTGCATTGCTTTGAATATTTGTGCAATCCCATACAAACGCATATTCAGATTCAAAAATAAAACTAATCTGTAAAAGCACATTTAATATTACTGAATCAGATTCAGTTCTCGCAAATGAATCTTTTGAGACCCAAATACCGGCAATCCCGGACAACACTTTATTAGCCTTAGTCATATCCGGCGCAGCCCTAAATCGTTGTATAAATTAAAACATCGACACTTAGAAGGTATAGTCAAAATAGCAGACGACGTCAAAAAAAATACCCGTTTAACTGCCGGTCATTCAAGCCAGAGTTTAAGAATGATTTTAGAAGTATCAAAAAATAATAATTTATAATTGTCTAAAGTTCTGAAAATTCACGCATCGTAACGAGTCTGCTCAGGTCTTTAGGTAAACATGCTCACCGGATGTTTTTTAATATTCAATCTAATTATTTGAACAAAACCATACCTGCAACACTTTTACCCTGAGAACGTAAGCACAAAAGTGCTTTAAAAATCTAAAATGAAATGAACAACATTGTCTTTTATAGGTCTTTCGGTGAACCAAAGGATTTGATACAGCCCGATTAATAGTATTTTAACCGATGCTGTTTGGTTAGATTTGGAGTGAAATATTAGACGACTTGTTATTTTAATATTCAAGACCGCGCAGGTTAATCGTTTTTCTTACTTGAATACCAGTTTAAATTAGCGTGAGCTACTCGTTATTATTAACAAGGTATTTTTGTTAGCTTTCGATTATGAAACTCACTATGTTAGACTCTATCCATGCTGTGGAGCTGTAGGACAAATGGATTCAAAAGTGAAGAATGATGTAGATTGGCAGACGCCAATATGGGATCGAGAAAAACCCAGACGTTTTTGGGATCCCAGTCGCAAATTGCTTTTATCAATAAGGGATTATCAAAAGCTCAAAATGAAAGGCGATGCTCTGTCGACTCTTTTCATGAAGCTTTGCGTACTTCGTCACCGATTTTGGACCGTGGTTACTGGTGCAGAAATAGATCTTAATTGCCAAATTGGTGGTGGTCTATTAATGCCGCACCCGAACGGCATTGTGATTCATCCACATGCGGTTATTGGTGCGAATTGTTTGATTTTTCAACAAGTCACCTTGGCAGGAAAGGTAGAGCTTGGATATCACGTAGATGTAGGCGCGGGCGCAAAAATTCTTGGGCCGCTAAAGATTGGTGATAATGTCAGAGTAGGTGCAAATTCTGTTGTCACAAAACCAGTTGCATCAAATCAAACTGTCGTTGGCATACCTGCAATGCCAGTGGTACGGTGTAAAAAAAACGCCGTGAACCTCTAAATCATAAAGCCTAAACTCCCCCTTAATTCTTCAAATACGTGACTATCACCAAGTAGCTCACGTAATAACAAAACCGAGTAGACGATTCCTCGCTATTTCTATTAAGTCAAACCCAAAGGCTTCCCGGAATGTTATCGCAAACATACCTTAGGAACCTTTAATTCAATTATCGCTCTCCAAGTCTAGTGCAGAAAATGGCAATGAGCCTTCCAATATCATTGGAGTTTCTGGGGTTTATTATCATTCAAATTGACGACGGGTATTTTGGGGTTGCAGGCAAAACCTGGATTTCAAATAATCAAAAATTCTTAGGTATTTAACGGGACTACTCACGCAAAGGTCACACGCAAAGGTCACACGCAAAGGTCACACGCAAAGGTCACACGCAAAGGTCTCGTATAAAGGTATTGGATGTCGAATTATGCTTATTCTCTACCTTGAATAATTTTTATTAGAATTATTCACCTACATCAATTACCCAACACTGGATATGCGTTCTAACATTTTATTTTGTACGGGATAAAATTATAGAAACTGGTTAATTTAAGTATTTCTAATAAAAAAAGAATTAAATTGGTAGGAATAAAAAGATAATGAAATAGTACATAAAACAAGAGCCACAGATGTGTGGCTCTTGTTTTGTGCTTCTCAAAATAAGTCGCTAAAAGAAATTATAAAGAGGAATAAATAGGCGCGATTTTACTTTGCCAAATGTCCTTGGTAACAACACCAATGTGCTTATAACGGATGAACCCTTCTGAATCAACGACATAGGTCTCCGGAGCACCGAATACTCCCAAATCCAAACCCAGCCTACCCTCATCATCAACAATGTTCATAGAATAAGGATTGCCAAGCCTAGCAAGCCATCGCTTGGCTTCTTCGGTGTCGTCTTTGTAGTTCATGCCGTAAATATTCACACCCTGTTCCGCAAGCTCTACCAAGTAGGGGTGCTCTTGACGGCAGGCAACACACCAAGTAGCCCAAACATTCAACAAATAAGGTTTACCCTTCAAGTCATTTTGAGTGATGTTACTTTCAGGGTTTTCTAGATTTGCCAATGAAAAATTAGGAACCGGTTTATCGATCAGAGCGCTTGGCATCTCTGTGGGATCAAGAGATAAGCCGCGATAAAAAAATACCGCCAGTACCAAAAATACCGCCAAAGGTATAAAGAGTTTTAATCTGCCCAAAATATTACCCATCCACCACTGCCGCGTGTAAGAAATCGACAGTGGACTGATTGAACCATTACGTTTAATTTGCCTTAGACTTTTGCTCCGGCGAGATCAGTATCGACTTGATCCGCACTTGAGCTTTGTACCGTCTCGACCGCTGGATTTTTGCGTTTTACATGAGCACGGTAGCGCTTATCGGCAATTGCCATAAAACCACCTAGGGCCATGAAAACCGAACCAAGCCATATCCAGGCGACAAAAGGTTTAAAGTAAACTCGCATTGCCCAAGAACCACCAGTTAGAGGCTCGCCCAGCGCAATATAAATATCTCGGAATAAATTCGAGTTTATTGAAGCTTCGGTCATGCTAGGGCCGCCCGAAAAATAGTTACGCTTTTCAGGCATAAGTATCTCAAGCACCTTACCATCTGAGCTCACTTCAATTTTGCCGCGCTGGGCCGTATAGTTTGGCCCAGGTACCTGTTCAACACCGTAGAACAGGAACTCGTAACCACCAGCCTCAACCGTAGCGCCGGGGTCCATTCGCACATCTTTTTGTTCGCTGTAAATGGTATTAAGAGTGACGCCAAGAACCGTTACCGCAACGCCTAAATGCGCAAATACCATTCCGTAAAAGCTCAGAGTCAGACGTCGCAAACCCGCGACAAAACTGCTCGCATTGCGTGTTTTATGAATCACTTCAGCCACAGTGGTTGCGATAATCCAAATACCTAAAATCGCCGCAATAGCAGCCGATATTGAGTAAGAATCGCCATACACGGCCGGAAAGATTAAGCCCAAAATAACGCTAATGGTTAAAGGCTTGAACAGAAGATTTTGAATGTATTTGAGCGGAGATTTTTTCCAGCTCGCCAAAGGACCAATACCCAGCAACACGCAAACAATGGCCATTAGAGGCACAAATAACGCATTAAAATATGGAGGCCCAACCGATACTCGCCCCCACCCCAACGCATCGGCAATCAAAGGATACAAAGTACCCAGCAGCACGGTAGCCGACATCACCACAAACAAAACGTTGTTGCCAAGTAAAAGCGTTTCTCGTGACAACACGTCAAAACGACTGATACTTTTCACTTGCGGAGCTCTAAAAGCGTACAGCAATAAAGATCCACCAACGGCGAAAAGTAAGAAAATTAATATAAAGGTTCCCCGTGCCGGATCTGTAGCGAATGCATGAACGGAGGTAATTACTCCAGAGCGAACCAAGAAGGTACCCAGCAAGCTTAAAGAAAAGGCAAATATCGCTAATAAAATCGTCCAGCTTTTAAACACGCCACGCTTTTCGGTTACGGCTAGAGAATGGATTAAGGCAGTTCCAACCAGCCACGGCATCAGTGATGCGTTTTCGACGGGGTCCCAGAACCACCAACCACCCCAGCCAAGTTCGTAATAAGCCCACCAGCTCCCTAGGGCGATACCTAAGGTTAAAAAAGACCAAGCCACCGTTGTCCAAGGACGAGACCAGCGTGCCCACGCGCTATCTAATCGGCCGCCAATTAGTGCGGCAATTGCGAAGGCAAAGGCTACAGAGAATCCTACGTATCCCATGTAAAGCATGGGCGGATGGAAGATGAAACCAGGATCTTGTAAAAGCGGGTTCAAATCCGACCCTTCTGCGGGTTGATCAGGCAACAGACGATCAAACGGATTTGACGTTAATAGAGTAAAAAGTAAAAAACCAACCGCAATCATGCCCATTACCGATAAAACGCGGGAGAGCATTTCTAACGGCAGATTACGACTAAAGAGAGTGATCGCAAACGTCCAAGCTGACAACATCCAAGCCCATAGCAGTAATGATCCTTCATGACCACCCCATACTGCGCAAAGCTTGTAATAGATCGGCAGCAAGCTGTTGGAGTTTTGGCTAACGTACGCAACCGAAAAGTCATCTTGACCGAAGGCTATTGCCAAACAAATAAAGGCTATCGTGCAGAACACAAAGAAACCTGTCGCAAGCGAACGCGAAGACTGCATTAATAAGGTTTGGCCGGTAAAACTACCAACGAGCGGCGCTATAGAAAGAAAAATACACAAAAATAACGCCAAAATAAGGCTAAAGTGACCGATCTCAGGAATCATAAGGAATTACCTCACAAGTCTTTTGATGATCTACACCGTCACCGGCCATATCCGCAACTTCTGGTGGCGTATAATTTTCATCATGTTTGGCCAACACTTGAGAAGCTTTAAAAATACCATCTTTTGTGACTTCGCCACTCACTACAGCCGCTTCACCTTCGGCAAACAAGTCAGGCAAGATTCCGCTGTACAAAACCTTAACCTGTGAGTTTCCGTCGGTAATGGCGAATTCGACTTCTAAGCCAGCATCAGACCGAACCACCGAACCTGGAAGCACACATCCGCCAGCACGAATATGTTTATTGACGGGAGCTTCCCCCGATACAATTTTAGAAGGTGGATAGAACAGGTTAATGTTTTCGCGCAAAGCAAAAACAATTAAGCCAATTGCAATCGAAGCAAAAGCGACGATGAATAACACCAAGTACAGACGTTGTTTTCTTACAGCATGCATGATTGAATCACTTTAGAACGGATAGATTTACCAACTTTGCTTAGCTTCCGTCACTGATGCAGGAGCATCAGAATTCTCGGATTGAGCAACTTGTTCCTGACGTTTATAGCTTTTCAAAAGCTTTTTCTGTGTTCGAATGGGCGCGATTAACAAATAACCAATAGCGATAAAGGTTACTAGATAACACACCCAAACGTAGGGTCCATGCCCCGCCATATTAAAAAATTCTGATAGATTGTCGAATTGAAATTGCATTAACTAACCTATTAATTGTTATTTTCCCTAACATCTACGGTAATAACCGCAGATTTACCGCTTCTCAAATCTAAACTTAAGAAGCTAGGGCAAGATCCTTTACCCACTTCGCTTTACGTTCTTTTTGTAGGATTTCAGTGCGTGTTTTTAGAATCAACGCAGTTGCATACAATACGTAAAAACCAATAACCATGATCAACAAAGGATATTTCATTGAAGGATCAATGGTGCTTGCTTCGGTAAACTTAATCGTTGCTGGTTGATGCAGGGTGTACCACCAATCAACCGACTTGTAGATGATCGGAATGTTTACGGTGCCGACCAACGCCAAAATAGCGCTGGCCTTGTTCGCTGCATCTTCACTTTCAAAAGCATTTTGTAGAGCCATTACTCCCAAATACAAAAAAAACAGAATCAACATTGATGTGATTCGAGCGTCCCAAACCCACCAGGTTCCCCAAGTTGGCTTTCCCCAAACTGCTCCTGTGAACAAAGACACAAAGGTCAGGATTGCGCCTATAGGTGCAGCAGCACGCAGTACCACAAACGACACTTTCATGCGCCAAATCATACCTATGGCACCACTGATTGCCATGATGTAATAACCGGCTAGAGCCAAGAAAGCCGCAGGTACATGAATATAAATAATACGATAACTATTACCTTGCTTGGCATCGGCAGGAGCAAAACCTAAACCCCAAATCGAGCCCACAGCCAATAGAATTAAGGCGATTGAAATTAGCCAAGGCAGCCATGCCGTACTTTTTTCGTAGAACCATCTGGGAGATCCCAATTGATGAAACCATGTCCAAGCCATTTTTCTATCCTCAAGCGCGCCGAAAGCACGTTAACCACACATTTCCTAAGATTTTACACAGGGACTCTATAATCGAGTAGATTCAAGGTACACATACCTTATGACTTTAAGCGCTGTCGATATAGGTATTTCACCGATTTACACTCTGAATAAAAATGAAACACGGCAATTTTTACCGAACTTTACGCCCCTTTACGGTAAGAATCAGCAATAGAGATTCATTGTAAGGCTATTTGCTCGACATTCCTCTAACCGTTAACACCAACCCGCAATGCACCCGCCGTTGCAAAAGGCGCTAACATTAAACCAAACGCTAAGAAAGCACCCAAAACCGCAACTTGGCTGGAAATACCAATACCCTCAATAGCACTGCTCACAGAGCTAGCACCAAAGATAAGAACCGGCGCATACAGAGGCATAACAATTAGAGACAACAGTAAACCGCCTTTACGAAGTCCCACCGTCAAAGCTGCGCCAATTGAGCCAATCAAACTCAATGTTGCCGTTCCTAAAAACAACGATAACAACAATGCTCCATAACCTTCCGCAGGTAGTGAAAGCATGACACCGAGTACAGGTGCGAGCAGTGTCAGAGGCAAACCTGTAACCAACCAATGCACAACAACTTTGGCAAGCACCGTCAAATAGAGAGGATTGGGTGACAGCATAATTTGCTCAAGCGTGCCGTCTTCAAAATCTGACCGAAACAACCCATCAAGCGATAAAAGTGTCGCCAACAAAGCCACAACCCAAATCATCCCAGGAGCCAAAACCGCCAGCATTTTGGGGTCTGGTGTAATGCCTAGAGGCACCATGGTGATCACAATCAGAAAGAAGATAAGAGGGTTAAACAACTCGCCCTGATTGCGATAAGCAAGTGTAATGTCTCTTTGGAACGTCGCCAAAAAACCGGCCCAAAACGACACGTCTTGAACAACTCCTTTAGACTGCTGAGTATTCACCGTGGTCATTGAGCCGCCTCGTAGGCCATAGTCGTTTGCGTGCGATAATCGCGTAAGTCAATTTTTCTTAACCCTTCAAACGCCATATCTTGATGAGTTGTTAAAATCACGATTCCGCCGGCCAGTGCGCGCTTTTCGATAAGCGCCTCCAACGCGGCCACACCTTTCTTGTCAATTGCTGTGAAAGGCTCATCTAAAATCCATAAAGGTGAAGGATCAAAATAAAGTCGCGCCAACGCTACTCGACGTTGCTGACCAGCTGACAGCTGAAAACAAGCAACATCTTCATAACCGGCTAAGCCAACAGCTGCCAGAGCGTTCATTAAGTTTTCTTTAGAAACAACACCAGCGGCTCTTTGATACCAAAGCAGATTTTCGAGAGGTGTAAGAGACTTTTTAACACCTGGAGCATGGCCCAGAAACAGTAAATTAGAAAGGAACTCGAACTTGGCTTGAGAAAAAGGCTGTTCGTTAAAAAGGATATCGCCCGAGTAATCGCTGGATAGCGTCGTCAAAACACGTAACAGTGTGGTTTTACCGGAACCATTTGGTCCTTCGATCTGAATTACCTCCCCGGCCGAAAAAACGGCATTTAATCCGGAAAAAAGTATCCGATCGTCCCTCTCACATTGGAGGTTATGTAGCTCCAACTTTAGCCCCATGACTTCCTCGTCTCACAAATCCCAAATATCATTTTTGTTATATAAGTGCAGGTATTAAGCAAATACTAAATTATGGCGCCGATTATACGCATAAAACAAAAATTTTTAAGCATCAAATAGCCACCAAACTAAAGATTATAATACTCGTTCCAAAATTCGTTAAACTAAATGAGAATAATTAGCCTATTTTTAAAGATCAATCCCATTGAAATTTTAGCGTACCGCGACTTTACTGGGTAATAAACAGCTACTAAACAACTGCTAAATTAGACAAGAAATTAGTCATCAATAAAGTAGAGGAAACTCTGATTAACCTAGAGTTTCTCGCGACACAAGGATGTGTCGCCAA
>CALMJT010000031.1 GCA_937864365.1 uncultured Alteromonadales bacterium | reverse complement strand
AGGCGCTTGGAATAAAGAAAATAGTGCTAGAGTTTTTCTAGGAAAATCAGAACCATTTGTGGCAAATCAGTAAAGTGTAACAAGTCGCTGAAGCATCAGTCGCTTCGCTCCTTGGACAGTTTTTAAGTTGCGGCTTTGTGGTTTTGCTGCGCAAAAGTATTCCACAAAACCGCAACTTAAAAACTGCCGCTTAGCTCGGCGTTGAAGCTGTAGAAAAACCCCGCAAATCGATTACTTTTTGTTAAAATAACGCATTCCCACAGGAGTGCACTTATGCCAAAGTTTATTCCTTACAACCACGATCAAAATGCAATGGTAGTGATTAATTTTCGCGATCAATTGCAGCCTGGTACTTTCGAGCATGCCATTCATTATTTGATCCACGAGAAGCTCGATCTTTCTGTCTTTGATTACGCTTATAATAATAAAGATGGCGCTAGGCCTGCGTATAACCCGGCTATTTTATTAAGTGTTGTGCTGTTCGCTTACTCTAAAGGTATTACCTCCAGCCGCGAAATTGAATGGTGCTGTACTAACAATATTATTTTCAAGGCGCTTTCCTGCGATACTGTTCCTCACTTCACTACCATCGCCAGTTTTATCAGTAGCCATCCACAGGCAATCGAAGCATTGTTCGAGCAAATTTTGCTGGTGTGCCATGAGCAAGGTTTATTGGGCAATGAATTATTTGCGATTGATGGCTGCAAAATGTCTTCCAATGCGTCAAAGGAGTGGTCGGGTACATTTAAGGAGTTGCAGCAGAAGCGCGCCAAACTGAAGAAACTGATTCGTCACCATATGCGTGAACACCGGCGTATTGATAAATCGGAATCTGCTGATGCAGAAAAGCAAAAGCGAACCGCGCAAACGATTGAAACCCTGAGCAAAGCGCACGATAAAATTGATAAATTCCTAAAGACAGCAGCCCCACGGATGGGGCAGGCGAAGCGCCCGACTGAAGTCAAAAGCAATATTACCGATAATGAATCGGCCAAGATGACGACGAGTAAAGGTACAGTCCAAGGCTATAACGGAATTGCAGCCGTTGATAAGAAACACCAGATTATTATCGATGCACAGGCCTTTGGTGCTGGTCAGGAACATCACACATTACAGCCTGTTATTGAATCCATCAAAGCGCGATATACCAAACTAAAAATAGCCCGCAACATCTATCGTAAAAACGTATTGGTCACCGCTGATACCGGCTTTGCCAATGAGGCCAATATGGAATATCTCCACCACAATAAAATTAATGCCTATGTTCCGGATAACAAGTTTCGTAGTCGTGACCCGAAATTTGCAGAGCAGAAAGCGAAATACGGCAAGCGCCAGCCCATCAAGAAAATAGAAACGCGCTACAAAGAAGTGATTCCCGCCAGTGAATTTCATTTTGATGCGCAAACCAAAACCTGCATTTGCCCTGCCGGTGAAACCATGTGGTTAAAACGCGAGGGTAAAGATCGCAACAATAATCACCACAAACTCTATTTTGAAGGAAGGCTCAGCAAGTGTCGGATATGCCCGTTAAAATCGCAGTGTATGCAAAATCCGGATTCCGCCAATCACCGTACCGGTCATGGCCGACAGGTATCTTTTATTATCGATAAGGAAAAGAAAAACAAATACACCGAATGGATGAAGGCGCGGGTTGATAGCGATTTTGGCAAAATGGTTTATAGTCACCGCATGTCCACAGTAGAGCCCGTGTTCGCAAATATCGGCACGAATAAAGAACTAAAGCGCTTCAGCTTGCGAGGCAAAACTAAAGTCCAGGGGCAATGGCAGTTGTTCTGCATGATCCACAATATTGAAAAGCTGGCGAATTACGGGGCATTGACTAAAGCAAACCGAAAATAACGGCAAATGGCCGTTGATCCCGTATTTTTTAGCAAGTAATGCGTTTATTGAATAAGAATAATTGAAAATCAGAAAACAGTTAGGCAAAGTTGGCTAATTAATTATTAATCAATTGGCTGTAGGTAAATTCAGGGGTTATTGGGTTTTTCTACGGCTTCGTTATGCAAAAATAGGAATTGCCTATGAGGGCTAGCTTCCATATAAATGTAGTTATTTTATTTGAATTTTTAATCCCTATGGTGGTTCCACTTGCTGTAATTTTTATTACCACGCCAAACTCAAAAAATTCAAATGAAACTGCTTTTACCTTTATTATGCTGGTTATTGGGTTGTATATCTTAGGAAGATTCATTAGTCGTAAAATACCAGCGACTTGCAATAATTGCTTATCCAAAATAACCCCAAAGGGCACTTCTGTTATAATCTATCACTGTAAAAAATGTGGTTATAAGTACTCTAAAAAAATTAGCTCCACGGATCATTATCATAATGACAATCATTTATAGCAGTTTCAACTTTATCAAAACTAATTTTATGTATTTACTTAATTTTTAAATAGAAGTGCATAACAAAGCAATGAACCGGATGGTGGACCTCCCCCGATTTAATGGACACTTTTTCTAACAAGAAGGTGTCACTATGCCAAGGTACAAAAACCCACGTAAGACGTGGGCTTACTCAACAGAATTCAAAATCCGAGCGGTCAAACTCAGTAGCGATCCTGATTACAAAATTAGCGATGTGGCTGATGGGCTCGGAATACATCCGTTCATGTTATCTCGCTGGAGAAAGGAAAATCAG
>CALMJT010000030.1 GCA_937864365.1 uncultured Alteromonadales bacterium | reverse complement strand
ACGGTATTCTCAAATAATAATCTAAATATTTTTAGGTTAATCAGAGGTTCCTATATTCTTTATGTACATTTTTGACAGCACTAACGATGGTAGATGCTATTTTTGATGATTCAATCACTGAATTGTTACCCTTAAAGAAAATCTTTTAAAGTTTAATGAATTTTTTAATTTGAGATTTTAATTAGAATTTATTTTTCTGTTTTTGTCATGTTCAATTTCTTTGTGAGATTTGTGTTATTTTAGAATGATTTACATTGTTTAATGTATCATAGTTTTTTTTTCTGACTGACTAACGAAATTATCAGTTTGACTTCATTTATTGTCTTATATAGAGAATCGAATTAATTGAATAACTCAGGTTTTAATTCGTTTCTTCTACAAGGCTTTTAACGCCTTTTAACAGGCTCTATAAATGTACTTATAAAAAGAAATATTAAGGAGATCAACGGTGGCTTCACGTTTAGCTATGGCGATTAGATCGGCTGTGACTGGGGTTTTGGTGACAGGCGGTTTGTGTTTGTCGGTAAATACTACGGTTTTGGCACAAGAGAAAGATAAAGACGACGGTTCGCTGTTGTCCTCGAAAACGTTTGGTGGTTTAGAATTCAGAAATATCGGCCCCGGTTTTATGTCGGGCAGAATTGCCGATGTGGCGATTGATCCCACCGATACCAGCGTTTGGTACGTGGGCGTGGGTTCTGGTGGTGTTTGGAAAACCGTCAACTCGGGCACGACTTGGTCGCCCATTTTTGATGGTCAAGAGGTGTATTCAATTGGCGCGGTCGCTCTTGACCCAAGTAACCCCAACACTGTTTGGGTGGGCACCGGTGAGAACGTCGGTGGTCGTCACGTGAGTTTTGGTGATGGTATTTATGTGAGTCACGATGCCGGTGCAAACTGGAAAAATCTTGGCCTTAAAGATTCCGGGCATATCTCTGAAATTATTGTGCATCCCACTAATTCCGATGTTGTTTGGGTAGCTGCGCAGGGGCCTTTGTGGTCGAAGGGTGGTGAGCGCGGTTTATACAAAACCACCGATGGTGGTGAAACTTGGAAGCAAGTTTTAGGCGATAAAGAATGGGTGGGCGTTACCGATGTTGTGGTTGATCCGCGTAATCCCGATGTTTTATACGCCGCAACTTGGCAGCGTCATCGAACCGTTGCGGCCTACTACGGCGGCGGCCCAGGTTCTGGTTTGCACAAATCGGTAGACGGCGGTGAAACCTGGCAGAAGTTAACTCAAGGTTTGCCCGAAGGCGAAATGGGTAAAATTGGTTTAGCGATTTCGCCCATTGACCCAGATATTGTCTACGCGGCCATCGAACTAGATCGCCGCACAGGTGCCGTGTATCGCTCCAGCAATCGCGGTGCGTCTTGGGTGAAAGGCGCCGATGCGGTTTCTGGCGGTACCGGCCCGCATTATTATCAAGAGCTTTACGCCAGCCCGCACAAGCTTGATCACATCTTTTTAGCCAACGTGCGCATGCTGGAATCTACCGATGGCGGTAAAACATTCAACGCCATGAAGGAAGAACACAAGCATTCCGATAACCATTCCATGGAATTTATCGCCGGTGATAAAGATTACATGATGGTGGGCACCGACGGCGGTTTGTACGAAAGCTTTGATAACGGCGCGAATTGGCGTTTTATTTCTAATTTACCGGTAACGCAGTACTACAAGCTTGCCGTTGATGATGACCTACCTTTTTACAATATTTACGCCGGTACCCAAGATAACAATACCCAAGGCGGGCCTTCGCGCACCGACAGCGGCCACGGTATTTTAAATTCCGATTGGTCGGTGATTTTATTTGGTGACGGCCATCAACCGGCAACAGAACCGGGTAATCCCGATATTGTTTACGCCGAATGGCAGCAGGGCAATTTAACCCGTTACGATCGCACCAATGGCGAAGTGGTTTATATTCAGCCGCAACCGGGCAAAGGTGAGCCTCCCGAGCGCTTTAACTGGGACGCGCCTATTTTGGTGAGCCCGCACAAACCTTCGCGCTTGTATTTTGCGTCGCATCGCGTGTGGCAATCGGAAGATCGTGGCGATACTTGGACGGCGATCTCTGGTGATTTAACCAAAAACCTAGAGCGCATTCGTCAACCCATTATGGGTGGCAGCCAAGGTTGGGATGGCGCGTGGGACATTTACGCCATGTCGCAATTTAGCACCATTACCTCACTGGCAGAATCACCCGTAAAAGCCGGAGTTATTTATGCGGGCACCGATGACGGTCATATTCAGGTAACACAAGACGGCGGTAAAAATTGGCAAAAAATAGACGTTAATAAATTGCCGGGTGTGCCTAAAACCGCTTTTATTAACGATATTAAAGCCGATTTATTCGATGCCAATACCGTTTATGTGGCCCTAGATAATCACAAGCACGGTGACTTTACGCCGTATCTTTATAAAAGTACTAACCTCGGAAAATCCTGGACAAAAATCTCTGGCGATTTACCCGAGAAACACTTGGTTTGGCGTTTAGTGCAAGATCACGTTGATCCTAATCTGTTGTTTGTGGGTACGGAATTTGGCGTATTTTTCTCAGTCGACTCGGGTAAAAAATGGATCGAATTAACCGGTGGCGTGCCGACCATATCTTTCCGTGATTTAGCCATTCAACGCCGTGAAAACGATTTAATTGGTGCATCGTTTGGCCGTGGATTTTTTGTGTTAGACGACTACAGTGCGCTGCGCGAATTAACCGAGAAAAAGCTCGAACAAGAAGCCTTGTTATTTCCAACCCGTAAAGCGCTTTGGTACATAGAGCGTCAACCGCTCGGTTTAAGTGCGTTAGGTTCACAAGGTGCGAGTACCTTTTCCGCGCCTAATCCAGAGTTTGGTGCGACTTTTACCTATTATTTAAAAGACGACATTAAAACTCTAAAAGGTGAACGCAAAGCCGCAGAGAAAAAACTGAAAGACGATAAAAAATCGTTAACCTTGCCAAGTTGGGATGCATTGCAAGCAGAAGAATTGCAACCAGCTCCAGCACTGTGGTTTACCATTCGTGATGTTGACGGCAATGTTATTCGTAAAATTAATGCCATTAATTGTGACGATGCCGCATTAAAGTCGGGTAGTTGTTCTGCGAAAAAAGGCATTCATCGCATCAGTTGGGACTTGCGATTGCCAGCGCACGAAGCTGTGGGTAGCGAAGGTGGCTTTTTATCCGACGAACCTCAAGGCATGTTAATTGCGCCCGGTGTTTACAGCGTTAGCATCAGCAAAGAAATTAATGGCACGGTAACCGAATTGGTTGCGCCGCAAAACTTTGATGTTGTACCAATGCACACCAAAGGAGCTTTAAAAGAAATTGATGCCGAAGCCGTTGCCGCATTCTGGAAAGAAATTGCTGATGTACAACGCGTTGCCAGTGCTGCAAGCGCCGCATTAAGTTCAGCGGTTGCACATTTAGATGACCTAAATACCGCGCTATCTAGAACTCAATCTGCACCGGGAACACTAGATGCAAAATACTCAGCATTACGCACCAAGCTGCTCGGTATGAGCGTGCAAGTCGATGGCAACCCAGCCAAGAACCAAGTCGGCGCCGTAAACGACACCACAGGAATTGGTGATCGCTTATCACACGTCCTAATTGGCACCTTCCGCTCAACCTACGGCCCAACACCCGCCATGCGAACCAGTCTAGACATCGCCCGTGAAGAACTCACCGACCTTGTCAACCAACTGGATTTAATACTAACCAAAGACATTCCAGCCTTTGAAGCCGAACTTCAAAAAGCAGGAGCACCATGGGTACAAGGGCAAAAATTACCTAAGCTGTAAAAAGATATTTTTAGTGAAATAAAAAAGAGATCGACGACACAGGGAAGTGTTGTTCGTTATTTTTCTTCATTAGAAACCATTCAAATTAAAAATCATGTCCTTTGGTTATTTTTACCAAAAGGTTTCAATGCATTATAAAAAATGAAGTTTATAGAACTTTAATTCTATCAAAGACAGAGAGTATGAACGTTGAAAATCCCCTTTAATCACAGTTTATGATAATTTGAATGTAAGTTAAATGGAATGATTGACGTAGTTCTAAATTAAAGATAGTTTATTCAAAATTATTAGGCACGCAAAATATGTGTGGCAGGTTTGATAATAAAGAGGATCTTATGGAGAATAAGTTGTTATCTATTTTTGATGACGGGTTAAATTTTGAAGATTCGGATCGTATTGTCATTAATCGTGGTTGTTTGAAGTTTGGTAAGTACGTCTACCAATTTTCGAATGTGACGGGATTTTCTGTTGGTGAATACGAAAAACAAAAGTTTCCAAAAAAAGAAATATTTTTTCTGGTATTTTTTGGGATTTTGTTGTTGACGATATTTGTTGGAGTCATTTTTTTAATAATCGCTTACATGGTATATAGGAAGCATAAAAATATCAAACAGGTTCACTATCTTTGTGTTCTTTTGAATTCTGGAGGGCGACATTATTTTAGAAGTACGGATAAGGATGGTTTATTAAATATAATAAATTCGATGTACAAAATAATGACATCTTCTTCCAATAGAGAATTTGTTATCGACATGAGTACTAATGTGGTTGATATGAGTGATCGAAAAATAGAAATTAACGGTGATGTTTCAGGTAATTTAATTTCTGGTGATAGTAATAATATATATTGAAGAGCTGACGTATGAGCAATCGATCTATAAGTGTTACCGGGCATGTCGCGGGGATATTGAATTCTGGTGACAATAACAATATCAATTCTAATCATGAGAATAGTAGTGCTATTCGCATATACCTGAGTACAATGTTTGAAGATCTTAATGTTCAATTTCCAGATGCAGATGACAACTTCAAAATTGAATGCGTGAAACAAAAAATCACCTCTGATATAAAAAATAAAAAACCTATTTCGTTGGCCCTCAAGGACGCGCTTTTAAATGGTGCACAAGAATTAACTGGAATACTTTCTGATAATCCATTTGTAAGGTTGTCAATGGCTCTGTTGAGAGGATGGATACAGTGATAGATTGTCATAGATTTAATTGTTAGGAAGTTTAGAAATCTAAATGGATGTAGGGATGCGACCACATAAACATATTCGAGCAATATGGGATAGGTATAATAATTCGTCCCAAATTTCGGATGTGACTATTGATGAGGTAAAAACATTTGCTGAAGCTCGTGGGTTGGTTGTTAAAAATATTGCAGAGATTAAATTTGGATGGAATTCC
>CALMJT010000029.1 GCA_937864365.1 uncultured Alteromonadales bacterium | reverse complement strand
GAACATTTAAAAAATAAATTGATAGAAGCCGAACAAGAGACAAAGTCCTTACGAGCTAATCTGGCCAAACTTGAAGAAGAAGCTACACTTGATCCTTTATCGGGATTATTAAACCGCCACGGTCTTGATAAAAAATTAACTAAAATTACTGAATCTACCGACTTAAATGCCGGTTTTAATATTACGCTACTTCTCTTCGACATTGATCACTTCAAACAAGTTAACGATTGCTACGGCCATGTTTTTGGCGATCACGTAATTAAGCATGTTGCCAAAGAAATTCAATCTAAAGTTCGCGGGCAAGATTTAAGTGTGCGCTACGGCGGCGAGGAATTTTTGGTATTACTGATGGATACCGATATTAACGGCGCACAAATTGTTGCCGACAAAATACGAACCGCCATTAAAAATTTACGCTGGAAAAACACCAAAACCGGCGAGCAATTACCATCGGTAACCATTTCCGGTGGCATCACAAAATTTAAACGCCAAGAGTTAACACCACAAAGTTTAAAAGAGGTTGTTGCACGGGCAGATGCGGCGCTTTATCGAGCTAAAGAAGCGGGTAGGGATCAGATAAAGGTAGAAATGTAGCAGAGTTTAAAAGCACAATTAAGCGAGACCATTCTCGCTTAACCGTGCTCGTTTAATTGTACGGGAAACTCCGGTTAAAAAACCTTTTATTTTCGAGTGCGGCTAATGTCTAAATCGTCGTATTCAATTTCTAACTCAATGGGTTGCTCGGTTTTAAATACGTCTTCATCAATATTGATGCGAAGATATTTGGTTTTTACCAAACCACCCGGCGCGCCCTTAGCCTTCACCAACAAACGAGCGGTATCACCGGCTTTTAACTGTGAGCTTTCGGATTCGATGGCAATAACCGGGTAGATTTTACCCTTGTTATCGCGAATGCGGATTCCGTCTTGATTAAATTCGGAAACCACCAATTTAAGATCCGACGTTTGCGCAACGGTCACATCAAGATGAAAATTTGTATAGGCTTCACGGCGAGTATTTTTACCGGAACCCACTTTTTCTAGATACTCTTCGATATCGGCGGAAACCACAGAAACGTCTATGTCCAATTCACGGTATTGAGTGTCTTCTTGAACCGGTGCCAAGCCCACAAACTCCCAGCTACCATCAACTTTTAATTCGGCGCGACGACCGCTTTTGGTATCCACAAAGATACTTTCCGATGCGTATTCCCAACTACCGTCGTCTTTAAGAATAACTTTACGTCCGTTGCTGCCGACCAAGGTTTCGTCGGCGTTTGCTGCCATCATTACACTCGACAACAATGCCAATGTAATGGTCTTTTTCATCGTCAATTTCATAAATTAATATTCACGGGAATTCCGCGCCTTAACTGTCATTTGTGTGAATTTAGCATCCGAGTAAACCTAGCCTCGCGTGTTAAGAACTCAGCGTCGGCCGGCTGCTATTTTTCTTGCAGTATAAAGATATCCTTCATCAAACTCACACCATTAACAATAATCTCTAGATGATGCTCGCCGGGATAATAGGTTCTGGTGCTAATCGGCTTAAAAGAATGTCTTTTAGAAACACTTTTGGTGTTCGATTTAACCTCTGATTCGGAGATTTTAAAGACTTTTCGTGACAGCTTGCCATTGGCCTTCATAAACGACAACGCGTATTCTAGGCGCAGGTTACCAAGCGGCAAGGGGTTATTTTTACCAGCTGCGCCGTTGATATCAAATTCGAACGTCAATTCGCCACTAAAAGGCACTGATGGACTGCACTGCCAGTTTGCCAGTGTCATGTTGCTCGGCGGCGTAAAACCAAATAGCGCCAACATTTCAGGCGAACTTGCCTTTAATAATCCTCTGCAACCGTGTTTCACAATCCATTCGCTATGAGGATTGTTTTCTTGCAGCCAATCGTGGGCGATTTTCTCCACTATCTGTGGATGATCTTTAGAAATATCGTTGAGATTGTTAGCCACACTTCGGCGCACATACAGGCTCTCGTCGTGTTTGAGTGTTTCCAGAATCGGCAAAATAGAACTTGGATCTTTTTTGAACAAATTGAGCGCGCTCGCCCAAGGTAGGCGAGGCCTGCAACCCTCTGACGCCAAACGTCTAACGTGGTAATTTTCGTGTTCACACCACTTAAGCATTTGCGTCATAGTACGTTCTGGATGTTTGACAATGAACGGACGAATGGCGAACTCGCTGCTCGAAAAGCGCGTAAACCACTCCAATGCGTTTATCGACGACGTGTAATCGTGCAAGCCAAATAATGATACGTATTCAGGTAAAAACATGCCCGAATAACCGCCTTGTTCGCCACCGGCAAACTCCGGAGCTATGGTTTTTAACACTTCCAAGCAGGCGCGATAATTATCCGGTAAAAAAAGCCTAAGACTACAGGCAATATGCTGCATACGCGCCTTTAGAGGCTTCTCAGGCCAGCTTTTATCAAAAATAGTGGCAATGAATTTTTTGCGATTAAACTGCGGATAGGTATCAAATACGGCAGTTGCGAGGGATTCAATATAATCTTTTGAATATACGTCTTTTAAACTTTCGGCCATTATGAGCTCAACAAATATTTTCCATAGCCCTTTTTAACAAGAAACTGCTGAGCATGTAATACAGTTTCGGGAATTTTTAGCGATATTTGATGACCCAAACGCGGATATTGCACAAGGCGATCTATCTCACCGACCATCATTGCACGATTGTGCTCTACATTAGCGATAAACTCCGCCTTGCTGAGCCTAGACTGCTGATTAAACTCCAACCAATTGAGCATTGGGCTTAATAGCTGAATTTGAATTCTACTACCAGATTGCACGTAATCGGCAAACCGGTCACGCAGAGGTAATGATCGTTCCGAAAAATCGTCATCAAACCAGAATCTTTGGGCGCTCGCCCAAACTCTGGGCCGCATAATATTTTTGCAAATCAGTAAAATATTGCGCGTATCAAAACCTAATTGTTCAATAATGCGTTTAGAAAACAAGGTATTTTCACCAGTATTTGTTGCGTGATTTTCTAATACCAGTTTCTCAGAAGGGACACCCTCAGCCTGCATTTGCTCCGCAAAAGTTTCCGCTTCCGATAAAACAAACTCCTGCCGACTTAAACGCCCAAAACCGCCGCTAATAATTACCCAAGGCTCACCGCCATCAAAATACGCATTTACAGCGGCTGAAGCTACTCTGACATCATTACAACCATACACCACCATAACACTCGCATTGTGTGGATTAACATTAGCCACAGTAAAACCTGCGAGAAAATGCCACAAAATATCGGTTGCAGAATTAATAGAAAATGTGTTCAGAGTAGCGTCCTAAATATTGTTAACGTATTTCCAATACTAAAAAATTAACATCTTGAGTATCGGCAATATTATTACACGAATTTAACGAACGAACTGTGACCGGCGTGTCTGCCATGTAAGCAGCCATAGCCATACTTAACCAGCCGTTGGCGCCATCGGTGCCCAATGGAAAAGTGTAATCATAAGAAGTATTTGTAGCGCAGCTGATTTTATCGGTAGGGGTCGGCGTTACTTTCAAGTAGACAATATTGCCCACAATAGCCATTCGATTAATCTTAACTTTAAATGACTCTGCGAAAGACATTGAAGAAAATAGTAGACTAATAACGAGAATAAAAGCGGTTTTCATAATAGCTCCAAAATAACTGAGAAAAATAAAACGGAGTGAAGCTACCGGACTTTTTTAGCTTCGCCAATGAAAAAAGCTCAAATGCAAACTTTAGTATTATAATTTTCTAATTCTGAGCAATACTGGAAACTCCTAAATGGAAACTCAGCTGGGAGTCTTTGAGTAACCCATCCGCGATTTAATCAGAGAGTCCTATACCGCAAAGATTGTGCATAACGCAATTGCAAAATTGTCACTCTGATATTCGCAACCATCATCCGCGAGATTTTCCGCAATCGCGGGTAAGTATGTTGGAAGATTCGTTTTACGGCAGAATGCTGTCACTGCATAGTGACCAATTAATACTGGACAGAGCTGCTGTTAAAACAGTGCTTATAAACAGACTAATACTAGACAATAATGTATTTGCAACCAACGTAAATCAACGAGAAGAAATTGCTAATCAATAATTTTTCTGAAATTTAATGGTTTAAGTCTTTATTAAAAGGCACAAAGCCCAGCAAAGACTGAGGATGTTTATCGGTCACCAATAAGAATCCTATATCATCAAGGCGTACTATGCCTTCCCAATTGCGCCCGTCTTTACCGGTAAGCTGTAATTGAATTGGCGGTGTTTCGGTAAAAATGACTCCGTGCTCGGTAAGCTGCAATTCAACCAAGCGCTCTACGTAATTGCGTTTTTGTTGACTAAGCCCTTTGCCGTATTTTTTGCCGTAATCGTCGTTGGTTTTCGATAAAGTCTTGTCGCCTTGGTACTGGTAATTAATAACCCAAAATTTATTCTCGGCATCTAAGGTGGTGGCATCGGTAATTCGGTAGCTTAAATTTACGAAGGGAATTTCTGTGTAGTTCGCGTCAAAACTTTCTAAATAAAATGCGATGGGATCGTTATTCATCACCTCAAAATCATTCACTTCGTGAATACTTAACAGACCGTTTGCTGTTTTCACTAAGGCTTCATTGCCTTTATTGCCAATGCCCGATGGGCTCGGCAAAGTCTGCCCCAAAGCATCAATAACCAGTTTATTGTCTTCTAAATGCGCTTTTACTAATTGGGTCGCTTCGCTGCCACCTAAGCGATCCAGCTCTAATGCCAGTGTGAGTTGGTTATTTTCACACACGGCGGCTTCTATACCTTCGTAACCCGATGCCGAGCGCAGTAATTTATTACCTTTTACTTTTAACGCTTTGGGTGTTAGTGCAGTGAATGTATTTTTCGCAATACCAAAATTATTGGTTTTAACATCGGTGCTGGGTTCGGCTGTGATGGAAATTGAGTTTTGATTACGTAGAAAATCGAGAATATCGGATTTTTTTAGCGTGTAAACCGAAGCGTTTTTGCGGCCTTGAAAATCGGGGTATTGCGGAAAAATCACCAGCGTATCATCACACCAGGTCAACGCCGACATTTCGGATTCGCCTTTCGCGAGAGGACCCGTCAGTGGAATATATTGTACGGGTGTTTCAAGCGTGGTAAATGCGGTTGCGGTGGGAATCATTAGAGCCTGAGTTAGCAGCGCACCACCAATAAGACTTGGCGCGAGTAACGATTTTTTAAAGACACTACCGATTTTACGGAATACACGCTTCTTGTTAACCACTGCCTACCTTCCACTTTTGCAATTGTTTGATGCCTAAATAAACGGCTAATCGGCGTGAAGACCTAGTTCTTAACACGTTAAGATTACCGAAAAATTAAGCCGTAATTAATCAATATTTTCTAAAGCCTTGCCACACCGCTGGCCGATACTAAAGCAAAACGAACAGGCCGCCTAAGTGATCATTCAACTTTGTATAACTTTGCGAAAACATGGAGCATTACGTTGTCGGTAATAATCACTTTAAGAAAGAAATTAACGATCAAAATCTACAAAATGATTTAAATGGATAAGAAATGAGAGGCCATATTCTCCATTTCTCTGCTCTGATTAACTCTCAGCTTCTGAATCACCGTCTTGGTTGCGTATTTTTTTTTGCGTAGGTTTCGTGCAATACAATCGCCAGCACAACGCTGATGAGTGCCAATGAGCTCACCGTGTGTTTGATGCTTTCTTCATAAACACCCGAGTATTTATCGATGGACAGTTTTAACATGCCCACCGATAACACCGCCGCAAAGATATAACCCAAGCGAATGCCTTTAAAAATTAACACCGCGCACACCAGCAGCGCTAAGCCAAAAACCACACCAACGGTATCTTTAGACGCAAACCAAGCAACAGAGCCTGCAACCAGTGCGATCATGTAAAAAGCATTTAACAAAAATAAAATAGGCATTTTTTTCATAGGTATTTAACGTGTCTTGAGCTACTGATCTGAATGAGTTGGCTTGGCGTCTTCGATAAGCGATAAACCATCAAGCGTATTTAAAATATCGATTTCTTGCTGAGTTTGCTCGCTAACTTGATGCGTGCGAGTACAGAAACTGGTGCTGTAATAACCGTCTTCACTAGGGCCATATAAATACAACAAATAAGTAACACCTTCTTGAAAACTGTAACCACACAAACAACAGCTCACTTGGATTTTGGTGTAAAAACGCTTGCTGTGCTCACCTTTCCAAGACTGCAAAGCAACAAATTCCGTTATTTCTGTATCAAAGTAATCAACAATCTGCTTTTCACCGTCTTCGGTTGTTTCAGTAAGACTATAAGGATCAATACCCTCAACAGATTCCGCTTTCGCTAACACAACCGCAGGCGCTTCAATAAAAGCACTTTTCACTTGATCTGCAAGCGGTTCATCACTGTACATACAAGAGCAAGCAAACGCTTTAGCTGCGGTAAATAAAATACAGGCACAAATGAATAACGGAAGAATTCGCATGGATTAACTTTTGCCGCTGCTGAGAATTTCACGGGCAATGGTGTGTTTGATAAGCGGCAGGCGATCCACTTGTTTAATTCCCATATTGCGCAACAAACGAACCGTTAAATTGCGCGCGCCAAATAAACGTTTAAAGCCTTCCATAATCGCCATAACCGCAAGATTGTGACCTTTGCGACGCCGTTGAAAGCGTCTTAACAGGCTAAAATCGTTGAGGTTTAATCCGCTTTTGTGGGCACGAATCACTTCTTCGGCCAACACCTTGGCATCTAAAAATCCAAGATTCACACCTTGGCCCGCCAACGGATGAATACTGTGCGCAGCATCGCCAATTAAGGCCAAACCCGGCTGAATGTATTCGCGCGCGTGACGTTGCCACAGCGGCAAACTGTAGCGTTTATCCACCGCAACAATATCACCTAAGCGATGCTCAAAGGCACGGCCCAGCTCTTGTTTAAAATCGTCATCAGAAAGCGCCATCATTTGTTCAGCAACATCGGTATTGAGCGACCAAACAATGGAACAAAAGTGACTGGCGTTTTCGCCTTTGGTGGCTTCGTGCAGGGGTAAAAAGGCCAATGGCCCTGTGGATAAAAATCGTTGCCACGCCGTAAATTGGTGACTGCGCTCGGTTTGCACGGTGGTTACAATGGCTTGATGACCGTAACTCCACTGGCGCACTGCTATGGCGGCGAGCTCTCGAATTTTTGAGCGACTGCCATCGGCGGCAACAATTAACGGCGCGCTTAACACGCGGCCCGACAACAAAATTAATGAGCGTTGCTGTTGGTCACCACCAAGCTGCTCAACACCATCGCCGTAGATCATTTCTACGTTGCTAGCATTCGTTAAGGTTTGCAGAACACTGTGCAAAGCCACCGAGTTTTCAACAATATGACCAAGATCGGTTTCGCCAATATCAAAACTGTTGAAATGGATACTGCCAGTGCCGTCGCCGTCCCAAACGTGCATGTCGGTATAGGGGCAACAGCGCAAAGCTTCTATGCTCTCCCAAGCACCAATACTGGCTAAGGTGTCTTGGGAGCTACGAGTTAACGCGACTACACGTGGGTCAAAACCGCTCTCGCTCACCGCGCTATCGCTGGATAAATCCACCGGTTTGGGCGGTGCGCCAGCCTCAACCACAGCTATGTTTAAACGCTGACCATTTTTGCCCCGCGCCGATTTAAGCAGCGACGCAAAACATGCGCCGACCAATCCTGCACCGACAATAATCACGTCGTAGAGCGTATTGTTGGGCTGTTCGTTGTGTTCTGTATCCACGATAAAACCTTTTTAAAAAGCAGACTCGGCTCGCACCTACAAACGCGCGCTGCGGCCAACCTTACCCATGCTTTGTAACGCCAATTGTTTTTTGCCCACCGGAAATAGCTCCAACCCCAACAAGCCTAAACCACGGAATGCTGCCGAAGCGAGTTGGCTGGTAGAGAATAGTTTGGGCAACCAATGGCTGAATTGAATGGTGGTGAATTGATCTCGGCTGCGCAAATCCATATAGGTTTGCAGTTGTTTAAGGCAGCCAAAAGAGTCCGGTGCTTCGCGCCAAGCTTGGTTTAATACTTCGGTCATCAGCGCACAATCGCGCATTGAAAGATTAAAGCCTTGGCCCGCAACCGGATGCAACGCGTGAGCAGCGTTGCCCATAACCGCCAAATGAGAGCGAATCTGCTCCTTAACCTGCACCAGTTTTAGCGAATAAAGATGCCGACTTCCAACGCGAGTAAAACGACCAACGCGATCGCCAAAGCCTTTTTGTAAGCACGCTAGAAACGTTGCTTCGTCTAATTCGGCGATCTCTTTAGCCTGATCGGGCGGTAACGTCCAAATCAATGCGCCTTGATTAGCACGCGTACTTTCGCCGCGCGGCAAAATTGCCATTGGCCCGGTTGAAGTAAAACGTTCGTAGGCAACACCTTGATGTGCCTGACTGAATTCAACATTACTGATGATTGCCGTTGAGTGGTAATCGGTGCTGTCTACGGCAATACCCAGCTTTTGCTTCAAATTAGAATGAATGCCATCGGCAAGAATCAGCAAGCGCGTTTTTAGTGTGCGTGTCGTCTCGCAACCTTCACCCGCACTCAAAACGAGTTCATAACCCTTATCAATGGCTGTTAATTCCGCCACCTGATTAGGCGCCATCATCTCGATATTAGCCACCGATTGTACCGACTCAAACAAGCACTGCCCTAGCCACTGGTTATCAATCACATAACCTAGAGCATCCACCGAATATTCTTCGGCGGTCATCTTGCTGCCACCAATGTGGCCCTTATCAGAAACGTGAACCTTTTTAACCGGTGTTGCGTGCTGATTTAAGCGTTGCCACAAACCTAACTGTTCAAATAACTGGCAACTGCCAAAGGCAATGGCCGAACTTCTAGAATCAAAACTCGGCTGATAAAGAGGCTCGGCTTCTTTGTAGGGAAAGCTTTCAATAACAGCGATACGCCACTCGGAATTACCATGAGCAAGCATCTTGGCAAGGCTAAGGCCCACCATACCGCCGCCAACAATGGCGATATCGGCATCAAAAACTGTAGCGGCTTCTTGTGTAACCATAACGTCTCAAAATCTGTTCAGTAACCGCGATATCGTGGTCAACACATTGGCTCAAACCCACATATGTTACGTCGCGAATAGCCCTCGCGATGACAATCGGGCCTAATTTGCGCTTATTCTCAATGAAGTAAGGCCCCGCTTCAACCAACTTGATCAAAAGGCGGGAGTTAAACGGAATAAGACTTGAAATGAAAAGACTGAATCGAGGCGAGTTGACCGAGCAAATGAGGCTCAACCCAAACACCAAAGGCCCAGATTTCCTCACGATTTCGAGCTACTCAAACTGTGTTACCAATTTCGCGATCGTTACAGAATTAAAATTGTGAAGGTACTCAAAATCGTATGTTTAATTGGTGTTCTCTAATTAAATGAGAGATGTGTTATTCAAGGTTCCTACAAATAACCTTTTATGAAATAAAAACAAGTATAGGAAACTCTGATTAACCTAGAGTTTCTAGCGATACAAGGATGTGTCGCCAATTTCAAGAACGGTAAGTGATTGAAATTGTGAAGAAA
>CALMJT010000028.1 GCA_937864365.1 uncultured Alteromonadales bacterium | reverse complement strand
AGAGCCGCCAAAGGCGGAGGAGGTAATATCAAGAGGTACCAACTCAGTACCTAAGGTTATTGAAGAGGAGCTAGATGTGACGCTGACATCACCGCCATTAACATTCTCTTCAAGAGCACTGGAATTAATATTACCCTGAATATCAATAGCACCAACTGCGGTAATATTGACATTACCACTTTCTGTTGCAATCGACCCACTGCTTGTAAAACTGGAATTAGAAGTGATTGTGAGGGCGCCACCGCCAGTATTTACAGCCGAAGTACCATTAAAGGTAATAACACCGTCTGCAGATATTCCAACAGCACCGACTTCACCAAGAGCGCCTGCTGTACCAAAGCCTGATCCATTACCGTTTGCACCTGGATCGCCTGCCGAGCCCGAAACTAAATCAATAGCACCGGATATAATCACATCTTGAGCATTTGAAATGTTGAACGTTCCACTGTCACCTCCATTCCCTGCAGATCCACCTGAAGCATTCCGACCGGAAGTTCCATTACCTCCATTCCCCCCGTCACCCCCAACAAGTAGAACAACCCCGCTATAAGAGAAATTAGAAGAAGCAGTAACTGTCAAATCACCCGATTGACCACCAACACCTCCATCTCCTCCTACATCAGTGTCATTAGATCTATCAAAAGCTTCGCCGCCAGTGCCACCACCCCCACCAATAGAGTTAATCTCTGACGTAGATGCAATAACTACCTCTTCACCAGTTAAAGAGACACTACCACCTGATCCGCCTGCCCCTCCTGCGCTCGCTCCACGTTCAGCGCCAGGGTTACCATCGAACCCATCAGCTCCCCTACCGCCATTACCACCGTCGGCAGTAATATCACCTGATACATTAACCCCATTTTCAAATGAGATGAACGAAACATCACCTGCATTTTGGCCTGCGCCACCCGGGATCTCGCTAGCATTTTCACTATCTATGCCGTCAGAGCCAGAGGTATCAATATTCCCAGATATATCAATAGCACCGCCTGTGCGTATACTTACAGAACCTGCGTCTAAACCATCTCCACCACCGGTGTTAATTTCAGACCCCGAAAATAGAGTTACACCTCCTCCAGAGAACACACCCATGCCGTCATCAGAGCCAGCATCAACAGTAACATTACCTCCCCGAGTTCTGACAGTCACAACAGTAGAGTCGCTTCCAATATTGACGTTATTGACTGCGGTTAACGTGACACTGACGGATCCCGCGTTCCCAACAGGAGGATTGAGAGGATCAAGAGGAGGCTCTATTCCTATACTTGCATTAACATTAATGTTGTTATCAGCAGTTAAGGTAAGGGTCACATCATTTGTGGGATCTACGAATAGATCAGTAGAAACCGTAATATCACCGTCATCTGGCCCATTACTATTCGTAGTTATCTCGACGGAGGATCCACCATTTAAGGCATCGGTGATATTAGAAGCAACAATAATAGAATTCGTGTCCGTAACGCCGGGAGTAAAATCTACGCTCCCCATACCATCATCGGTAGATGGAACTGGATCTCTACCATCACTGACATCGTCAAACGCAACAATTTCGATATTAGTCGGATCAATTAACCATTGACCTGCTGTACCATTTTCAGCTCGTGCGGAAACCTGCCCTCTCAGATCTACATAACGTTTACCCGAAGTTTCTACAAAGCCACCGTCGCCAACTTCATTACCACCTTCGGTTTTAATATCGCCATAAAATCTTGTGGTATCGTCGGCCCAGACAATTACACGGCCACCATCACCGTTTTCGATAGCGCTTGCATTGATTTCGGTATCGCTACCAATGTAGGTAACTTCTGCGTTTCTAATATCAGGATTAGCACCTTGGTAATCCCCACCGATTAATACTTCTCCGCCGCCAGTTGCACCGCTGGCATCAATATTCGCATTCCCAACAAGACCAACAGCATCACCAAGAATTCGAACTTGGCCACCAGATGCCTCTACCGAGCTAACATCAACAATGCCATCGACAATTGCGCGGTCACCTTCGACATGAATCGAACCGCCTTCATGAACTACCGAAGAAGCGTCTAGTGTTCCGGTATTAATGACGTCGCTACCAATACCGGTTAAACGAATTTTTCCGCCACTGGTATCGATACCACCGGCTTTAATAATTCCTTCGTTATTTACCGCTCTTGCAAAAAGATCAGCACTCACTCGCCCATCTAAAACAACAGAGCCCGCTTCAATTTTACCGGTGTTAAGAACGGCCGCATCTACGCCTAAATCGTTGGTTAAAAGCTCTTCTTTAACCTTTAAACCGATAACGCCGCCTTCGTCAAAAGTAAGAAGAACTTCATCTGCAGCCGTTAGATTCACAACACCGGCACTGATTAAAGTACCGGTATTTTCTACAGATTCACCAAGCAATACGATGCCACTAGCAGCATTAATTACCCCGCTGGTAACAACAAATCCATCACCATTTTCAACCGCTTTAAAATCAAACTCACCATTAAGAAAAGCGTCGGTATTTATTGCTAAACCACTGACAACTAACCCACCGACATCAACGGTCGATGATTCCGTAAAAATAACACCCGATGAATTGACTAAAACTACATAGCCATTTGCTTGAATGGAACCAGAAATAGTACTGGCCTGATTGTTAAGTACGTTATTTACTGCAATAGATTGGGAGGTAGGTTGATTGAAGATTACGCTTTCGTTGGTGTTTACATCGAAACTGGTCCAATCAATGACTAGATTATTCGTATTCTGATTAATCTGGGTAGTATTTCCACCGTAATTAATATTACCTTGACCACCAACAACGGTACCACCAGTAGGGCCCGCCATTGCGATAGGAACAATTGAATTCGCAAGAAAAATCCCAGCCGCCAAACGAGAAGGAAAACGCTTACGCCAAACTCCGTTAGCCAACTTAAAAGTTAACGAGCCTTTAGTATTATTTAAAATGCGTTTTTTATTTACAGAATCTTTTATTAACGAATCCATTTGTTCCATTATTTCAAATCTCTAAATTTGAATTTTTCACAGTAATAAACTTGATATAAAGGCAGTTTTTACTATGCTAAAAATACGTACTTAATTAACTATTTAATGACTCAATGCCGCTACTGAATATCGAGAGACTTTTTGAATCGATCCAATGATTTCAAAGCTCGCTCAGTAATTTAAATTCACTGAGCAAACAAAAATTGCGTCTTAATTATTTAAAGAAATAAGTAAAGTCGGCAAAAATCTGAATATCATCTGGGTTTTCTAAAGTATCGTTTATCTTTTCTGACTGCCCAACGGGCTTAGCAATACTTAATTGCGAACTAAATTGATTGAGATAATTAAATTTAAATAAAAGGCCAGCCGAGGTTAACGTTACGCTACTTTCTGTATCTTCTTCACGAGCACTTTCTGGCAGCTCCTGTAGACCATATGCATAATCGTAGAATAAAGCCGTTTGCAGATAGTCGCCTAACCGACCACCGGCAGGAAACTTAAAATTAATGGCTTTGGGTAAGTTTAAATACCATTCGGATCCAAGATAGAAAGCAGTATCAGCGGTAAAATCTCGAACAGTGTAGCCCCTAACCCCTTGGGCACCACCAAGAGTTTGTTGATCAAATGATGGCAACGGCCGGTCGGAGTATTGCCAATTACTTTTAACTAAAAGACGAGTATTTCCTTGAGAAAAAGGAATTGGTAAGAAGAAGAAGTTAGTCGTGGTCCCCTCAAACTTATAATAGTCATTAGGTTCTCCCTCTTCTACGTCACCAATCAGATTTCCGTACGACAAATTAACATTAAAAGCATTTAACGCACGGATTTTTGAAGAAAGCCGATCACCAACCAACCCAAGGGTTAAACCAATAGCGTGATCATTGGCCAGTGGTACACTGGTATTTGCAGTAAACTCTGTCTCTTTACTGGTGACGGATACAGAACCCAGTAAATTTGTAGTACGGCTACGGATAAATTTGTGATCTAAACCGGTAGAAATAATCGTGTTTTTACCTGAAAGACCAAGATTGTTAAGCCCTTCGTCATCACTCACAACGCTAAAGTCAGTATAATCAAGTCCAAAGCGAGCCCGTGTTCTTACTCCCCAGACTGGGAGGTCATAGGCAAATTGCAATAACTCTGATTCATCCGGCTCAAATGATTTTTGCACACCAAGACTAATATGATCACCTAAACCAAAAGGGTTGTTCCAATCTGCAAAACCAAAGAGTCTATTTTCGCCCGTAAAAGTCGAGCCATGGTTATCGACTCGCACCGCATAGCTCGCGCTTTTTTCGTCAAGAACATCAATATTTAACGTGGTTTCACCAACATTTTTACCGCTTGAAAAAGAGCCCGCAACACGCAAACCAGGAAGGTCATTTAATAAATAAATACCCTCTTCGATAAATTTTTCATCGACTTTTTGACCGTTATTTTTCTCAAATGGTTTTTCTAAAAGAGCAGTAGAATATTTTTTCGCTCCTTCAGTAACAATATCACCCTGCACACCTTCTAAAATCGCAAGTTTTACAACACCGTTATTGACATCTTGTGCAGGCAAATATACTTGCGCTAAAAATAAGCCGTGAGATTGATAATAGTATTGTAGTCTACGAGCAATTTGATTTAAGCCTGTTAAGCTGA
>CALMJT010000027.1 GCA_937864365.1 uncultured Alteromonadales bacterium | reverse complement strand
CACCACTCGGGGATCTTGAGCAATGGTGAGTGGGTTAATCTCGTCAAATTCACGCATGGCAATTTACAACTCACCACGCTGAATTTTATCGGCGATATCTTGCAATATTTCGATTAAACCGCCGTTAAATAAAAATTGGTCGGTAAAAGAGTATTCTTTTGCGAAATAGGTATCCTCTTTACGATCTAAGGTAATAAAAGAATAACCACCGCCGCGATTACCGTCGGCATTAAAGTCTCGGCTGAGCTTTATACGTTCGCCGTTAATCACGGTTTTATCGTGAAACACACCCTTGGGTAAACCTCCTTCGGCCTCGGTTTTAAAAAATCGGTGTTGCATGGAATCTAAAAACCACACTAAACCCTGTTTGGGGAATTCAATTTGATAATGTAGCCATTTACTTTCACCGGTTCTTTTGTTGGTGAAATAGGTCGCGTTAGAGATAAGCATATAATCGTGATCGATTAAAAAATAATAGGTTTTGTGTTCGTTTCGGTCGTCTTGAATAGTGGCCACCACACGCGGATCTTGAGCAATGGTGAGTGGGTTGATGTCAGAAAATTGTCTCATTTATTTGCTCCTTACACGCTTGTTAGGGGAATGCGAGTAACAATGCCCGCTCGCTCTAATACACCTAGGGTTTTGGGGTTTTTATCGTAGGTAAAGGTTTCTATAGGGCCGTATTCTTGACCGGTTTTAGGTTCGCCAAAGGGTGTGACCGGATTTGTGGCGGTATTATCTTTAGTCATACCGTTACCCAAAAACTGTTCATTGGCACCTAATTTTTTACTCATTTGATGACGCACCCTTAAAATATGCCGCATATCGTCATCAAAACCCAAGTTTTTAGCATGTTTGTTAAACATATCTTTGTCATCTAAATTTATTCCTTCTTGTTTTGCTGTATGCACGATGTGCTCATAACCTTGGCTATATTCCTCGGTCATACAGGGCGCAATGAGATGTTCTTGGCCTTCAAAGTCTTCGGCAATTTCTTTTTCGGCAAAGCCACCCAGATTTTCGTAGGTGGGTATAAAACTCACCATATCACCTTCTGCGAAGGCTTGCTCTTGGTTGATTAACAACAGGGTGTAATCGCTTTTTGGGTCGTAATCCAGCCCTAACGCTTTGGCGATTAACTGTGCGTCGGTATCGGCAAATTCGATTTGGGTAAAGGTGGTGGTCCAGTAGGTACTGGTGGTTGCACCTTTGGGCAGGTAACCGATGGTACCTTCATCGGTGGCGTAGCGGGTTTTTACGATTCGGGCAATAAAGCGTTCGGGTTTATTGTTTTGCACAATACGCATTTTGTCTTCGGTGCTGAACGGCGAGCGCGGCAAGGGTTGCTGGGTTTCGCGGCATTCGTGGATTTTTGCGGCGGCTTGGTTTAAACGTTGTATGGCCTCTTCTTTGGTGGCCGGAGGTTTGGGTAGATGGTCGCTCGGGCCGGATTTTTTTGGCGCAATCACGGTGCCTTCTGCTCGGCTGGAGCCATCACCAATAATTACCGTTGGGCAACCGCTGACAATGATACCGCCATGGGCGCTGGAGTCGCCCATTCGAGCAGCCGCTTTACCGTTGATAAACACCGTGGCCGAACCCGACGAGGCTTTGTCGGGCGGGCCAATGCACACAGCCATATCACCCACGCGTGCGGCGGGACTACCACCAATAATCACATTACCAGAGCCTTGCACAATGGGACCACCAACGTGGGGTACAGGCCCCGGTTGAGCTTTTGGGCAAATATGCATATCGCCGATACGAGCAGCAGGTTTTTTCGCCATTTCACACTCCTTATAAACCTTAAAAATAAACCTAAAAACCGAATTAATTGTTTTAGAGGGAGTGTG
>CALMJT010000026.1 GCA_937864365.1 uncultured Alteromonadales bacterium | reverse complement strand
ACAAGGCTAAACAATACAGTTAGTGCAACTAAATTTTTATACAGACCAAAGCTATTTAATAAATTTAATAAAATTTGAGTCTATTTATTATTATTCGAAACGATTTTGACCACTTAATCAAAATAAACTTAGATTTATTTGCGCACAGAGATACTTATCACCGTTTTATTTTTTGTATCGGAGTGTAGGACTAATTTATGACCGATAGTTTACAGTAACAAGATGAACAAAAATAAAAGAATGCTTTATTAGAAAAAATTTAAACTTCTATTTTTAACTGTCTGACAGTTAGGTTGCGCATTATATTTATAAAAAACATTCTGTACTCTTAATAAAATATTTTTTTTGAATCAATTCACAAAGAATTTTTTAATTTAAATAAAACAAACCACAATAATGAATAATAAAAGTTATTATTAATACGAAAGCATTACTTCACATTGTAATCAACCAATCTTAGCCATCAAAAAAACATTCATTCAAAAATATAAAACTGCGTCCATTGATTTCAAATTAAATTTGAAATTTAGACTTAAGAAGTGAATTAAATGCTCGTGAGATTGATCGACTGAGGATTTATTACCCTAGCTGATTAAGGCGCGCAGTATATTTACTCATTGATTAGCCTCAATACTGACAGGAATAACAGCCTAGATTGTAAGCCTGTTCATTTACATAAATTTATGTAATTTCGGTTACATATTATTAATTTTCTAATTTTTACCAAATTAAATTAACGTTCAAAAATACGTTCACTTATTTAATGTTATATACAAACTATCGAAACCTTTGATTTACTCTTCGACGATGACATCGAAGGGAATAAATTGAAAAATTTATGTCTTATTTTTTCTTTAATTTCAATTAGTTACGGTGATTTAAATTACCAAACCCTCATCATGTTATAAGGGGTTATGGGTTAGCCTTTTTTATAGCATGGAGAAAAAATCAGTCTTAGAGAGTGTTTTTTACCATAAAAACTCAACATATTTTTTACTTACATCTAAGACCGACCTAGCGTCTTATTGTTCTTGCGAGCAAAAACAATTTGTAATAAATATTCCAGAGCTTTTGTTATCTCCCTGGAATTTACATTTGCGACTTTAAAAAATGAACTTTATTTTATTTTGTGATATTTCATTAACAATTATTAACTTGTTCATTTTACCTATTAAAAACATTAAAAAATAATTCTTAAATTACGGCGGCAAACTTCATTTATTACAAGCTCAATACGCTTCCGAGTAATCCCACACATTTTACAATCAGTTAAAAATATTCAAATAAATATATGTCACTATAGTCATGCCGGTCACGTTAATTACTTTAATTACATTAGTCAGCTTTAAATATTTTTACCCCAAAAATCTGAACAAAGAATGCAACCAACATATTTGTAAAATAAACTCATATCTGAACAACGGTAACTGTAGCTTGTTAAAATTCCAACTACTGTATTTTTTTGTCACAGATCAAAAATTGGGTCTTTAATGAAGTACAAACTCTAAACTAACCATTAATACCTATTAAATTAGGAACCTCTGATTAACCCTCATGAGTTAATCAGAGGTTCTATTTAGAAATTTCAGGCATTATTAGTAATTTTATAAAGAGGGCTGACTCTGGTTTTATACCGGGTTGTTATCAGAATTTTAAAGATACGTGCAAATAATGTTTGCACATACGATATTTTTTATAGACGGGAAATTTTATATTGATTGTAAAATAACGATTGGAATAAAACTTATTTATTCGAAATGCGATAATTTAAAGACGACTAATATCAAAAAAGCATATTTTATTCGGTTGCATCTAATGCGTAACTGATTTGATCCGAGGTAAAACCTCTGTACGACAAATAACGGTAACATTTCGCCTTTAATTTTGGATCCGTTTTAATTTGCTCTCTACTATCTGGTCCAAATTTTCGGTCAAACGCTAATTTCGCCAGCTCAAACCAATCGATAGTATCAGTTTCTAATGCGCTAGCGATGTGATGATTAGCCAGCCCCTTTTGCTTGAGCTCATTACGAATACGCAGTGGCCCGCGAAGTTTTGTGCTACTGCTACGAACAAAGGCTTCGCTGTAGCGCTCATCATTGACGTAGCCATATTCGATAACTTTGTTGAGGCAATGCTGAAGGGCATTGTAAAAGTCTTCTGTCGTTTGCCCACTCTCATCATCTGTCGCAAACTTATTGTGCAGCTTTTTTGTTAATTCCGAGGTCGAGTAATCACGACGCGATAACAAATAAATTGCGTAATCGGTAAACTTTTTAGGTAAGTCTGTTGTTTGCTTAAGGTCTTTGGGCACGAGATTCGATGCTCAATTAATCAATTTAATACAATAGGAATTTCTGGCTAACTTATCCTTGATTGAATCGAATTGCAAAATTAAACATGCTACTTCATATTTTTCAAACGCTCGATTGCTTATGAGAGACGCTGATTAACCTAGAGTTTCTCGCGACACAAGGATGTGTCGCCAATTTCAAGAACGGTAAGTGATTGAAATTGTGAAGAAATTGGAAATCACATTTTCAATTTCTTCCCTCTGATTAAATCAAGGATGAGTTAATCAGAGGTTCCTAGAGTTTCTTATCAATAAAAAAGCCGACATTTAAAGTCGGCTTTTTACTAATGAAAGTCTATTAAATACTCTGATTAACTCATGGGTGACTCAATCAGTAATCTTAATATTATTCTTCAACTTCAGAAGACTCTTCATCAACCTCGACGGCGTCATCTTCTCTACTTGTCTCAGGTAATAATTTTTCTCTAATTTGTAACTCAATAGTTTTAGCAATCTCTGGATTTTCACGCAAAAAGCGCATGGAGTTATTTTTACCCTGGCCAATCTTATCGCCTTGATAACTGTACCAAGCGCCGGACTTATCGATTAAACCGAGTTTTACGCCATAGTCGATTATTTCACCCAACAGGTTAATACCCTGACCGTAAAGGATTTGGAATTCTGCTTGTTTAAACGGCGGAGCAACTTTGTTTTTAACCACTTTTACTCGGGTTTCGCTACCAATGACTTCTTCGCCTTCTTTTACCGAGCCGATTCGGCGAATATCTAACCGTATAGAGGCATAAAACTTCAGTGCATTACCACCGGTGGTAGTTTCTGGAGAGCCGAACATCACACCAATTTTCATACGAATTTGGTTGATGAAAATCGCTAAGCAGTTAGCGTTCTTGATGTTACCCGTAATTTTACGCAAGGCCTGAGACATAAGACGCGCCTGCAAACCTACGTGGTGATCGCCCATTTCACCTTCGATCTCGGCTTTTGGTGTTAACGCAGCAACAGAGTCAACCACGAGAACATCAACAGCACCTGAGCGAATCAGCATATCGGCAACTTCAAGAGCTTGTTCGCCGGTGTCTGGCTGGGAAACGATAAGATCGTCAACATTAACCCCGAGCTTTTCAGCGTAAATAGGATCCAGCGCGTGCTCAGCATCAATGAAAGCACAAGTACCGCCTTGTTTCTGAGCTTCGGCAATAACTTGCAATGTGAGGGTCGTTTTACCCGAAGATTCTGGGCCGTATATCTCAACGATACGACCTTTAGGTAACCCACCAATACCCAGCGCAGAATCCAAACCAATAGAGCCTGTAGAAACCGAGGGAATGTTGTGCTGCTCGCGATCTCCCATGCGCATGACCGTACCTTTACCAAATTGTCGTTCAATTTGGCTTAAAGCCGCGGCGAGTGCTTTCTCTTTATTGGCGTCCATTGATATCCTCGTGGGTTTAACGTTTGTTCGTTTCATATGCTGCGCTGGTTCTTTAAGGTTAGAGTATCGAAAACCGTAGCTTACAAAATATGGCACCGATAAGTGAACACAAGCGACTGAATTCAGTTAGTTTAAGCTATCATAAAACACTGTATAAGAAAACAGTTATTGTTTATTTATACAGTGTTTTTAACTAGCCTTTGCCCGGTACCAATTCGATTAAACCACGTAAGCTGGCCATAGTAGTCTGACGACGAACTTCTGCTCGGCCGCCATTAAAGTGAAAATGTTTACTGATCGTTTGACGATCACTTTTTGAACTCCAGGCAATCCAAACCGTTCCTATGGGTTTTTCTTTGCTGCCACCGGTTGGCCCCGCCACACCACTGACTGCGACTGAAAAATCGGCGCCAGAGACCCTCAAAGCACCTTCAGCCATTTCTTGAACAACCGCCTCGCTGACGGCGCCATGTGTATTTAATGTTTCTTCGTTTACACCTAATTGCTGGATTTTTGCCTGGTTAGAGTAAGTCACCCACCCTAATTGAAACCACAGAGAACTGCCTGGAATTTCGGTAATTGCCGCAGCGATACCGCCACCTGTGCAGGATTCAGCCGTAGTACAGGTCAAACTTTTTTCTGACAACATGTTTCCCAATTGTTGGGCAAGAGATTCTGTCATTGATTTCATAATTTAAACTATCGGTTCCCTATCAGTACTTCGGTGAGACGCGCTGAGAAGCGCGTCTCTGAGATTAGTTTCCATCAGTGAGTATATGTACGAGATACGTTAGACTATCGTGCTTTTATTTTCGAGCTCAAGTAAACCTTGAGCGGAACCGGTCGCAAATTGCGATCATTCATTCCAAGTAAACAATCAAATTGTCTTTATGGACCCACAAAATCTCCAAAACGCGCAAAATTTCTCCTCGATAGATACCACCGATTTGTCTCACCACACGCCCATGATGCAGCAATATCTGCGCATCAAGGCCGAGCACCCGCACGAATTGGTGTTTTATCGTATGGGCGATTTCTACGAGCTCTTTTTTGATGACGCCAAAAAAGCATCCGAGCTATTAGATGTTACCCTGACCGCTCGCGGGAAAACTGGCGGCAATCCAATTCCCATGGCCGGTGTTCCGTTTCACGCAGCGGAGGCTTATTTAGCGAAGCTTGTTCGTTTGGGCGAGTCGGTTGCCATTTGCGAGCAGGTAGGTGATCCCGCCGAAAGCAAAGGCCCAGTTGAGCGAAAGGTTGTGCGGGTAGTCACTCCGGGTACGGTTAGTGATGAAGCTTTATTGAACGAAAATAAAGACAATTTATTAGTCGCTGTCAATGTTGTTGATAACTGTTTTGGAATTGCCACCTTAGACATTGGCAGTGGTCGCTTCCATGTTTTAGAGGTCTTCGGTGAAGAAGCATTATTGGCAGAAGTTGAGCGATTAAAGCCCGCCGAAATATTGTTTGCGGAAGATTTAGGTGGCCAGTACCTGCCGCCGAAAACGCGTGGTCAGCGACCTCGCCCACCTTGGGAGTTTGACTACGACACGGCTAATCGATTGCTTTGTGAGCAGTTTGCCACCAAAGACTTATCGGGATTTGGCTGTGGAAATCTGCACGCAGCCATTGGTGCCGCCGGTTGCTTACTGTCTTATGCCCAAGAAAACCAGCGTACATCGCTGCCACATATTCGCTCGTTAAAACATGAAGATCGCGATGAAGCCGTGGCCCTTGATGGCGCAACTCGTCGTAACCTAGAGATCGATTTGAATCTATCGGGTGAAGAATCCAATACTCTCTACTCGGTTTTAAATAAAAGCGCTACCACCATGGGTAGCCGATTGTTACGCCGCTGGCTGAATCGTCCGCTGCAAAATCTAGCGATTTTAACGGAGCGCCAAGATGCTATTGAGGCCTTGTCGCAAAACTATCATTACGAATCAATTCATCAGTCACTGAAAAATATCGGTGATTTAGAACGTATTTTAGGCCGTGTGGCGCTGCGCTCTGCTCGACCGAGAGACTTGTCTCGACTGTGCGCGAGTTTAGCGGTCTATCCTGGCCTGCAAACGGATCTAAAAACGCTGAATGCGTCTGCAAAATTGCACAGTCTAAGCAGCGAGATCGCTGAGTTTCCAAAAATTGTTGAGCTACTGAGTAAAGCGCTCGAAGAAAATCCACCAGTGGTGATTCGAGAAGGCGGCGTAATTGCCAATGGCTATGACAGCGAACTCGATGAACTCCGATCATTGAGTACCAATGCCGGACAGTTCTTAGTAGATTTAGAAGAGCGAGAAAAAGCCCGCACGGGAATCAGTACGTTGAAGGTCGGCTACAACCGCGTACACGGTTACTACATTGAAATCAGTCGCGGCCAATCGGATTCAGCGCCAGCAGACTATCTGCGCAGACAAACGTTGAAAAATGCCGAACGGTTTATCACGCCTGAGCTTAAAGAGTTTGAAGATAAGGCACTCTCTGCCAAGAGTAGAGCGCTATCACGAGAAAAAGCGCTTTACGATGAGCTGCTAGAAATCATTAATGAAGATCTCATTAATTTACAAATCTCTGCCGCCGCGGTTGCCGAGCTGGACGTGTTAACCAATTTGGCAGAACGCGCATTGTCGCTGAATTTCTGTCGACCCAAATTAGAAACAACGCCGGGCTTAGACATTGTTGGTGGCCGACACCCAGTTGTCGAACAAGTGATTGATACGCCGTTTGTAGCCAACGATTTAAGTTTGGATGAGCATCAACGCATGCTCATTATTACCGGCCCAAACATGGGCGGTAAAAGTACCTATATGCGCCAAAATGCCTTGATTACTTTGCTGGCACATGTGGGCAGTTTTATTCCTGCTCAGAGTGCGCGCATTGGTATTGTCGATAGAATTTTTACTCGAATTGGTTCGTCTGACGATCTTGCCGGCGGTCGATCAACGTTTATGGTGGAAATGACTGAAACTGCCAACATCTTGCACAATGCAACCTATCGCAGCTTAGTGTTAATGGATGAAGTTGGACGAGGCACCAGCACCTTTGACGGCCTGTCATTGGCTTGGGCTTGCGCGCATTATTTAGCAGAAAAAATCGAGGCATTCACCTTGTTTGCTACCCATTATTTCGAGCTAACTCAGCTGCCAGAGCAAATCGCCACCGTAGCAAACGTTCACCTAGACGCAACCGAACACAACGATAATTTGGTGTTTTTACATCACATTCAACGCGGTGCCGCAAATCAGAGTTTCGGTTTACAAGTTGCCAAGCTCGCAGGAATCCCGCAGCCAGTATTAGCCATTGCAAAACAGCAATTGGCGCTGTTAGAAGCGGGTTCTACGGCGGTGAATAACCTTCCACCCAAAGTTATCGCAGCACCAAGTCATAATGAAAAGACTGACTTTTTTCAGGGAGATTTTTTCAGCAGCGCGCCACATCCAATTATTGCCGAGCTAGAAAAACTTGATCCTGATGAGCTCACAGCAAAAGCGGCGTTGGATTTGATCTATGCATTAAAGCGAAAGTTAAAATCAAGCTGACACCCAATTGCTAATAATTTTCATTTACCATAAAAGTTTATAATTATTCAATAGGTCGATAAACATTACTGGAAAAAGCACGTGCAAAAATTTATCGACTCTTGATAGAATGCCCCGCTCGAAATTTAGCAGATAGTTATTGGAGCCCACCATGACCTTCGTCGTTGGCGAAAACTGTATTAAATGTAAGCACACCGACTGCGTGGAAGTTTGCCCTGTAGACTGTTTTTACGAAGGCCCAAATTTCCTTGTAATTCATCCAGACGAGTGTATCGATTGTGCGTTGTGTGAACCCGAATGCCCTGTTGATGCTATTTTCTCGGAAGATGAACTACCAGAAGATCAAGCTGCGTTCCTTGAACTGAATGCAGAATTGGCCGAAGTATGGCCAAACATTACAGAGATGAAAGAGTCACTTCCCGATGCCGCAGATTGGGATGGCGTTAAAGGCAAGTTGCAGTATCTAGAGCGTTAAGCTTTACCAGACTCGATCCAACGACAGACAATATCTGCACGTATGTCGTTGGTAATCTTCTTTTTAGTATTCCCACAATAATTTTTTCAATTAATTATCAAAAAAACTTAGTTCTCAAATCTTCAGTTTTTTCAACGCAATCACTTCAATCTGCCACTGATCCCCCTCTGTAAGTCGATAAACCCAGCTCACGTCAACGTTTTCAATATTGGCAGTATAAATACGAGATTCATCAAACTGATGATACTGCGGACGTGGATCTAAACCTAATATCGACGCAATTAAGGATCGGTTGTATTCACAGGAATCTGTTAATGATTCTTTTAACTCAGAAGAAAAAACGACCGGCAATTTAGCAGGCGTTGTATCGGCGAAGCCAGAGCGCGCGTTAGGAATAGAATCTGCGTAGTGAATGTAGGGCTTTATGTCTAGAACCGGTGTTCCCTCAACCATATCCAAACCACTCACATGCAGCAGCACCTGATTGGGCTTAACCTCTACGGAGTCGAGTTTTACTACCGACAAACCAATAGGATTTGGACGCACCGGTGCGCGTGTCGCAAAGACGCCTAACGTAGCATTGCCACCCAGTCTTGGTGGACGCACCTTTGCACGCCAAGGTGTTTTCATACTTTGATCAAATACAAACTGCACCCATAAATGGCTGAACTGTTCAAGACCCAACACCGCGTTTGGATCGTTAAACGGCTCTAACAGCTCAATAACTCCGGTCGCCTCTGCCACCAAACCACTTTGTCGCGGCGTCGCAAATTTTTCTTTAAAACACGAGTGAACGACACCAATCGCCGAAAAGGAGTAGGTTACATTGGAAAAATTCTGGCTAGGCTTTTTGGTAGACATAATCTGCAAGGCTAATGTTTCAAAAAAGGCATCCTACTGCTTTTTTATCGACAATCAACCACCATCAAAACGTATCCTGTTGGCAATCTTTAGAATGCAACCACTACCAATAATTGTTCGAGGATTTTTAGAGTGTTAAAAACACCAAAAGCCGTGCCTTTATTTACGATCAACAATGAGCTTAGATGCCTTCATAAGTTTGACTTGTGATGCGAGAAATTAATTAGCGGAATTAAGCGCCAAAGGGCTTATTAATGACCCTTTCAGAATTGGATTAAAGATTTCCAAAAATAAAACCATAAAAAAAGCCGCAAAAAGCGGCTTCAAATTTTGTTAATTTAGGGAACTAAGATTGACTGGCTATGAATTAACTCAATATCCCTTATGTGAATTAAAGGCTAAACAAGCATTCGCCATCAAGACCTTGTTGTTCAAGAATATCGCGTAGGCGTTTTAATGCTTCCACTTGTATTTGGCGCACACGCTCGCGAGTTAACCCAATTTCTTTACCAACCTCTTCTAACGTACTCATTTCATAGCCACGAAGACCAAATCGGCGAGCAATAACTTCTCGTTGTTTTTCGGTCAACTCACCTAACCAATTATCCAAACTGTTGCACAGATCGCTGTCTTGTAACATTGAAGACGGATCAGAATGTTGATGATCTGGAATGGTATCGGCTAATGTTTTTTCTGAGTTAATACCAAGTGGTACATCCATTGATGTTACACGCTCGTTTAACTTCAGCATTTTTTCAACATCTTCGACCGGCTTTTCTAGCAAGGTCGCAATTTCATCGGGTGTAGGCTCATGATCGAGTTTTTGCGATAACTCACGAGCCGCACGCAAATACACATTAAGCTCTTTTACCACATGAATCGGTAAACGAATGGTTCGCGTTTGATTCATGATGGCGCGCTCGATGGTTTGACGAATCCACCAAGTTGCGTAAGTAGAGAAACGAAATCCACGTTCGGGATCAAACTTTTCAACCGCGCGAATCAAACCCAAATTACCTTCTTCAATTAAATCTAGTAAGGCAAGTCCGCGGTTAACATAACGTCGAGAGATTTTTACCACTAATCTCAAATTACTTTCTATCATTCTTTTGCGAGAACCCTCGCAGCCTTTCAAAGCTTTTCTCGCAAAGAAAACTTCCTCCTCAGCGGATAAAAGCGGGGAAAAACCAATTTCATTGAGGTATAGCTGAGTTGCGTCTAGATTTTTAGCAATTTCGTCTGATTCGTCGCCAAAAGACTTTTTTGAATGATGAGAAAAAACTTCATCAGCAGAATCATCATCATTATCGACGTCAATGAAGTTGGCGTCTAAATCGGATACAACAAACAAGTTATCGTCAGCTTTAATATTAGAATTATGTACAGTCACTGCCATGATCTTAGCCCTGTTTATTTGATTAATACTAAAGAGCTCACCAACACTCTTATTCTGTGACACCCTGACTTTGGGATGTGAAGTCCTATAAATATTATTGTTGTTTGGACTTACCGCTAAAGCACATTCGAAACACACTACCTTTTGGGTAGAAACCGCAACGGATCGACAGGTTTACCACCGTCACGAATTTCAAAATACAGCTTTGGTTGACTAATCCTTTCGGAAGTTATTTCGGCAACCTTCTGACCTGCTTTAACTTGGCTCCCTTCGTCAACCAGAATTCGATCGGCGTGCGCGTATGCGCTGAGGAACTGTTTGTTGTGTTTTATAATGAGAAGTTTGCCATATCTTCTAAGTCCTTCACCCGCGTAGACCACGGTACCGTCTGCGGCGGAAACAACAGAATCTCCCTTTTTCATCACAAGATCAATCCCTTCACCTTCGGGGTCTCCAACCCGAAAATGCCGAACGATCGCTCCATGAGAGGGCCAAACCCAGTTGACCGAAGAATTTGAGGTGGTTTGCGAATTTTGTTGAGCGGGTGATCGCGTTAACAGTTTTGAACGAGGCGGTGTCGCCTTTTTGACACCAGAATCATTATTGGAAGTAGCAGACCGTGATTTAGCTACACTTTGTGTGTGGGTATTCTTGGAAGGGCTAGGTTTTTCGGGTAATGAGACCAAATTCAATACTTGGCCGGGGTAAATGTAGTAATCGGCGCCAATTTTATTAGCTCTTGCTAAACCTTTATAATCAAGTCCGTATCTCCAAGCGATTGAATATAGCGTTTCGCCTTTCGAAACAACATGAGTTGTGACATTTCTAGACGGTGGTTGCGATAATTCAATCACTTTTGCCGGCCGAGAAGGTGAACTGCATCCCGTTATGATCAGCGGGATGATCAAGATCTTGAACATCCTACCGCACATAAAAGCACCAACATTGAACAACGATAGTGTGAAATAATTCTCTTTTAGAATATCGCGATATAACGATTATATGCTTGAGACCGCTTAAAACTTGGCGGTCTATTAAGATAAATTCTAAAAAAAAATAAAAAAGAAGGTACCAAAAAGACGTTTTACTGATATTTACAGGTTTACTTTTCCTTTTCTTGATTTCAGTAGGCACCTTTTGATCTATCCTTAGTGACTATTTGGAGTGGCTGAGGACCATTTCTTATAAAAAAATTCAATAAATAGAACAAGTGCAAAACCGAAAAAAGCTAATATGAGTGCCTCGGTTAAGTAGGATGCTTGTCCAGATACTTCTGCGTATACATTGGGTAGTACATTTTCTTGAACGACCGGTATTGCATCACCATGTCGATCGACACGCACTTCATGCACAAGTTTCCAAGGCCATATTACATTGAGGGAGCCAATTAAAAATCCGGTCAACAAAGCCAGAGTTTGATAATGATACCGTGCAAGCAACCAGGACAAGAGCCTAGAAAAACATATCAAGCCTATTACACATCCGGCACCAAAGCTCGCCAGCAACACAATATTAAAGGTGGCAAGTGCATCAATAAAAATGGGATACAAGCCCAGCAGCAACAAAATAAAACTGCCGGAGATACCCGGCAAGATCATTGCGCATATCGCCACAGCACCGCCGAGCATTAGCACCCACCAATAGGCTGGTAAAGCTACCGGTTTGGCGATGGAAATACCCAATGCGACAAAGGCACCAAATGCCATCCAAGCCCAAATGGTTAGATTTTCAAACTTTATTTGTCGAACGAGATGCCACACCGACGCAACCACTAATCCCCAGAAAAAAGCCCAAACTAAAATTGGGTACTGATGCAGTGCTACATCTATCAGTTTTGATAGCGAAAATAGACTGATCAAAACGCCGCCAAAAACTGCCAACAGGAAGTTACCATTGATGGATCGCCAGGCCGCTTTTAAGCCTTGGTTTTTCCAAATCAATACGGTTTTTGGGCCAATACTTTTTAAAGAGTTAATAAGCTCTTCGTAAATCCCAGAGATAAACGCAATAGTACCGCCAGAAACACCGGGCACAACATCAGCCGCCCCCATGGCCATTCCTCGAACTACTAATAAAAAATAATGCTTAAAGAGTTTGGTCATGAAACTGTCGTCCTTGATACCAAGTAGATATTAATGAGAGAGTTAAAACGACAGCGTGGAGTTCCCACGCGGATGAATTGAAACGATAAACAGCAGAAGATTTAAACAGCCACATTAAAGGTGTAACGAGTCTAACGTGTTACACCGCCAAGTAATGGTACAAATTTTACGGGTTCTATTTTAGTAATAGAAATACTCTCATCAGGCTGGCGCTTGGCCACCGTTAGAATCTGTTGCTCTTGTCCGACGGGAATAACTAGCACGCCACCCACTTCAAGCTGATCAAGTAATTCTTGAGGAATCTCTGTTGGCGCGGCTGTACTGATAATGGCACCAAAGGTCTTTTCTTGCGGCCAACCAAACTGGCCGTCGGCATGTTTGAGAATGACATTGCGTAAACTGAGCTGACTAAGACGCTTTCGAGCTTTGTCTTGCAACGGCTTGATGCGTTCGATGCTGTAAACCTGTTGAAACAGTTGCGCCAAGATTGAGGTTTGATACCCAGAGCCAGTTCCAATCTCAAGCACACTGGTTTTGCTGGTCGCGTGTTCCAGTAATATCTCAGTCATACGTGCAACAATGTAAGGCTGTGAAAGTGTTTGTCCGTGACCGATTGGCAGAGAAGTATCCTCATAGGCGCGATGACTCAGCGCTTCGTCGAGAAAAAGGTGTCTGGGAGTCGATTCGATAATCGAGAGTACTCGATTGTTGGTGATGCCCTGCTCGCGCAGTCTCTGGGTAAGACGTTGGCGAGTGCGCTGGGAAGTCATGCCAATTCCCTGATCATGCATCTTTAGAGTTTCCGAACATTATTGAATACTATGTAAGAATCGTTCCACGGCATAAGCACTGACGTTAATGCTTAAAGATAAAGTATACGAAATTTCACCTATTGAGGCATTGAAATTGCGCATTGTTTATCAAGATGTTTATATCAACGCGAGACACAATAAGCGATAGCTGCCATTTCGCGTAAAAAATCGTCTAGACCAAGACGATTTTTCACACTAGAACTGAGATTACGCGGAGATTTGTTGGTCCATAGATTGAGACGGCGCTTGCTGAGTTTTCTGAGATTTACCAACGATTTTTGCAGGCACACCCGCGACGGTTGTGTAGGCAGGCACCGACATTTTTACCAAACTTCCGGCGGCAACTTTCGCGCACTCGCCAACGACTACATCACCCAAGATTTTACTGCCCGCTCCCACCATCACACCTTGGCGAATGGTTGGGTGTCTTTTACCGCGCCCACAACCACTGCCGCCGAGGGTTACACAATGGAGCATAGAAACATTATCTTCGATGATGGCAGTCTCTCCGATGACGATACCCGTAGCATGGTCAAACATAATTCCAGATCCAATCAGTGCGGCCGGATGAATATCAACGGCAAACATCTCTGAGATACGATGTTGAAAAAACAACGCCAGCGGTTTACGTCCTTCTTTCCATAACCAATGAGCAATCCGGTAGGATTGCAGGGCATGAAAACCTTTGTAATGAAGTAAAGGCGTAATGTAGGTATCGCAAGCCGCATCGCGATCAACGCATGCTTTTATATCTTCCAACATCGAGATCTCAATACTCGGATCACTCGACAAAGCCTGTTCGCAAACTTCACGCACCAACATTGCAGGAAGATCAGTGCTTTCCAGAAGTCCGGCCAATATGTAGGTAATGCTGTGATTAAACTTGTCGTGTTTAAGTACAGTACAGTGATAATGACTGCCCAATTCTGGCTCTATCAAACTCATTTGCTTAGCTTCAGCGCGAATGGTTTCCCATAAATGAATTAGGTGATCAGGCTTTTGTTGGGTTCTTAACAGTTGCATGTGCGGCTCTGTGTTAGAAATTGTAGGGCAGATGTGTTTAGGATAAGTCTCTTGCGCAATCGATGCCAGCATGAATGATTTACAGCAGCCTCTGGGTTAATCAGAGGTTCCGATAGACTCGCCACAGCAATTTAACCGCAGTTATTTATATTCATTCAAGCTTAATGATTCACAACTTGGTTAGGCATTGAGCCCACACGGATGAATCTCTCGTAAATTTCCGATAAGTGTTCGAGTATCGTTTCTTTCAACAAAATATCGGATACCTCAATTAACCGGTACAGATAGGACAAATCAAAATGCTCCTCGAACCTCCGTGCTGCAGGTGCAAAACTCAAATGCCATGGTTCTGGTGCAATACCAAACTGTGGATCATTAGCAAACACTGGTTTTGTGTAGGGCTTATAAAAACCACACTCTGGATTTTCAATTAACCAGCCTGTTAGCCACTGATGGAAGCCTCCAAAGATGCCATCTTTGGCAGCTTCTTTCTGGGTCAGCTGTACAGAATAATCTTCACTGCAGGCGCTGGCATCAATAATATCAACGTCCGTACCCCAGTGATGTCGAGAGGCGCCCGGTAACGCCGACCAACGCAAAATAGCTTGGGCTAGCTCCCAACCGCTAAGAGAATCATAAGGAATTGGCTCTTCATTGGCGTCTAAAATCACCCGTGCACCCGCAGCCTTTCTATTCCAAATTGTCATTTGGGTATCAAAACTGCGAAAACCACTATAAACCTTCAATTCAAAACCTTGACTTTTTGCTGCATCTGCTAAAATTTTAAGTGAAGGTAAAACTTTCGGATGAAGTAAACAGCCAAACGGATTGTCCGGGCCAGGTTCAGCCAGGTGGGATATGGTTTTTCCTACACAACATTCATCGAATTTCATACCTTTAACCGCCATCTTGTAACCGTGTTGCTACCTTAGGTAACAGAAAAAGATTGTGCATCGCAAAATCCTTAACAAGTATTTACCCATAAACTTTCTAAGGTGTAACATAACAATTCGCTATATGGGTAAGTAGCAAAAAAGTTCGTACTTTTTATAATTTTTAAGCTCGATAATAATAAATAAAGGCTAATTTATGAACGTTAACAATACTGACCTTATTCACCTTAAGAATATCGGGGCTGCCTCTGTAAACATCCTTCACGCTGTAGGTATACACAATACCGACGATCTCAAAGAAGTCGGCGCCGTTGAAGCGTATGTTCGCATCAAAAAAAGAGGCATTAATGTGTCTAAGGTAATGCTCTACGCATTGCAAGGCGCTCTTCAAGACAGGCATTGGAATGACCTAGGCCCAGACACCAAAGCTAAATTGGTTGCCGAAGTAAAACACCTGTCGGGCAATGCCGCTGCCATGCTTGCTGCCGAACACTAACGTCTTCGTTAACGTAACTCCACTTCATTCATAAACCTTGGCCAACAGCGCTATAGACAGACCTTGTCTTGGCGCTGATGCCAACGGATTCAAATCTTACATCAATCGCCAGTTTAGCCTTTTTCCCACTGTTCGCTTACACACGTAATGCAGGTCTATCGGTAAATGTGCGCTCGAATAAAATAAATGAGAATAATTTGCAAAAACACTTTACATGCAAATGAGATTTGTTATCATTAAATCATCGAGACAATGTTTCGATACAGAGGAAACCTTACTCCATGGTCTCTTCTCCTTAATCAGGCTAATCACGGTTTTCAGCCAGTCCATTTGGACTGGCTCTTTTTTTGAATTTTATTCCCTCGCCCCTATCTATAACGCTGAGAACACACTTGCAGGTGGATTCCACTATAACTGTTGGTTCTGATCTGCGACGGCGAATCTATCGCCTCAAGTCTCTCAATTCAGACTTTTCCCATTTGAACGAAGAACCCAAGTACTATGAAAATAAATACTTCACAGTCAAATAAACTACACTCGTTTACCTTTTTGGTTAGTATTTTTCTGCTGAGCTTGTGCATTCAGCCTGCTTTTGCACTTACCGACGACGAATTAAACAACATCGAAATATTCAAATCGGCAAGCCCTTCAGTTGTATTTGTCACCAATAATACCTTGGTTAGAGATCCCTACTCTTACAATGTCACTCGTCGTCCTCAGGGTACGGGTACAGGTTTCGTTTGGGATAACTCAGGACATATAGTTACCAACTTCCATGTGATTGATGGTGCTCGTGAAATCACAATTACACTGTCTGATCAAAGCGCGTGGAGTGCCAGTGTTGTTGGTTTAGCGCCTGAGAAAGATATTGCTGTTCTAAAAATTGATGCGCCCAAAAAAGCCCTAAAAGCCCTCCCCGTTGGCGACTCTGAAAATCTTCAAGTAGGACGAAAAGTTCTCGCTATTGGCAATCCATTTGGGCTTGATGCAACACTGACCACAGGCGTGGTCAGTGCATTAGGTCGAGAAATTCAAGCACCGAATCAACGAACCATTCAAAACGTTATTCAAACCGATGCCGCAATTAATCCCGGTAATTCTGGTGGGCCGTTATTGAATTCCGACGGCGAACTCATTGGCGTGAACGCCGCTATATACAGCCCCAATGGCGCCAGTATTGGTATTGGCTTTGCCATTCCAGTTAACGCGGTGAAAAAAATCGTTCCAGAACTGATCGAATACGGCCATTTGGTGAGACCGGTAATGGGAATTGAATTGGCGCCTGTATCTTGGGCGCGCAATAATAATCTACCCGGCATACCGATTTTGCGAGTTTTTCGAGACGGCCCTGCAAACAAAGCCGGCCTTGAAGGTATTGCGACTAATCGTTGGGGCGCAACAACGCTGGGCGATGTTATTACCGCTGTAGACGGAGTTCGAATTGATAATCTGGATGATTTATTGAGTGTACTTGAAGCTCACAAGCCCGGAGACAAGGTCACAGTGAGCTTTATCCGCAACAATAAGCCACAAAAAACCTCTGTAACCTTAATTGCCCCACAGTGACATGTGAGTCGAGCCCGACAGGAATTTGATTCACTAAGATTTTTGAGCAGCACAGGGATGTGCAGTCCGCTCAATCGCTTCAGAATTCTTGCGCTAATCCAGTATTTAAATCTTAAGGCTTTATGCCACTAATTCGGTTGGAAATTGATTAATCAGAAGCTTTTACAAAATGATCGGTAATGGGCGCGTGAGGCGAATCTCTCGATCGGAGATTTCAGCTCGATAAGATAACACTTCAACACCCTGAGCCACTGCTTTTCTGAGGGTTTCACCGTAAATCTTATCGATACGATCGGCAGGTGAAACACTTTCAATACCCGAATGCTGTACGCAATAGAAGATCACCGCTCGCTTGCCACGATCAACCAGGTTCATAAGCGCTTTTAGGTGTTTTGTCCCTCGTTCCGAGACTGAATCGGGAAAAAAGCCTCTTCCTTCCTTTATTTGCTGATTTTCTGTCTCACCACCGTCACCAAGCAGAGTCACGCTTTTCACTTCAACGTAGCATTCTCTGGGATCGCGCTTATGACCGGTCAGTAAAAAATCAATTCTGCTGTCCAACTCGGGGCATTTTATTTCAGGCTTTATGGAACTATAGCTGCGTAATTCTCGAATAACACCGTCGCCAATCGCTTCAGCAACTAACTTATTCGCCCTTGAAGTATTAACTCCGGCGAGGTGTCCCGAAGGTGTGGTAACAATTTCTAAGGTTTCAGGATACTTTCGCTTTTTATTGTCCGACAGCGAATACCAGCAACGGCTTTCGGATTCTATACAATTACGCATTGAACCCGTATTGGGGCAATGAATGGTTTTGAGCTGCCCGTTACCACAGTCAACATCCACTAAAAACCGCTTATATCGCTTAATTAAAGTCGCTTGATTAAAAGGAGGATCAAATCTCATAAAAAATTGTTCAATACAGGTGCAATAACAACAAATATGCCTTCAAAATACCGTAATTGGTTACTAAAACACAGATTTAAATTCTTAGCAGTAATAACCGAAAAAAATCTGTAGCATAAATTAAATCTTTCTGGTAGCTTCCCTGCCTCTAAAATTTAGGCTTGAAAATTCCTCAGTAAACCCAATATCCACGGGTCTGTGATTTCTATAAAGAGGCGTATAAGAATGCCAAACTCATCTGCATCAGACAAAGTGACATCATACGGAGTTGCGCCGTACCAAATTAAACCAGACGAAGAGTATATGAATGACGCTCAACAAGAGCACTTTCGTACTATTCTGCTAGCCTGGAAATCAGAGCTCATGGAAGAAGTCGATCGTACGATGAGCCATTTAAAAGACGAAGCTGCTAATTTTCCTGATCCAGCAGACCGCGCCAGCCAAGAAGAGGAATTTAGCTTGGAATTGCGCACACGTGATCGTGAACGCAAGCTCATCAAAAAAATCGACTCTACATTAGAGTTAATCGATTCTGGTGATTACGGTTTTTGCGAAACCTGCGGTGTAGAAATTGGTATTCGTCGCTTAGAAGCACGTCCAACTGCAACCTTGTGTGTAGACTGCAAAACCATCGATGAAATTCGCGAGAAACAAATTGGCGGCTAATGCTTAGCAGCTAACTGTTTTTCGAGTTTCTATTAATTACAGCAACTGAATATTTCTATAATCTGACGTTGCTGTGATTATGTTCCGTTTTATTCCATTCCATTTAATTTACGAATCCATTATTAATATTTTTCTGCGATTCTAAATGCTCTCGCTAAGTCAGCCGTTCAATAATCAGTACCGTGTAGAAACAAGCACTTTAGAATTCTTTTAAGAATAATTTCAAACAACTTGCTCCGCGTACTTATCGTGCAAAAAACACTAAAAAATCCATCTTTAAACAACGCTTACTGTGGACGATTTGCACCATCTCCTTCGGGTAAATTGCATTTCGGTTCTTTGGTGACAGCATTAGCAAGCTACCTTGATGCAAAATTCAATCAAGGACGTTGGCTGGTTAGAATTGAAGATTTAGACCCGCCAAGAGAAGAAGCCGGTGCAAGCAAGGCAATCTTATCGTCACTCGAAGCACACCACCTCCACTGGGATGGCGAGGTTGTGTATCAGTCTCACCGTTATGATTTATACGAAAATCACCTTGAAATATTGACTAAAAAATCGAGAACATTTCGCTGTAATTGCACTCGTCAACGCTTACAAGAATTAGACAATCGCTACGACGGTTATTGTTTACGACATCCACCACCAACACAAAGCCCCAGCGCAATTAAGTTTGTACCGGAGCGATCTGAAATTGTGGCTATCAACGATTTAATACAAGGTCGATTAGAAACCGTTGTATCCAATCCAGAAGATGTTTTTGTACTGAAACGTAAAGACAATTTATACGCATACCAATTAGCGGTTGTGTGCGACGATATTGACCAGGGAGTTTCTCATATTGTAAGAGGCTGTGATTTACTGTCGACAACAGCAAATCAAATTCTGCTGTACCAGAGTTTCAACGCAATCACACCAACTTTTGGCCATTTACCCGTTGTGCTCGGCGATAATCAGCAAAAACTCAGCAAACAAAATAAAGCTAAGCCCATCAACGACCAACACGCTCTAAAAAATATTCATCAAGCTTTGGATTTCTTACG
>CALMJT010000025.1 GCA_937864365.1 uncultured Alteromonadales bacterium | reverse complement strand
ACCAATAATACCATTTTTGCTTAACCTGCCAAAAAATCCGCATTGCGTACCCAAGTAGACCGCTACAACTAATACCAAAGTAATACCAAAGCTGCCACGAACAGAACCCCAAAATTACTGAGCAATAACACTGACCAAAGAAAAAAATAGTACCTAATGTCGATTACAATAACCGCTTAAGAGACTGAATTTTATCTTCATTCTCTCTGCTCGTAAGCCAGACCATAAGAATATCAACTTACACATGCTTTTGTTATGGTTAGAAAATTTATCGTTGATTAAATATAACGTTAAAAGTAGCGGCAAATTTTATAACGACCAACCATAAAGTAGATATACCTTTGTCTATCAGGTAATTTACCATTCAGCCGTCTTTAACTTTCTGGCTATAACTTTGAGCTCTTCTCTGGTAAGGCCGATGATAGTTTGAAAGTCCTTATGATCTAATCCAAACGCTAGATTGTGAGCATTTAGCGCATTAATAATGCCACCAAGATCTTTCGCTGTAAGCATATTTGGCGAAACCTCTTGAACGATTGCATGAAGCCTATCCGCCACTTCGTTCTCAATAGGATTAACCACAACAATTAATAAGTGAATACGCAAGAAAACGCAGGCCGCTGTACCAAATGGAGTAATTTGTTAAAGTTTTTCCGCATTTTTCACGCTTAATACAACTCCAGTAAAATGATGGCCCGTATGCCAATGAAAAGCTGTACCACGAACTGTATATTTCTTACCAATCTCTATTTTCAGCTCTTCCGGAATAATAAGTTGAACTTGAGATAAAGAAACTTCGTTGTCTGAAAACTCCCCATCCGGGGCAAAGCATTCCGCTTTATCAAACTTCAACGCTCTATAGTGCGTCAATGAATCTTCTGTTTTATACAAAGCAGGAACAATTTCTCCAGAAATTTCGAATTCTTCCCCGTTGGCAGGCAAACACGCTAAACAATTACTAGAAAGCTGAAAAAACAGTGTTGAAAGTAGGATATTCTTCATTGGAGCTCTAACACTTTGCTTTGTGGCGCGCTAGCGTGTCCGGTGAAGCCAGAGCTTTTTAGTGACCAGAACGAATAGGTATTTCTCGGTGCTATAAGCGTACTACCAAACATTTAAGCTACCTTATTTTCTGCTACCAAGTTTGCCAATTTGACCTACAAAGAACGAAACTACTCAATCTTACGCAACTATATTATTAATTAAAGCTACGAAGAGCAAAACTGGTCAACATAAACCTACTCTTTACTAAAAATTAATTACCACAATTTTGTAGCTGATAACATTTTGCACTCTACATAAGCACCCCAAGAAAAAGAACTTACAGCATAAGTAACGCCTAACATTTAACACTAATAAAACGCTAGAATAATTCTAACACCACAATAACCAGCAACTGTTATCGTATCCAGCACCAAGGGACGCCCAGTGAATTGTTATCAATCTGCACGTACCTGATTAAAGAAATAACTCCACTTCGGGTCCTTTTCGGTCTCTATTTCTATTGGGTATGGGTCAGCTTCTTGAGGCATATTGTGCAGTCTTTCCGCGAATACTTCAGTCGATAGGCAATACCAGACCCATTCACGATAACCATCAGTTGTAATTACCGCAGACAATACACCTGATAAATCAGCTTCTAGCGCATCCACTAGACGATTTTCGAAAACCTCCATACTTTGACTTTCATCAGTGGAAGGCATACCTGATTCATGCTGTGTGTAATCCCAATAAATACGAATAAGTTGAGAGTGATTAAAAATACCCGAATCTGGAGTTAACTCATTTCGGAAACGAATTATTAGAAGAAGATCATTATGCATTTCCTCTGCAACTGCCCATTGATCGTTTTTTATAATGTGTCTCAATGCTTCCATATTTCCCTCAAAGTATGTCGGTGCAGCTATTAATGAATGTTAATCAAAAAAAGTACTCTGATTATTACGTAAAGCTAACGCAGCCACGATCTGTAGCTTTGTTAGGAATATGATTGGCGAATTTTTGCCGATTGCACCAAATTCTATTCGTTTAAATGATTACTCTCTTTGTCTCTTTGTCTATTTCTGTAATGACTTTTAGTAACGAAAGTTTTGAGTTTGTTAACTCATAAAGCAGCTACGACGACACTTACGTTGCTCCTTGCACTCTGCTTCAAAAGCATCTATTACTTCAATTGCTATTTTTATTTTACTTCAAATTTTATTTCTTAAAACTTCACTTTCTTGAGCGAGTGAAACTTGCTCATCAAAGTTTTTCATTCCAAAAAAATCGTCACTATCCATTTTCTCTGCCTTTAATGGATACACCCTGCGCAGTGGAAAAACAGAACAGAGCTAATTTACGGTAAAGTGCGCGCAACGAACCCAAATTAGTGTCGCGTAGTTTTTCCGTTACTGTTGATTATTAAATAATTACAGCTCACATTTATTGATGGAATCATTAAAACGGCCTCCGGCATCAATACAACGATCTATTTCGATCTGCCCAAGGACGTATTGATAAACAATATGTCCCGTGAACAATAAGATAATCCAGGCGACAAAACCAACCAGAACAACCACAATTCCATCTGGATCGATTGATTTTAAGAAAGGCCGACAAATGAGATAGCCAAGCCCTTTAACTAATATCTCGAAGATCACATCAACAATAAAGCTTCCTATTAGCCGAAAGATCCCTACAACCATATCTCCTGCAATTTCACCGATTGGCATGGACTTATCCTAACACTTAACACCTTTATTACAGGTGAATTGTAGTTGATTATTTTTTGTTCCAATCAGTACAAAAAACAAGTGACGAAAATGGAGTCCAGTAGATAAACTTGTTAGAACGTTTCTGCCTCAAGAATAGATATAAATTCTTCACATTATTCTCTGTACAGATTAATTCCAAAACATCCACCAAAAATAGTCGTTCAATTGTTAATGATAATTGAAACAAGAGAGTTTGCGTTATCCCTCGCTATACTTAAGTACTCTCTATACTTAAGTACTCTCTATAGATGCCCTTGGATTTATCAGCCTTAGTCTTCCTAATAAGTCTATCTTTAATTAATTTCTTCAGCTCGCTGATATCACTTCTTTTTTACACAGTGACATTCCCATTTCTTCAAATATCATTTTCGACAACTCTGAACAGATACAAGACCTGAATCAATCTTCAACAAGACTTACGATTTTTATCGTATTTGATTCGTTTCCCTGACGATATATAAAATTTATAATCTAGCTCTAACGCTTCGCTAAACAACGAGATACACAGTAGCGATTCCTAGGCAAGAACCTGTTTTGCCTGATTTTTAAGCGGTTTTTTATACGTTTTTAACGTAAATAACTTTTGCCAGTATTATTGAATTCACTGCTTTAAAATACAGACCAATAAACTAAACATTTACCACAGCTTAATGTGTACAAAGAAGAACTAACTGGATTGATTTTCAGACAGTAAAATACAAAATATTGGTTATCACACCAGGCATTTAATACTTTAGTTTGCCGAAAATTTTGCTACCAAGAACACTGAATTTCAGTAATGATGCAAAGGTTAACTTCGCCAAAAATAATACAAAAAATATGTATAACACCGGGCTTTGCGGCCCCAACGCGGAATGACGGTCAGGCAAGAGCCGCTTGTTATATGCGCAGCCCATATTTGTCCCTGATGTATTTTCCAATTTTGTTTTGCTCAGTCTTTAGATCGCTTATACCCCCTAAAAAACGCTTAAAGGAATTTATCGTGCTCCATGACTGAACAATTTCGAACTCTTCAATATCGGTTTGCTCGACGCCATCCGGATCTAATCGTGTTATCGCAACTTCGTAGGTGTAGTATTGCGTTGATGGTATTAAGCCAAGAAAGAGTAGCATTCCTGGGCTAACATCGAAGAAATGAAATTCTTCTTTCACGTGGATTCGAACGCAGCTTTGATCATTGACACCACAAGAATTACCGAATCCACGTCTAAACCCTATACTCTCGCAAAGGTCTGGCATTTTCTCGTTTATCGCGTTTGATTCCCCACTACACTCTATAGCTGAAGATTTATCCGCCAAGACCGGATCACCGATATCATTGAGTTTGTAGTTTGTGCTGCAACCGACCAGTCCCAGAACAATTACAATATTTGCGATTAGTTTTGACATGCCTCTTCCTGTATATAACACCGTAAGCAGGGACCGACTGAAAGAAGGGCCCCGACCCGAAAGAGCTTTCCTACCTTGCTTCGTTACGTCTTGTCGCAGACCCACTCTGGCTTCCTTTCTGGCTCGGCTCTGTCGGGCAATGGCTCCCATATATACTCGATTTATGTCAATTGAGACTGTAGTACTGAACACTTGAGTACCTAAACGTTATATACCCATCGTGATAAGCACCCAATAGTCTTATCTCAATTTGAACTTCATTATTGTCATCTTCCGACACAACCAGTTTATCAAGCCAAGAATCATGAGGGCACTTATGGCTCTTTGAGCTTCTGTACCAATCTTCAAATACAAACTCTTTTGGGTGTAAATTTAGTTGGTCTTTTATCGAGGCTAAATACTCTCGATATTCATTGGCTTTCACTCTAAAAGCTTCGTATTCTAGGTGATCTATATCTCTACTGAGTATGTACATCGCTTTTTACACATACCTATAACTAAGGGGCAACAAAAGCGAAGCTTTTAACGTCCAGTGAAGGCACGAAGTGCCGTAACGAACTTGATGAGCGTGTTGTAATGCGTATGTTACCTACAAGGTGCTTTTTTAACGATATCGTTGTATTCATTATCAAATGCATAGTGCACACAATAGTTTAAATAACCCCTAATAGTAGACTTGAACCGCTAGAAGCTCTCTAAGAGAGAAACTTCTATATAGCACGATTTTTCAGAACAATTAGCTGTTGCATACAGGGTATCTAAATCTTTGCCATCTTCCTTTAATTCTTTAATTACAGCTTGCAGTGCGTTCTTGCTGTGCAACGGAGAACTATTTTCATCGAGCATCTGAAACACTTCAGCTGCCAAGGTAAAGGAGGAAAATATTATAGAAATCAGGCAGAATGTGAGTTTCCGTTTCATGTGATTATGCCTAACACCTTGCTCACTGGAAAGTTGGGAGCGAACGAACAATTTTTCTGTGTGCAGCAATTTGCTATGCTGCGGCACGACAATTTCACCCTTTTATACCCTTAGAACAGAAACGCATTCCGCTAACGAATACCGATGTCGGCTGCCTCTCAATTTCAATTTGTGTTATCAGCTCATCAATTTCAAAAGCGGCGGCAACATTCGATGACTCCATTCTTGGTTTAAGCAACTCCAAAAGCTCTCCAAGTGTATATTGGTCGCCTTGACCGTCAATAACCGCCTCAGCCCAGATTGCCTCAAACTTTAATCCAGCTTTAGAAAAAGTTACGGGTAAATGGAATCCCATAGATTGATCAACACCCTCTTCGGCAAGCATTTTCTCGAGCAAAGAAACGCCTCTTTCGTGTGCCGGCATTGCATCGACAAACCCAGGGCAAATAGTAGAATCATGTTCTTCAAATACGACCAGACCACCCTCTCGTAGCCAGGGTAGCAGACTGGATAGAACTCTATCAGGGCTAGGTAAATACATTAAAACCCGACGACCAACCACTGCATCGAAAGACAAAAGTTCAATGTCTTCCAAATACTTCGGAGCTTCATTCAAATCAACTTGTAAAAAACGTACATTACTCTTTCCTGATTCGCCGAGTCTATCTGAGGCAGAAGATAACATCTCTTTACTGCGATCGATGGCTAACACACTGCCAGTAGAACCGACAATGTCACTCAAAACTTCAGAGACCTCTCCGGAGCCACATCCTAACTCAAGGACCGCCATGCCCTCAGAGATCCCCGCAGACTTAAAAAGTCTTTCTGTTGTTGAATTACTTCGTTTCACATATCGCTCCTTTGAGCACTAAATGCATAACATTTTGCTAGCGCGTCCGCTGGAGGCCACACTTTATGACCGGAACAAATAAGAGCAACTTGTTAGGTCGCGCACCCTAAATATTGCAAGACACTATGCCAACTTGGATATTCAGTGCTATCAAAATGGATTAATTTACCTTCGAAACTTTCTTGCCCGGTGCGCGCATTTTGCGCACGTAGTTGACTTGTTTGTTAGCTTTTTACTTACCATTTATTTTCCTGAAATTACATTGCTTCAATTAGAGGTGCGGCGTGAATATTAAGAGGAATGAAATTGTCATATATTTTATTTGCACCACTATAATATACGGTTTGTATATTCTTAAAATCCAGCTTGCAATTTTTAACTCCGATATCTGACAACCCTATACAAATCGCATTTTTCGCATGCATTTTGCTGTTGGCTGTAAAATAACAAGGATTATTGCCGTCCGACATATCATCAATAGACGTGACATTGGGAATAGCTCCTTGTTCATTGAAGAGTTTTATAATTTCATTAGCGTCGCCATAATTGACTCGCAAGTGGGAACTACTTCCTTGGTACGTGGAGTCATTGATATTTACATGAACTTCGCCAGTAGACCCAAGTGATCCATGAGGGTGTAATACCATATAAAGGTGTGCTTCAAACACCTCTTGGTGGTATTTCCCATAGTTTCGACCATGCCCTTCTAGTCCTGCTCTGAACTTTTCAACGACAGTTAATCCAAATCGTCGATTGAAGCTACGATCATAGTTAAGAGTTATTGCAGTAAAATTTGAAACCGCATGATTGATCCTGTCTTTATCTCGTATGCGGAGGAGCATTTCTGCAAATTTGGTTGCAAAACTTTCTACCCAGCCAATGTTGTTATCTAAAGACTCGTAACGAGCGACAATAAGTGCACGCGCTAAGCGGAAGCGCTCGAAGCATTCATCTGGAGCGTCCGGCGCCAGCGCATCGACGGTCTGCGTTTCGTCCATGTTGTTTAGTTTGTCAATCCACCAATTCGCGGATTCATGATTGCTCACCTCGGGTATACTGGGGCTTCTAAAAAGATAAAGTAACTCTTCTTTGAGCTTAGCCCAAAGAGGAAATCCATAATCTTTTGATGCTCCGGCCCCTAAAATCAGGACTGTTTTATCTTCGAATAATTTTTCAAGTTTTGGGATATTGAGCGTCATTAATAAATCTCATTTTTACTCTGAATGGACCAGCTTGTGAAAGCTAACCAAGCTGTAGAAAAATAAGTTTAAAACCACAAAAAAATTCCAACGGTCTATTTCGTTTTAATTTCACTAATTTTTTCTCTATTTACTCTATTTACTCAACTTATTCATTTTGTGGGTTTTTAACGTTATTTTTTAATTCTCAAAAAACAACCCAGAAGTATAAGTAGTAATATAAACCGTACTACATAGTTTGTTATTCTTTAAAATTCCAAGAGGGTTATTTACTTCTATTCCCTTATATTTGGGCTAAATTACGGTATCTCCAAAGCTTTTCGATGTTATGCATGATGCAACAGAGTGTCCACTGGCAGGTCACTTTGGCCTTACTTCTTAAGCTCAGTTTGTTGATGCCTTTGTTGGAGGTTATGTTGGCAAATACCGGTTCGATTGTCCACATCCGTTTTGAGTACTGTTGTTTGCCTTGTTCACTATCAATTTTTGCTTTCATTAAATCCAGGTAATTGGTGTTGCTTTCACTCTCTACGGCAAATGAAACTTGTCGCCCATGCTCTTTTAAGGGGTTTTTCATGCAGTCTTTTTGTAATGGGCAGGCTCGACAGTTTTTTAAGTACGATTTAAATCGCAGGTAGCGTTTGTTGTTAATGATAAAATGATCTCCGTGATACATCATTTCGTGTCCGTTCGGACAAACACAGCACTTGGCTTCTCGATTTAATGTAAATTTGTCGGAGGAATATCCAAGCTTTCCTTTCCGTTTGTCTTTGCGGGTTTTCTGCCGGTGTGCTTTGTGTTTTTGCACGGTCTCGGAGTCTTTAAATAACGGGTCACGTTGACGAAATTGTGTATCGGGAATCACGGCGTTAATTTTTTCTTGATAAAGGTATTCCATGTTGATTTCGCTGGAATATCCTGTATCGGCAGTCAGTAAGGTTTCGTGATTTAATGCATCTTTACCGAGGTTTTCTTTAATTTTTTTAATCATCGGTTTTAATAGTGTTTGATCGGGCCCTACCCCAAAACACACTGTGGCGATGATAACTTGGCGTTTTTCATCACTCACGGTTTGGCAGTTATAACCTTGCAATGTGCCTTTTGAGGTGGTCATTTTGGCACTGTCGTTATCGGTAATATTACTTTGTATTTCTCGGTTACTTTTGCCGGTACTTTTTCGCGGTGTGGATTCTTGTAAAAATGCATCAATTTTATCGGCATTTTTTAACAGTGTTTCCACGGTTTGTCGTCGCCGATCTTGGTCGCCGTTGTTGCTATTTTTTGTGTTATCGTTGATTAAATGGTTGTCGATAATTTTTTGTGCGGATTGACGTAATTTCTTGGATTTCTTTTGTAAGTCTTTGTGGGTGCCGCTCCACTGCTTTGATGCATCGCTGGGCAGTTTACAGCCATCAATGGCAAAATGTTCTTTACCCACCAATCCGCTTTGACAGCAAATCATTAATACTTTATGAAATACTTCATTGATGGCTTCTGGATGACCACTGACAAAATCCGCAATGGTAGTGAAGTGTGGACGCTTTCCTGTCGACAGTGCCATAAACTTTAAATCCGTTGTACAAGATTCGGCAATTCTTCGACTAGATGTGATGCCCTTGTAATAGGCGTAAAAAATAACACGCAACAGCAGCGCCGGGGCATAGGCTTTTCTGCCGACTTTTTGGTTTTTATAGAGTGTGTGGAAAGCAGATAAATCGACATAAACACACCGATAAGAGGCTGAGTGGGCCATTTTAATAGAAATGAATGTCTTTTCCGGGTGTTTTTCAATTATTTTACAGCTTGAACGCCCCGCTTAGGGGCGGAAGCACATGGGCTAAAATTAGGAGCGAAGCGACGACGCCCATGTGTTTGCGTCCCAGCGAGCCTGCGAGCGACTACGGCAATTTGTTAGCCACCCCCCACGCTTTTTATAAACTCTCGATATAGTTTTTCAGATTCATCCAATATTTTATAGTCCAACAAATGGTCTAGAGCTGGATAATTAAAGTGCTTACAGGTAGACGATTCATTACGCTCCATCCTTTGACAGATAACTTCCGCCATTAAGGAAGAGGGCCAGATTTCATCTTCACCTCCCGAATACAGGAACACACTGCCTAATATTTCTTCTGATTTTATTGTGGCTTTGCCACTATCTTGCCGATTAGCTAACGACTGTGAATAAAGATCGTTTAGACCGTTTAGACCGTTTACCGCGCTAGTTGGATTGAAATGTACGTAAGGCAACTCTTGTTGTTCGAAAGTCCAACTTGAACCAGGTGTTTTCTGCCAATCATTTAAAATACCAGCCCAAACCACTGAGCTTGGTGCAATAGCGACTACTCGGTTGTAAATGGCATCTTTTGAAGCAAGAATTAACGATAACTCGGCCCCTTTTGACCACCCGACTAAAGTAAAGCTATTGTCTTTTGGATGCCTGAGATGTAACCAATCTCTGGCTTTTTCAAAATACTCTAATGGTATTTTTTCCAGTTCATCAGGGAGTGAATCTTCCTTAAAGTATGCGACAGCTAAAGTAGGAAAACCATTGCTTGCGATTACTTGTGCAAGTCGAGTGGGAATGCCTCCTTCTGAACCACCAAGCACTATGACTGGCTGCTTGGATGAACTGGCTGATTGCTCATAGTAGTGCCCAACGAAACCATTCTCTTCAACAGTAAGATTTTGAATTGCCGAGCCTATTGCAAGAGTAGGAAAAAGATAAGTTAAAATAAGAAGCAATACTTTTCTTTCCAACTTCATTAGATATATATTCCTTGGTTTCAAGTAATAACTGCAATCAATTATGCAGCAAGTAAATCTACTCGCT
>CALMJT010000024.1 GCA_937864365.1 uncultured Alteromonadales bacterium | reverse complement strand
AGCCAAGCGGTTACACCGAACCACTGCTGCACGCCTACCGCCTGAAGTTCAAAGCCGCGCAGTAATACCCCGGAACGCGGGCGGCCCGTCCGCAATCCTGCAAAACACAACCCCGACCGGCGCAAGCCCGTCGGGGTTGTGTTTTTAAAGCAAATTAAAATCAGTGAATATCGGGGTGAACTCCGTATTCACCGTTGTTTCGTCATTCCGCAGCAGAGGTATATCCAGGTAGGAGGTCGCTTGCGGCCGATAAAAACGCCGGGAGCGAGAGAGTGGGTTCAGTCCCTGTCCTGAATCGCGCAGTACCTTGGGTCGGATACGCGAAGCACCATCCGACGCGGGTTTGACTCCGTCCGATAGGCAGGGGCCGCCATTCATATCATCAACCGATCCATCGGACTTTCAGTACCCGCAAAATGCTGGCCGATCACGTGGGTATAAATCTGTGTGGTTGCCACATCGGAGTGGCCCAACAACTCCTGTACCGTGCGAATATCCCGGCCCGCACGCAGCAACTCAGTGGCAAAACTGTGCCTGAATGTATGGCAAGTAACGCGTTTATGACTCATGCCACTCTCCCTGACCGCCTGGCTCAGGGCTTTGCGGGGGACGGACTGATGTAAATGATGCCGACAAGTCACTCCGGTGTAAGGGTGTAAGCACAAACCGCTGGAAGGGAATAAAAACATCCAGGCCGGTTGGCGAAAGGCATTCGGATATTTGCGCCCCAGAGCCCCGGGCAACGAAGGCCCAACACCTTGAGCATTATCCATTTTCTGAATTTCCACGGCACTGGCCATTGCGGCTTCAATGTCTGCCCTGAGAGAAAGGGAAAGAATTGTCACCCGATCTTTATCTCCTTTGCCGCTGTGTACGGTCAGCGCTCGGCGAGAAAAATCGAAATCCTTGATTCTCAGCCGTAAACATTCAGAAATACGCAGCCCCGAGCCAAACAGTAGAGAAAATATCAGTCGATCCCGGTTGTTCATGACTGCCAGAATTCGTCTGATCTCCTGTGATGAAATTACCACCGGCAACCGGGCAGGCTTGTTCGCGTGTTGAAACCCCAGATCGCCCAACGGCAATTCCAGATAGGTGTTATAGAGAAATGCCAATGCATTCAACGCCAGCTTCTGGGTATTGACGGATACATGGCGATCATTTGCCAGAAAGCCCAAAAATTGAACCACCTCAGCAGCCCCCATGTCTTTGGGGTGTTTCAGTTTCTGGTAACGAATAAAAAACCGAATCCAGTAGACATAGGTTTTCTCGGTTCTGATGCTGTAACCGCGTGTGCGCATGAAGCGACGAATGTCATTGAGAAAGGGGCTGGAAGTCATTGATCACTCCTTGATCGGATCTGTATATGCATCCAGTATAATTGAAAGTGTGCTCAAATCAATGCGCGCTTTTTCACCAGGCTTGCGCGCTTTCCCGTGCTCTGTTAACGTTAAGGTCTTGATACATGGAAGGTTATTGCGCAGGTTTACAGATTAATGCGCAACGAAAATCGGAGTTAATGCGCATTCTCGCTTTCTCAGAATGGACTGGCTCGGAAATGGACTTTACCCCTTATTTTTTAATGAGTTACAGCGCCCTTCCAGAAACCGGGTTGCCCAGAAACCGCGCATGCGCACTAATAAACTGTTAGTTTTAAAGGGCCTGTGAATGCAGGCCCATGTAGGTTAATTTTGAGGTTGCATACCCGTTGGCATTGAAGAATTTGCCTGCTGGTCGTTGATCAGCGCACGCGTTTGCTTGGCGGTAAGTACAACTTTGGTTTTTGAGTCCTTATAGACCTTTCCTAAGGTATTTACATCTTCCACAGAATAGGTTTGGTTATTTGGGCTATTTTCGGTCATCTGGAGAGCGATTACTGCTGGACTTACGCCCTCTTCAAGCATGCGTCCTGCTCGCTCTACAGTAGAACCTGCACGCGATGCAGGGCTGGCTACTTTTTCTATGCTGTCATTGACTGTGTCTATGACGTTATTGACAATGTTTGTCATTGACTACTACCTCAGAGTTCATGGATTGCTGGCGTGATCTTGACTTACAAATCACTTTCTGGATATTGGAGCGTGATGTACAAAAATCAAGCTATCTACGGAAAAACTAACAAGTGGCTGTAGTCGCCATGCAAGCATGGCTGGGACGGCTTCTCCGCTGCTTGCGCAGCTCCAAATCCGCCCCTAAGCCAAGCGTTATGCGGTTAAAGCATGAAAACTCATACTATCGACTCAACTTATAGACAGTTTTATATCGCCGACGCCGGTTTAGATCCTGATGCTCCTGAAGATTGGAGTGATCAACACGTGTTTCAGCGATTCAACGCCCTAACCAATATTGTTGCTCTGTGTCCTGAAGGAGATATAACTGCAAGAGTGATTCCTTTCGCACCAGGGGAAAAATACCAGAGTGAACAGGAGCCTGACTTTGAGGTTAAAACTCAAATAACTATTTTGAGCGGGCGGTTAGGTGTTTTTGGTTGGCCAAGAGAGCCGCTTGAAGAGTATTGTGTGCCGCCCGGTAAATACGTTATTTATTTCCGAGGTTACAATCTTTGCCAACTTAACGAAGAAAGTGATTTTTACACAGTGGAGTTCGAGTATGCCGCATAACAAGGCCCAGCAATTCGCAGCCTTTGGCTGCCGGACTCGCTACGCTCGCCGCTGTGGGCGGCGTTATGCATAAGGACGCGCAATGTCTATCTCATCAATCACAAGTACCATCACACGGCTGCAAAAGGAAATATCAACTATCGCAGCAAAAGTGAGTCAGGAAACCAAAAAAGAGGTGGCGCTGTACTCGCGAATAAATCAAATTCAGAGATCAATAACAAAAAGCACCTCCGCCAGCTCCTTATCAAGCAAACTCTCCGAAATTGAGCGTAAGCAGAAAGAAATAGCCACCATTTCTGTAGCCAAAGCCGCACTTGCAAAAAAGGAGTCCGACAAAAACGCAGCGTTACTCAAGGCGCGGCAAGAACTAGCAAAAGAGGAAGAAAAAGAAAGAGAGCGCGTTGCTTCTGCTAAAGAACGGGAGCTGAAGAAGGAGATTGAGTTAGAGAAACAGCGTCAAAGAGCTCAACTTGAATTCCAGAGAAACCTAAATGCTGAATTGTCTGCCACATCTGCACTATCAAGAAAAATTGAGTCAATGACACCTCAGCATCAAAAGCCTGAAATAGCATACGATTTATTTATTTCGCATGCGTCTGAGGACAAGGAGGATCTTGTACGACCGCTTGCAGTTGCTCTTGAAAAGCTAGGCGTAAAAGTCTGGTATGACGAATTCACTCTCAAAGTAGGCGACAGCTTGCGCAGAAGCATTGATAGTGGCTTATCAAATTCGCGCTTTGGAACTGTAGTGCTTTCCTCATCATTCTTTTCAAAAAACTGGACTCAGTATGAATTGGACGGAATGACCGCCAAAGAAATGGACGGTAGGAAAATGATTCTTCCGATCTGGCATAAAGTTACAAAGAGTGAAGTTATAAAATTCAGCCCAACACTGGCGGACAAAGTCGCATTAAATTCTTCGGTTCACAGCACGGAAGAAATTGCGCAGCTAATAGCAGACGTAGTGCTAGGGTAGAAAAATGCATAACAAATGGTTCAAACCGTTCGCTTTGCTCACTGGGACGGGCTAAAGCCCGCCCCTTAACCAAACGTTATGCGTCTGAGAAAATAGACTACATCACTAAAGGAGTTGAATATGGTCTTTGGCCAACTTTCAAGAAATAGACAGAGCGAGAATGGAAGTATACTTCTTGGCTCTCCGGAAGCTGAGGCTGAAGCCTTACCTAATTCTCGTGTGCCTCTGTCTAAGGTATATGAAGACCATTGCGACCTTATTGGAGCATTGGCAAATGAGAAATTTATTGTAGTTGGCAGAAAAGGGGCCGGAAAAAGTGCTTTTGCAGAGCATATATGTTCAATAGCAGAAGATCAGGCTAATTTATTTGCAAGGTTTATTCGTCAAGGAGAATCCAATTTAGAGCAAATAGTGCAGATAGGTATAGAAAATGGCCATGAGATAGAAAAAGAAAACTTATATAAGTGGCTTATATTGACGAATATTTTAAAGATGTTTTCTGACAACCAAGCTGCACAAAACGCTAAGGAATATGACCTCCTTAAACACTTTATCTCTAAGAATTCAGGATATATAGATGTAAGAGAGTCAGAGGTCAAAGAACTTATTAAAAAACAAGGCTTTGATATAAATATTAATTATCTGAAGCGTTTTTTTACCAGCAAGATGAATAAGAGCTTAGAGATAAGACAAGAAAAAGCTCCATTTTACAAGCTAATACCGCACCTAAAAGAGGTCTTGCTAAAGGTTCTTACAAGCCATTCTGAGCGAGAAAATAACAATAGCTACGTTCTTTTTTTGATGACTTAGATATCGTTTTCGATGCAAACAATGAAGGTACGGTTAATTCATTAATTTCTCTACTCCGTGTGTCAAAAGAAATTAACAACGAGTTTTTCGCCAAGAATAATCTTGATTCAAAAGTAATTATCCTGTTAAGGGATGATATTAGTAAAAATGTTGCATCTGCTACATCTGACACTGCAAAAATATTTTCTTCATACTCGGTTCCTATAAATTGGTATCAAGATGAATATCACAGTGGAGATGATGAGCTCCAGTTGAATATTAGAAAATTTATCAATAAACGGATAGATTACGCCTTTAGCGAGGAATCAATTGATTTAAATTCTAGCGACCCTTGGCTTTCATTGGTGGAAGATCCTTTTCGTGGGGCTCAGGATTCTGCAAAATCTAGCTTTAAATATATTTTAGATCATACGTTCTTTCGTCCGCGAGACCTGTTGCTATTTTTTAAGCCATTATCTCAGCATAAATATAAATTACCTCTATCTAAAACTGACGTTAACCATCTAATAGGGCGATATTGTGAGGAAGTGGTAAATGAGATTAAAAATGAATTTTCGTGTTTCTATTCATCCGAGCAAATAGCAACAATATTTAATGCCTTTGGCGAAATCAGTTCGAAACTTAAAAATCCTCAATTACGATCTATAACATATCAAGACGCAATATCTATTATTAACCGCAATTGCTCTGGCGTGTCAGCTAGTGAATTGATTGAAGACATGTTCTACAGATCTTTGATTGGAGGTATGGGTGATAATGGATACGTTTATTTTAAGCATAGAGAGCCAACGACTGATGTCTACGATTTTAACAAGACACATGGTGTGATTATTCACAGTGCTCTGAGGGTTTATTGCTCAAACAAGGGTTATGCATAACAAGGCAATGAACATGGACTTGGGTAAAGCGTCATCTTTTTTGTTCCAAAAAAGCCGCCCCTTTACCCAAGCCAGTTATCGCGGCGTTATGTAGCAAAGGAGGCACCGTGAGTACCGCCATATTTTCTCTTATCGGCCTAGTAATTGGCGCAGTATTACAGTTTCTGTTCTCCCGCCACCTTGATAACAAGAAACACCAACGTGACTTAAGGGCAAAGGCATACGCTGATTACCTGCAATGCGTTAGTGAACATGCAAATCTCGGGCACCAAAGAAACTCAACAGAAGGCCGCCAACTCGGCGCAAAAACCGCCGACTCAAAATGCAGAATTTCTCTTTACGGTGCTCCAAGTGTAATTTCTGCTTTTGCAAATTTTGAGCGCCTCGGTGCAACAATGAATACCAACGAACAATGCAGTGCCTTCACTGAAATGGTGGCAGCCATGCGCAAAGATGCTCTTGGGAACTCATCTGTAACTCCGGCCGATCTCGAAGCTGTATTACTTGGTCCGCGTCGTGCCACATAACAATTGGTTCAAGTCGTTCGCTTCGCTCACTCGGGACCGGCTAAAGCCGGCCCCTTAACCAAACGTTATACCTCGGAGGCTATCGTGTTTCATCTCAAAGATAGAGCATTTGAAATCTACGAGGCAAATATGCATGGGAAGTTCTTGGAAAATGAACTCCATTGTTACTTAGAGATCACCACAAAAGAAATTGAATTCGAAGAATCTAACTGGGCACCATCACTAAGCCATCAGGGTTTAATTCTAAAAGCGAAGTCGCTGCAAGATCTAGACGGGCTTGTGAGTGAGTGGTCATCGGAAAACAATTCTCACCCAGAAGTAGGAATACTGAGCGTGTTTGGCCACGCCGAAACAAATAATAATAAAATTACTTTTGGCAGTGCATCGGGGCAAGAACTTAACTTTAGCTGGTCAGGCACGGGAGATGTAATGTGGAATTCAGAATTTGGAAGCGATGTTCAGTTTAATGTTTCAGGGAAACTCAAAGTCACAATCGTATAACAATTGGTTCAAATCGCTCGCTTCGCTCACTGGGACGGGCTAAAGCCCGCCCCTTAACCAAACGTTAGGCGGAGGGAAGAATATGAAGAATCTCACAATTAACAACGAGGCAATCAATATTCCTGCTAAAGAGATTGCTTTACTCGGCCCGGATTTAGTTCTCAACGATTGTATAGTTGAAATCAAATGTGCTTCTAAGGACTTATCGATTACAGGTTTGACTATGGAAGGAGGAAGATTTAATGCAAAGAAAGAGCTCTGTAATTTTCAAATTAAGAATTCCTGCTTCAGAAACGTAGAATTCCTAGGTTCATATTCCGGTGTCGATTTTGGTGAAGATGGCGCTTTTAGTAGCTGTGATTTCTCTAAGGCTTCTTTAGATAATTGTCGATTTATTAGCGCAGATTTGACTGATATAGTTCTTCCTAAAGCTGGTCATATAGTACTAAATCGAGACACTATCGCAGATTTAAAGGAAGAGAGTAAACGATGCCACCCAAAAGTGGGGATGTTTATTCAAGTCATTTCGGAGAATCAACCAACTGAAGTGACTGGTATCATCGTAAATGAAAATAAATTGGCAAAGCGGCTAAAAATCGAGGTGAGTGATGTCGAGATCTTGCGTAAATTCACCAGCGCCTAACAAACAGCAGCAACGGACTGTCAAACCTGTCCTCAAATTGCTTCGCAATTACGTGCCAGCTTTGCCAGCCGCTTTGCTGGGCGTTAGGCTCACGGAGACTTGAGTTTGAATCATCAAATACCAAATTCGGTTATCGGAGCAGTAGCTTCTGTAATCGCTGATCATTATTACAGTCACTCCAAGCTTGATACGCTCTTTATGGAAAGTGGAGCGCCGGGAGACATTCCTGAGGGTAATTGCGAAAAGAAGTGCAGTAACTGGCTAAAGCGCTGCAACGAAGATCCTAAAACTGATGCGCTAGAAGTTCTGGGCGCTGTGATTCAGGAGTACATGGATCAGGAGCCTTCCTCTTCACTTTTTGTTGGGCCAATATCAACCAAGGTGACCGAAGGCCAAGCGAGGATTAATGCCGCATTAGCGAAAAATCAGCTGGTCTATCGAACCAATGGGTACGTGACGAAAGCAGGCTCGACGCCAATTACTAAAACTCTGGAAGACTATCTGAGATCAGGTGATTTCTCATCCATTGAAAAGGAATTTGAAAGAGCAATTGAGCATATCCAAAGTGACACTCACGCATCAGTAACCGCATCCTGTTCAATTATCGAAGCCACGCTAAAGTTCTACATCGAAAGGGGACATCTATTTAATCCGTACCTGATACACTGGCACTTCGCTCCGAACCACCGTGGATAGACAGCATGCAACCTGAATCCCACCGGGTTTGGAGGAGGCTGGTTGGTTTAAGTCAGACCCGATCAGCTTCCAGAGTCTGACGTTTATAAAAGTTCTCCTCAGCTTCTGCTGGGGGTATATGGCCAATGGATGATAACAGTCGTTTTTCATTAAACCACGAGACCCAGTTCAGCGTGGCCATTTCTACCGATTTCAGATCTTTCCACGGACCTTTGTGGCGAATCACTTCCGTCTTGTAGAGACCGTTGATCGTCTCTGCCAATGCATTGTCGTAGCTGTCTCCTTTGCTTCCCACTGATGGAGCAATACCACCTCCTGCCAGACGCTCGGTGTAGCAAATCGACAAATATTGAGAGCCTCTGTCGCTGTGATGAACGAGTGTGTCTGGCTCCGGCTGTCGGTCGTACAAGGCTTGCTCCAACGCATCCAGAACGAATTCTGATGTCATGCTTCGACTGGCTTTCCAGCCCACGATTCGACGTGCGAACACCCCGCTGTGTCAGCATAGTTGTCCGATGAATTTTTCACGTTAAAACCAACAGTG
>CALMJT010000023.1 GCA_937864365.1 uncultured Alteromonadales bacterium | reverse complement strand
TACCGGCGGCTCTATTCGCCAGCCCGCCAGCCACTGTGGTTTGACCGGCATTAAACCAACCTACGGTGCCGCATCGCGCTGGGGAATGATCGCCTTCGCCTCAAGCTTAGACCAAGCCGGTGTTCTTACACGCAGTGCCGAAGATGCGGCAATCATGCTTAACACATTGATTAGCTTCGATCGAAAAGACAGCACCAGCGTTGATGTACCTAGAAGTAACTACTCTGAAAATCTTGCCGAGAAGATTGAAGGCGTGACCATTGGTGTTCCTAAAGAATACTTTGGCGATGGTTTAAAAATTGAAGTTGCCGCCTTAGTTCAAGAGGCTATCGATCAATTCGAAAAGTTTGGCGCAAAAATCAAAGAAATCAGCCTGCCACACACGCACCTTTCGGTTCCGGCGTACTACGTCATTGCACCGGCGGAGTGTTCAGCTAACCTGTCGCGCTTTGATGGTGTTCGTTACGGCTATCGCTGTGAAAACCCAGAAGACCTCAAAGATTTATACCGTCGCAGCCGCGCCGAAGCATTTGGTGATGAAGTTAAACGACGTATTCTGGTAGGCACCTACGCGCTGTCAGCGGGTTACTTTGATGCCTATTACAACAAAGCTCAGCAGGTTCGCCGTCTTGTTAAACAAGACTTTGATGACGCCTTTAAAGACGTTGACGTAATCATGGGCCCCACCTGCACCACGCCTGCATTTAAGTTTGGCTCTAAAGGTGCAGACCCCGTCGCCATGTATCTTGAAGACATCTACACCATTGCGACTAACTTGGCGGGTCTTCCGGGTCTATCGATTCCGTGTGGCTTGGTTGAAAATAAACCGGTTGGCCTACAAATGATCGGCCCGGCATTTTCTGAAGGAAAACTGCTCAATCTTGCCCATCAGTTCCAACTAACCACCGATTTCCACAAACTTACCGCGCCAGACTTGGACTAAGGAGACACAGCGATGACATGGGAAACCGTTATCGGCCTTGAGGTTCACGTCCAATTGGCCACTCAATCAAAACTCTTTTCTGCGTCCAGCACCGCTTTTGGTGCTGAGCCCAACACTCAAGCATCGGCTGTTGACCTTGCCATGCCGGGTACACTTCCGGTTGCCAACGAGCAAGCCTTTCGCTACGCGGTAATGTTCGGTTTAGGCATTGGTGCCGAAATCGGCAAAGAGTCTGTTTTTGAACGCAAAAACTATTTTTACCCCGATCTTCCAAAGGGTTACCAAACTACGCAGCTAGCCAAGCCAATTGTTGGCCCAGGTATCGTAGAAATTACTCTGGATGATGGCTCGACCAAACAAATTCGTATCCATCACGCACACATCGAAGAAGACGCCGGTAAATCGCTGCACGAAGATTTTCATGGCATGAGTGGTATCGACCTCAACCGCGCTGGTACGCCACTGATTGAGATTGTGTCCGAACCCGATATGCGCAGCGCCGAAGAGGCCGTAGCCTTTGCCAAAAAACTGCACGGGTTGGTGACGTCTTTAGGTATTTGTGACGGCGAAATGAGCCAAGGCTCAATGCGTTTTGACGTGAACATTTCGGTCCACAAACCCCACGAGCCTTTTGGTACCCGTACCGAAACCAAAAACTTAAACTCATTTAAGTTTATGGAAGAGGCCATTGCGCTTGAAGTTGAGCGCCAAATCGACATTCTCGAAGATGGCGGCGAAGTTATTCAAGAAACGCGCTTGTACGATGGCGATACTCGCACCGCTCGCAGTATGCGCTCAAAAGAAGAAGCCAACGACTACCGCTACTTCCCCTGCCCTGATTTGTTGCCGGTTGTTATTGATGACGAATACATTGAAGCAATTCGCGCCTCTATGCCGGAGCTTCCAGAAGCTCGCACTGAGCGATTCAAGCAACAGTATTCTTTGAACAATTACGATGCGGGAATTTTGGCTGCAAATGCCGATATCAGCGCTTACTTTGAAGAACTCACCAAGCTTACTGAAGACGCGAAACAGTCGGCAAACTGGATTATGGGTGAGCTATCGGCGCGCTTGAATGCCGATGACATCAGCATCAAGCAAAGTCCTGTCAGTGCCGCGCAGCTTGCTGGCGTAATTGAAAGAACCAAAGACGGCACCATTTCGAGTAAAATTGCCAAGCAGGTTTTTGATGCTTTGTGGGCGAAAGAAGGCAGTGATGCCGACTCTGTTATCGAATCGAAAGGTTTAAAACAGGTTTCCGATACCAGCGCCCTAGAAAAAATGGCCGACGACGTTATCGCCGCCTCACCCAAACAAGTTGATAACTATCGCAACGCCGAACCCGATAAACGCCCGAAAATGCTTGGCTACTTTGTTGGCCAAATTATGAAAGCGTCACAAGGACAGGCCAACCCACAAGCAATCAATCAAATATTGTTGGATAAGCTCGACAAATTACTTTAGGAATTGCCGACGAACTTTATTGAAGTCGATTCAGTATTTTCCCAAATACCTCGCCCGGTAAACTTCGTACCGGGCTTTTTAAGTTAAGGACGTAACATGGCTTTAAAGAAAGACAAACAAAAAGTACTTGGCGAAGTATTCGATAACGAGCGCGTAAAAAGCTTTTTATTGTTCCAAGCTCCAGAAGGAGTTGATCCTGATTTTCACGTACTTGAAAAAGCGTATCGCGGTATGAACGTTGAGAACTTCGCAACCTTCCTTGAGTTTTTCAAAGAAGAAGGACGTAACATCAATGCGACCAATCCAGAAGGTCAAACCTTGCTGGCTCAAGTAAAAACCCATCGCCTAGGTGATGACTACGCGGAAGTATTAGAACAAAACGGCGCCCAATAGGCTCCGAATTGCCTCAAGCGACCCTATTCAATGCTGGGTTGACCGCTTGAGGTTATCGAATAATCTGGCGGTAGCCTACACTGCTCCCCAGTTTATTCTCTGAATGCATTCACATCACTTAAGCAGTTCTAAGACAACTAAACATCACGTCAAAGAAATCTCTGCAACCAACTATTACGTTACATCGTCTGAAAACGTGTCTATCCACACTCCACATTTAAAGGACTTACCTTGGCTAGCGGAAATTTAATTACTGGAGCGAGTTACCTAATCGACGGCGCAAAATTGCTGCTTAAACCGCAGTTTCGATTATTTTTAATCGTGCCGCTGATGATCAACATCGTAATATTTATCGCCCTAACCAGCTTGATGTATAACTACTTCGACGACGCGGTTGCATCTGTGGTGGCGCTGATTCCAGATTGGGACTGGCTTTCAAGCATCAAACAAACCCTAGCGCTGTTTATTTCAATTATTTCTGCGTTTATCGGTATTGTTCTCTACGGATACTGCTTCAGCATTATCACCAATATTATCGCCGCGCCCTTTTACGGATTTTTGGCCGAAAAAGTCGAAGTTTATTTAACGGGCAAAGCACCGCCGCCCGAATCTGTATTGTCGATGATCATTCGCACCCTTGGCCGAGAACTGGTTAAACTTTGGTACTTTATCAGTCGAGGTATTTTGATCACCATCGGCGCCTTTATCCTCAGCTTTATTCCTCTGGCTCAGTTTTTTGTACCGGTTCTGCTGTTTTTGTGGGCGGCTTGGTCAATGGCAATTCAATATTGCGATTATTGCGCGGATAACCACCAGTTAGCATTTACGTATTTTAGGGAAGGCTTAGCCGAGAAACGCTTCAGTGCGTGGGGTTTTGGTTCACTGGTTGTGTTGGGTTCGATGATACCGTTACTGAATATTTTTGTGCTACCTGCGGCGGTCATTGGCGGCACAATGTTGTGGATTAACGAAAAACCAACGGCGCGATTAATTTGATGGCGTGAAACACGCTACTCACCAAATACGGTGAGTAGCTATTTAACAGCAACTAGCGATTAGAAGGTCTTCTGCTGCTGCGTCTTGGACGACGCTGCTGATTCGACTCGCTCATCTCGCGGGGTCTGGGCTCAACATAAGGCACAGCCGCAAGTAGCGATTCGGGCGGCTGCTCGCACACAATGGGTTCACCCAACAACTCTTGAATGGGCTCCAAACGCATCGCGTCATCTTCACAGGCAAAACTGATCGATGTGCCATGACGCCCCGCTCTTCCGGTACGACCAATGCGGTGTACGTAATCTTCCGGCTCTTCTGGCAAGGTAAAATTCACCACGTGACTAATGCCATCAATGTGAATACCGCGGCCAGCAACATCGGTTGCGACCAAGACTTTGGACTTACCAGACTTAAACTTATCGAGCGTTCTAACGCGTTTGTTTTGTGAAATCTCTCCGCTGAGCAGTCCAGCGTCGATATCGTGTTCGAGTAACCGATGGTGTAGATCCCGACATTCATCGCGACGATTAGCAAACACAATCAAACTTTCTACATCTTCGGTTTTTAAAAGATTGTACAACAGCGTGAATTTTTCTTCGGTAGAAACCAAATACACATGCTGGGTTACTGTATCAGTAGCAACGCTTTCCGGCTCAATCTCGACAGTCACCGCATCATCGGTCCACTGTTCGGTAAGATTGATCACTTCATCAGTGAAGGTTGCTGAGAACAACAGGGTTTGACGATGAGTTTTAGGTGGAGTCGCACGAACAATGCGACGCACTTGGGGAATAAAACCCATGTCCAGCATACGGTCGGCTTCGTCGATAACCAGAATCTCAACCAAATCCAGATACACATCGTTATTGCCGACAAAATCGAGCAACCGACCCGGTGTGGCAACCAGAATATCGACCAAATTTGAATTCAAGCGATCCTGTTGCTTCTGGTAATCCATACCACCCACTAGCGCATGAACCTTAAGATCTGTGTACTTAACGAGGTTTTCGGCGTCGTCTGCAATTTGCAAAACCAACTCGCGGGTCGGCGCTAAAATAAGTGCACGGGCTTCACCAACATAGCGTTCTTGTTCAATGGGATTACGAAGCAGATCTTCGATGATGCCAATCAGAAATGCCGCTGTTTTACCGGTACCGGTTTGCGCTTTACCGACCAGATCTTGGCCGTCGAGGGTGTAAGGAAGTGACTGAGCTTGAATGGGAGAGCAGTATTGGAATCCGAGATCGAATATGGCGTGCATCAGTTCATCGGGCAAATCAAGATCATGAAAGCGCGTTTTGCCTGGAGCAGGTTCAACCTGAAATTGAGCAATATCCCATGAATCTTTAGTGCGTTTGCGCCGACGTGGGCGTCGAGGTCTGGAGCGCTGGGAAGCGTCACCGCCAGCGTTAGATTGCGTGGATTGCTCTGCAGGACAGCTTAAAAACGTCTTAAGTGCAAAATTACCGATCAAACTCTTCTCTCCTTGCTCGTATCTGCACGCATAGTATCACAGTCATTTTTAGCGATTCGAACATTCATCAAACACGATTTGGGTTAATCTAAAAAAACAAAAAGCGGGAACTTAGCCCGCTTTTCATCGATTGTATCATTTAACGACAACTATCAACATTGCTTTGCCAATAATAAACGCACAAGATGACAGTTTAGAAACCTCTGATCAATACTTCCATAATTGATTTGAAGGGCAAAAATTAAAGATACAATGCCAAAACTTTTCAGATTTTCAATTACTTACCGTTCTCGAAAGTGGCGACACCTCCTTGTGCCGCCGAAAACTCTGGATTTCTCAGAGTTTCTTTTGTCTAGATGTAAACGGAGCTTACGACTCAACGGCCTGCTTTTTACGGGCCCATAGGCTAATGTAATAATCCAAACTGGTGTAACGACCACCACCGGTGCATAACAAAGAGAAGAGCATAACAAAATACATCGCGGCGAACTCGATACCATTGTTTAAAATGGTCACGCCACCGCGTCCAGTTAACCAACTGTAGTTACCGTGCTCGCGCAAAATTTCTTTCACTTTTTCTTTGCGCTCAACCGCCTCCATAACTCGCTCATTGGCAAGCCAACTGCTGGCATCAGAAACTGCTAGCCAACCGTTTTCCCAATGCACAGAAAATATAGCGACCAACATGGTGACGATTAATGGAATTGCCACAAAGCGAGTTGCTAATCCGGGAATTAATAACGCCCCGCCCACCAACTCAGAACCCGCCGCCAGTGCGACCATTAATTCGGGAAAAGGTAAGCCCAAGCCCCATTCTGAATTTCCAAACCATGCAACGGTATTTTCCCAACCTTGAAATTTATTCCAACCGGCTTGCATCATTACCGGCGCGAGAATAAGACGTAACATAAGTGCGGGCACACCACTCAAATGCTCTAAGCTCGATACGATTGTTCGATATAAATTTGTTGCTGCCGCAATTGCACTCATGAGTTCCCTCACCTTTTATTTTTTCGGTATATTGTCGGATTAAAGTTGTGGACCGCCCATGGACAGTTAAGATCTGTAAGTAGTTCCTGCCCTGTTATTAAATCTTGGTAGAGTTAATAAGAGATTCCTAAAGGTTATTTTTGATTGTTAATGCAAACTTGCTCTATGTAGAGAAAACACTAAAATTCCACTCTCACTGCTAACGATGTTCACACCTGCGATACAAATATTCTTCTGCGCAGACACAAACCTGTTAACACCGCGCTTTTTTATCTTACCCAATTATCGATAAGCGAAATTAATGCAAACTCCCCCCCAAGCTTATAACGTCAAGCGCGAAGCAAAGAGCATTATTAAACTCGGCACGCCATTAATAGTTAGTCATACCGCAATCATTGCCATGTCGGCCACAGACACAATTATGTCGGCGCAAGTGAGTACCGAGTCTTTGGCAGGTCTTGCCGTAGCGGTAAGCATCTGGTCTGCCATAAGTGTCATGATTTTAGGAATGTGCGGGTCTTTAGCGACCATTGCCGCGCAATATCACGGCGCACGACGCTACTCCAGAATTGGTCATCAAGTTTATCAAACCGGATGGATCGCTTTACTCAGCTCGTTAGTTGTGGGTTTTATCTTATTAACCAGCGTATTTTGGTTAAAGTGGATTCAGCCCGATACACCTCTAACAGATATCGCCATAGAGTATCTTCAAGTTATCAGTATTGGCTTATTGGGTTATGCATTAACAGCGGTTTTGCGAGGAACCTGCGAGGCTGTTGGCGATACGAATTTAGCCATGCTCACCAACGGTTTATTATTTGTTTTAAATTTAGTCTTTGATTATGTATTGGTATTTGGAAAATTCGGCTTACCCGAACTTGGGCCAATTGGCTGTGCTTGGGCAAGCGTTATTTCCTATTGGATTGTTGCCATTGCGTTAACCACTTTTTTAAAACGCCAAGACAAATACAAACAATTTAATATCTTTAATAAGGTTTGGAATCCCAACTGGCCGGAAATCAAAAAACATTTAAATATCGCTATACCACTTGCACTAGGCACCGGCAGTGAAGTTTTTTTCTTTTCAAGCATTGCGTTATTTGTTGTGCCTTTTGGCGAATTACCGGTGGCCAGTCATCAAATTGTAATTAACTTTAGTTCGTTGGTGTACATGATTCCGCTGGGTTTTAGCGTTGCGGTTTGTATTCGAAGCGCTGGGTTACGAGGTGCGAGCAATCCTAAGCAAGCACGCTTTAGCGCCTTTGTTGCCATTCAATTATCGGTAATTATTGCTGCTCTCACGGCACTTATTACGATTTTATTGCGCAACTGGGTTGCAGAGATTTACACCCCCGACCAAGCCGTACAAGAAATGGTGGCAAAGCTGTTGTTGCTTTGTGCTATCTATCAAATCGCTGATGCCATTCAAGTTTCGTCTTGGGGTGGCTTACGCGGCTTTGGCGATTTAAAGGTGCCCATGGTTATGCAGCTTATATCCTATTGGTTGATTGGTTTTCCCATGGGATATTTTTTGGCGCATGTTTTAGGTTGGGAGATTTTCGGTTTTTGGACAGGAATTATTTTTGGGCTTAGCACTGCAGCGGTTTTACTGCATGTGCGATTAAGAATTATCACCAAACATTTAAAACCCGCTTAAATTCAGTTTGAATACTGATGGGAAGCTCTGATATCTAGAGCTTCCCGCCATACATAACTTTATCGCCGATCTCAAGAGCAGTAAGCGATTGAAATTGTGAAAAATTGGAAGTGATATGTTCGACTTCTAGAAACTAAGGGTTACCACACACTGGGCAGTTCGTCTTTTTAGGAAATTTAAAGGCGCGCCAACTTGATGATAAGGCATCGTATAAATGCAGTTTTCCGAGTTGGCTAACATCGGTTAAACCGGTAATTATTTTTAAGGATTCGAGCGCCTGAAGACTGCCAATAACACCAACCAATGGCGCAATAACACCCGACTGCGCACAGTTCAGTTGTGCATCGGAGGTTTCATCGTATAAACATTGGTAACACGGTGTATCTTTTTGACGAGCATCAATCACCATTAACTGCCCTTCAAACGCAATGGCCGCGCCACTGACTAACGGTGTTTTCGCTTGCCAACACAGGCGATTAACTTGCAAACGCGTAACTAAATTATCGGAACAATCCACCACCACATCGGCAAGTTTTATTTGCGCTACCATCGCATCATCGTCCAACCGCCGTTCGATGGTCTCGATATTGACATGGGAATTAAGCGCAAGAGAGGATTGCTTTGCAGAGCTGGCCTTGTTAATGCCACAACGTGTGGTTTGGTGAGCAATTTGTCGCTGTAAATTCGATAACTCCACCAGATCGTCATCAACCAAAACCAAATTGCCAACACCCGATGCCGCCAAATAAAGCGCCACCGGTGAACCTAATCCACCCAAGCCAATGACTAACACCCGTGCGTTTAGAATTGCTAGCTGACCATCAACATCAATCTGTGGCAGTAAAATATGGCGGCTGTAGCGCAGCAACTGATAATCATCCATAAGCACAAGCTCAGTTAAAAATACAAATGCCCAGTTAAAAAAAATACATTTGATGTCGTAATGACAGCCAGCTTAGCCAGCAAACCATTGCCCGCGAGTCACTCGATCTCGGTCGCCCACATCTTGGAAAGTCTCAACACGTTGGTAACCCAACGCGGTTAAAATTTTCCGCGCAGATTCACCCTGATCGTAACCATGTTCGAACATCAACCAACCACCGTCGAGCAAATAGTGATGAGCCTGATTGGCGATTAATTGAATATCTGCCAAGCCTTCTTGATCAGCAACTAACGCAGATTTCGGCTCAAAACGCACATCACCTAGGCTAAGATGGGGATCGGATGAATCAATGTAAGGTGGGTTACTGACGATTAAATCAAAACGCCGACGATCATCTCCATCACGAGCTTGATCATCCAATACCGAAAACCAATGACTCAGCTCAAAAGCCGCGTTGGTAATACCGCATTGTTGCTGGTTTTCTGTGGCGAGCTGAACGGCCTCGGGAATACAATCTAGACCCAATACACTGAAAGTTGGGTTCTCGCTGGCTAAGGCTAGAGCGATGGCTCCGGTACCGGTTCCTAAATCTAAAATTTGCGCGGCTTTGTTCGCCAATAAATCCAAGGCCAACTCAACTAATAATTCGGTTTCGGGACGTGGAATTAAGGTGGAGGCATTAACTTTGAGCGTCAAAGTCCAAAAACCCTGTTCACCCACAATGTAAGCGATGGGTTCACCGTGTAGACGTCGTTCGACAAACTGTTTAAAGAGTGCAAACTCTGAGTTACCGAGCAGTTTTTCAGGCCACGTAAACAAATAGGTGCGATTTTTATCCAGCGCCTTTGCCAACAAAAGTTCGGCATCCAGCGCTGGCGATTCCGATTCACACAGAATTGTTTTGGCCCAAGACAGGCAGCTTGCGATATCACTCTTTTCCAAAATAAGTTTCCAACACACGCTGAGAATCTAGATCGGTCATTGCTGAGTAATATTTATCGGGCAAGCGCTGCCAACTGATCCGCTTGATATTCGTTAACCAAAGGACCAATCACCTCTCCCAGATCACCTTCCATCACTTCATTTAACTTATACAGTGTTAGGTTAATGCGATGATCGGTCACTCGACCCTGTGGATAATTGTAGGTACGAATTCGTTCTGAACGATCGCCGGTGCCAACCAAGCTTTTACGTTCCTCAGCAATCGATTGTGCCGCCGCCGATTCTTGTTCGTTTTTAAGTTTAGCGGCCAACAAAGACATCGCACGAGCACGGTTCTTGTGCTGCGAACGCTCATCCTGACACTCAACCACAATACCGGTAGGAAGATGCGTTAAACGAATGGCCGAATCGGTTTTGTTAACGTGCTGACCACCCGCACCACTGGCTCGGAAGGTATCAACGCGCAGGTCGTTTTTGTTGATGTTGATTTCTTCAAGCTCATCGGCCTCGGCCATAACGGCAACGGTGCAAGCCGAGGTATGAATACGGCCTTGAGATTCTGTCTCAGGCACACGTTGTACTCGGTGTGCGCCCGACTCAAACTTCAGCTGAGAATAAACGCCCTGGCCAACAATACGCGAAATAACTTCTTTATAGCCGCCATGCTCGCCTTCGTTGGCGTTGAGTAATTCAACCTTCCAGCCGCGAGTTTCGGCGAACTTACTGTACATGCGGAACAAATTACCGGCGAAAATTGCAGCCTCATCACCGCCCGTTCCCGCACGAATTTCCAAGAAAATATTTTTCTCGTCGTTGGGATCTTTCGGTAGGAGTAACTTTTGCAGTTCAAGCTCAAGGGGCTCTTTTTGCGATTCCGCTTCTTTTAACTCTTCCTGCGCCATTTCGCGCATGTCTGCATCGCCATCGTTGAGCATTTCTTTTGCAGTTGCGATGTCATCCAAAACGGATTTGTAGCCCGCAAAGGCTTTAACCACAGGTTCAAGCTCTGCGTATTCTTTGGACAGCTCGCGGAATTTATTTTGATTGCTGATGATTTCGGCTTCGCCCAAAAGCGCCGCCACTTCTTCGTAACGTTCGTGTAAACGCTCGAGTTTCTCGAGAATTGAGTCTTTCATAGGGATTCTTTAAAAGCTTTAGGTCAGATCTTTTTCGTTAAGATCAAACAGTTCTTGCGTCCAGCCAATCAGTTCAGAACGCCCATCGGCGCTGGCTTGACGAATTTTAGCGGTAGGAGAATGCAACATTTTGTTGGTCAAATTGCGGGCCAACTGATTGAGAAGTTTCTCGGGATCGCCTCCGGTTTGGAGGGATTTTAGCGCCTTTTCGAGCTCCGCGTCGCGAATCATTTCAGCTTTGCGTCGGTAGGCTCGAATTGTAGATACCGAATCCTGTACACGAAGGCCACTTAAATAGTTGTGCACACCTTCACTAATGATACGTTCAGCCTGTTCAGCGGCCTCTTTACGCGAACGCATATTCTCCTGAATAACATCGCGTAAATCATCAACGGTATACAAATACACGTCGGCAAGCTCACCAACCTGCTCCTCAATATCACGCGGGACGGCAATATCTACCATGAAAATCGGCTTATGTTTGCGAATTTTTAAGGCAGATTCCACCGCACCTTTACCCAAAATAGGTAAGGGACTGGCGGTAGAAGAAATTACGATATCGGCTTTATGCAACGCATCTGGAATCTCTTCCAACAAAATAGCGTGACCATCAAACCGATCCGCCAAATCGCGCGCACGCTCAAGAGTGCGATTTGCTACGATGATTGACTTAAGACCCTGTTCAGCAAGATGCCGCGCCACTAATTCAATGGTTTCACCGGCACCAATCAACAACGCGGTATCTTTTTTAAGATCACTAAAGATTTGCTGGGCCAAACTTACCGCCGCAAACGCCACAGAAACCGGGTTTTGACCAATAGCGGTTTCGGTACGAACGCGCTTGGCAATGGAAAACACCTGCTGGAAAACATCGTGCAAAACCGGGCCAACGGTGCCGCTTCCCTGCGCATGGGCGTATGACGCCTTCATTTGCCCAAGAATTTGCGGCTCGCCAAGCACCATGGAATCTAAGCCGCAAGCGACTCGCATCATGTGTGTTACGGCATTATCGTGGGATTTTAAATAGTGACTGGCACTGAGCTCTTCGAGCTCTAAATCGCGGTAACTGGCAAGCCAAGGCAGAAGTTGATTACATTCACTAGGAGAGTAGGCGTAGATTTCGGTGCGATTACAGGTGGACAATATGGCAACTTCGGTGACCCCTGCATCTGAAGCAGCTAACAGCGCCGCCTCTACTTGATCGGGGCTAAACGCCAGCTTCCCGCGCAGAGCAACCGATGCAGAGTTATGATTTATACCAAATGCTACTAGCGCCATGATCGTTAAATTTTCTTCTTCCTAGAGATAAACGCGGAACTCGTTCCATTCGAGTTGCTCAAATTCTGAATTGTCCTAATCTTCGGTGCCACTGGCAAGGGTGTTTACGAACAAATCTGCAAATTTGTAAATTATCAACTTTGCACAGGTTCCTATAACTAAAAAGTTCGCAAAATATTGGCCATTTTAGCAAAAATGCATAACAAAGTTTGACATTAATCACATCAACCACTTTGTTTTTTCAATCAATATGCACGCTCAAATTGCACAACCCGTGAAAAACCACCATCAAGCCCCACTATGATGAGTGTAGCGAAGTTCAAGACTTGGCAATAAATTTTTATCTGCATTACATTGGTCGGTATTGTTAAAAGCATTGTTTGAAACCCTAAGTGCACAAGCCATAAAAACCAACACACAAATTACATCAGAACTTACGCTCAAGCGCTGAAGTAATAGGCAAGACTCAATTTAGTAGAGGCGAGAACCGTTGAACTTCAACAAAAGAACCAATAAGTTACCCCAGTTTATAGCTCTTGCTGGCGCCTGCTTACTAAGCGCGTGCGCAACCCAAAAGCCAGAAATCGTTACTGAGGTTCCACCAGAGCCGGCTCCCAAACAAGAAATCGTCTATAAAAACTTTGAGCCTGAAACACTTTACTCGCTAATCGTTGCCGAACTTGCCGGTGATCGCCAACGTTACGACATTGCCCTTAGAAATTATCTGCAACAAGCTCATCACACCCGCGACCCAGCAATTGCCGCACGGGCGACGCGAATTGCACAATTTTTAGGCGCACATCAGTTTACGCTAAACGCCTCGCTGCTGTGGCATGAAATCGAGCCCGAAAACCAAGAGGCTCAAATTATTGCAGCGACCGAACTAACCTCGGCGAATCGCCTTATCGAAGCAATTGATTTGGCCAAGCAAATCGACGACCCAAGCATAGATTCCCTATACATCACCATTGCTGCGCGCGCCGATCAAGCCACCGATATCGAACGTGAGCGCCTGCTGACAACCTTCAATGAATTAAATTTAGCCCATCCTGATAAACCTGCCTTGCTGGTCGGTTTGGGGCTTTTACACGCAGAACAACATGATTTTGACCAAGCCATCACATTGGCAAGGCAGGTTCAAAAGCAAGATCCTCAAAACGTCGCGGCCATTAAACTTGAAGCAGAGTCTTTGGCGGAATCAGGTCAGTTAGAAAAAGCCAAAAGCTTTTTGTTAGAAAAGCTAGAACAGCAACCCACAAGCGTTAGCTTGCGATTGCACTACGCGCGACTACTGGCTAAAGACGATGTAGAAGCATCCCGTGAACAGTTCAGAATTCTTAATCAACAAAAGCCCGGCGATCCGGATTTTATTTTTTCACTGGCGTTACTCAATCACGAGCTTGGCGATCTGGATAACGCCAAAGAGCTGTACGGACAACTGGTTCACACGCCCGAGCGCGGTACGTCTGCCAACTATTACCTTGGAGAAATTGCTCGCGAGCAAGGCAATGACGACTTGGCACTGAGTTACTATCTAGAGGTAAAATCGGGGCCGGATTTCTTCCCTGCTCTGGAGCGAAGCACCGACATACTTATATCTAAAGGTGAAAACACAGAAGCAAATAGCCGCTTTGCTAGCCTTCGCGAACAATTCCCAGAAATGCGTGAACGCTTATATCTCGCCCAAGCCAACTCGCTGGTACGCCACAAACAACTTAAGCCTGCGGTTGAGCTGCTTACCGAAGCCCTGAGTTTTGACGAGACTAACTCATCGCTGCTCTACGCTCGCGCCATGGCGAATGAACAACGCGATCTAATCCATTTAACCGAAGAAGATCTGCGCACCATTTTACAGTACGACTCGAACAACGTTACGGCATTAAATGCCTTGGGTTACACGCTGGCCGACAGAACCAATCGTTACGACGAAGCCTACGAGCTTATCAAAAGTGCGTTAGAGCTGAACCCTCAAGACCCCGCCATTGTTGATTCTATGGGTTGGGTTCAATACAAACTCGGCAACCACCAAAACGCTATTGAATATTTACGCAAAGCCATGGCTGCATTTCCAGACCATGAGGTTGCCGCGCATCTTGGTGAAGTTTTATGGGTAACCGGTGAAACCGAAGAAGCCCAAGCGATCTGGAATAAAGGCCTAGAGCTAAATCCAAACAGCGATATCATTCCCGGTGTGATGAAAAAACTGCAAGGTAATCGATAATGCTGATGAACCGCTGGCGCACGGCAGTTTTATCGGCTCTGTTGGTAACGTTAGTGGGTTGCGAGAGTTTGTCGTCCAAACAAACGTCTGCGCAACCGCTACCAGAACAGTTAGAGAATCTGCAACAGTGGGAAATTCGCGGTAAGCTGGGTGTTAAAACCAGTCAAGACAGCGCTAGCACCAGCGTTAAATGGCAACAGCAAGCAGCCAACCAATATCACATTAATTTGGTCGGCCCGCTCGGCCAAGGCAACGTTGAAATCATCGGCGAACCTAAACTGGTGTCGGTTAGCATCAAAGGCGAAACCTATACCAGTAGCTCAGCAAGATCACTCTTGTCTGAACAGCTCGGCTGGGATTTACCCGTTGAGCACTTTCAATACTGGGTAAAAGGTGTACCTTCACCCAATAGAGCTATCGATGCTGTTTCTTACTCGGCAGAAGGCAGCATAGATTCTCTGTCACAAGACGGTTGGCTAATCATCTACGACAAATACGAAGATTTTGAGCACTGGCGCTTGCCCTCCAAGCTCACCGCAAGCTTCAATTCCCTAAAACTTACTTTGATTATTCGCGATTGGTCGTTTAATACTGCCGGTTAATACTTTCAATTAACGAACTCAGCGCCTCGTAACGCTTTTCTTGCTTAACACAATCATGACCACAATCACCTTGCCAGCCCCGGCCAAACTCAACTTGTTTTTACACATTAATGGTCGCCGTGACGACGGCTATCACAACTTACAAACGTTGTTTCAGTTGTTGGATTTTGGTGATGAACTGACGTTTACTGTAACCAACGATGAACACATCCATTTCACCTGTTCTCACCCAGAATTAGCCGGTGACGATAATTTAGTGGTTCGGGCGGCAACAATGTTGTTGAACCATACCAATAAAACCAACGATCTTGGCATTTCAATTTATTTAGAGAAACGACTTCCATTTGGCGGCGGTATTGGTGGTGGCAGTTCTGATGCAGCAACCACTTTTCTTGCCCTTAACAAACTGTGGAACCTACAACTCGATATAGACGAGCTCGCCGACTTGGGAAGAACTCTAGGCGCAGACATTCCCGTGTTTATTCGCGGCCGCAGCGCATTTGCCGAGGGGGTTGGTGAAATTTTGCAACCCGTTGATTTGCCTAAAAAATGGTTCATTGTCTTAGCGCCTGATTGTCATGTATCCACCGCGAAAATTTTTTCACATAAACGTTTGACAAGAGACACGCCCATCATTAAAGTAGCGGCCTCTTCAGAGCGAGGCACCAAAAACGACTGCCAAGCCCTAGTGATTGAGCTTTATCCAGAAGTGAAAGAAGCTCTTACTTGGCTGAGTCAATTCGGTGATGCTCGCATGACAGGCACAGGCTCTTGTGTTTTTTTAGGCGTTAACAGCCAAGAAACTGCAAGAACCATAATCGACCAAAAGCCAAGCCATATTAATGGTTTTGTGGCAGAGGGAGTGAATAACTCCACAACGGTTGAGATGCTCAATAGAGCATAAGCTACTGGGGTGTAGCCAAGCGGTAAGGCAGCGGGTTTTGATCCCGTCATGCGAAGGTTCGAATCCTTCCACCCCAGCCATTATTTCGTATGAATTTGAGCATATAAGTGCCCCATTCTCGCAACAGCGCCTATTCTTAGTAACTCATTAAAGAATTCATTTATTTTATCCAGACGCAGAATTTTTAATTGCATAACGGTTTACAATTAGATAAAAAGCGCGGCCTGGATCATCCCGGTCTTAATCCCAACACACAAACTAACCACACAGGACCAAATATTGTGGCTGATTTGATGTTATTTTCGGGCAATGCTAACCCTGCCTTAGCCCAGGCAATCGCGGACAAACTCGGAATTCCTCTTGGCAAAGCCAGCGTAGGTAAATTCTCCGATGGCGAAATCACCGTTGAACTTAATGACAACGTGCGCGGACGCGACGTATTCATCATTCAGCCAACCTGCGCACCTACCAACGACAATTTAATGGAATTGATCTTCATGGTAGATGCACTCGGTCGCGCCTCTGCAGGCCGAATCACTGCGGTGGTTCCCTACTTCGGTTACGCTCGCCAAGATCGTCGTGTTCGCTCTGCCCGTGTACCCATTTCAGCCAAAGTCGTTGCCGATATGATGGTTGCTGTCGGTGTTGATCGCGTATTAACCGTAGACCTTCACTCAGAGCAGATTCAAGGTTTCTTCGCGGTACCTGTGGATAACGTTTACGGCTCACCCGTGCTGTTGGCCGACATCGAACGTTGTGATTTCAAAGATCTGATTGTTGTTTCACCGGATATCGGTGGTGTTGTTCGCGCCCGTGCAGTTGCAAAACAACTTGACATTGACCTCGCCATCATCGATAAACGCCGCCCGCGCGCCAACGTTTCAGAAGTTATGAACCTTATTGGTGATGTTTCTGGCCGGACCTGCATCCTAGTTGATGATATGGTGGATACCGCCGGAACCCTATGCGGCGCAGCCAAAGCATTAAAAAGCTTCGGCGCCGAAAAAGTGGTCGCCTACTGTACACACGCTGTGCTTTCAGGCAACGCCATTAAAAACATCAACGAATCCGAGCTTGATGAGTTGGTTGTTACCGACTCCATTCCTTTGATGGGCGCAGCCAAAAACTGCGATCGCATTCGTCAGCTGTCTTTAGCGCCAATGCTTGCGGAATGTATGCGTCGTATTTGTAATGAAGAATCTCTAAGCGCCATGTTTCGCTGAGTTCGATCGAACACAGCTTTACTATTGCGCTTATTTACCTGGGCCAAATCAACATCGATTAGACCCAAATTACCAAAACCTCCTCAAGCATCTGGTCGCAAGAGCTTGAAGAATAATTTAATGAGGACTCAGCAATGTCTGAAAATTTCGTACTTAGCGCTGTAGTTCGCGAAGTGTCAGGGAAAGGTGCGAGCCGCCGCCTGCGTCGTGAACAAGGTTTAGTTCCAGCTATCGTTTATGGTGGCAAAAAAGAACCACTTCAAGTTACCGTCGAGCACAAAGAGCTTGTTAAACAATTAGAAAATGAAGCGTTTTACTCGCATATCATTACTCTAAATATTGGTTCTGAAACCGAGTCTGTAATTCTTAAAGATTTACAACGTCACCCAGCAAAACCATTCGTTACACACGCAGATTTCTTACGCGTTTCTAGCGATCAAAAACTGCACACCAAAGTGCCGTTACACTTCATCAATGAAGCAACCAGCGTAGGTGTTAAAACTCAAGGCGGCGTTGTAACTCACAATATCACCGAGTTAGACATTATGTGTCTACCTAAAGATCTTCCAGAGTTCATCGAAGTTGACGTTGCCGCTCTTGAAGTGGGTCATAGCTTACACATCTCTGAAATCACCCTTCCAGAAGGTGTTACTTCAGTTGACTTGACCAATGCTGATCACGATCTTGCGATCGTTACCATCTCTAAAACTCGTGGTGGTAGCTCAACAGAAGAAGAATCTGCTGAGTAATCTGTCGATTTGCAGCTGGCCCTGCCGGCTGCAATTGCGTACCCTTCTTATCTAAATCCCGTCTTAATTTAACATCGCCAAAACAGCCTTAACCCATGGATAACCCCGTTAAAATTTTAGTTGGACTGGGTAACCCAGGCCCCGAATATCAAAACACCCGTCATAACGCCGGTGAAGACTTTGTGCGTCTGATTGCCGAGCAATACAACATTCCCCTAAAGCTCGACGCAAAATATTTTGGATTTTACGGCCAAGGCATCATCAACAACCGTGATATTAAATTACTGATTCCCACCACCTTTATGAACCGCAGCGGCAAAGCAATAGCAACGCTTGCAAACTTTTTTAAGATAAACGCCGAAAACATACTGGTTGCACACGACGAACTCGACATGGTGCCCGGAGTAGCACGCTTAAAATTAGGCGGTGGTCACGGTGGACACAACGGCCTACGCGATACCATCGCAGCCCTAGGTAACAACAAAGATTTCGCGCGCCTGCGCATTGGCATTGGCCATCCCGGCAACGCTAAGCTTGTTTCGGGATACGTTTTGAAAAAAGCCCCGGCGGCCGAGTTTGATCAAATCAACGAAGCCAGCTACCAAGCCAGCAAGGTTTTACCCATGCTGATGGAAGGCAAATGGAGCCTTGCCATGCAGGAATTGCACAGCGCAACCTAAAAAGCTAAGACGCATAAACAAACTTGCGACTATGCAAGCCACTCCAGTGGTGTAAAATGCCCGCCTTTTGATCAAGCTGAAGCACAATCGCGCCAAGTCGCGTAATTACCTTGCTTCAGCCCATTACAGAACAACTTACAGGACGAATTAACCATGGGTTTTAAATGCGGCATCGTGGGTTTGCCTAACGTCGGTAAATCAACCCTTTTCAATGCACTGACCCAAGCGGGTATCGACGCAGAAAACTTCCCATTCTGCACCATCGAGCCTAACTCTGGCGTTGTACCGGTGCCAGACCCGCGCCAAGACAAGCTGGCAGAAATCGTAAAACCTGAGCGCATCATTCCAACCACCATGGAATTCGTAGACATCGCCGGTCTTGTGGCAGGTGCTTCTAAAGGTGAAGGCTTGGGCAACCAGTTTTTGGCCAACATTCGCGAAACCGACGCCATTGCGCACGTGGTGCGCTGCTTTGATGATTCCAACGTGATTCACGTTGACGGTAAAGTGAATCCAGAATCCGATATCGAAGTGATCAACACCGAATTGGCACTCGCCGACCTCGACAGCGTTGAAAAAGCCATCACTCGCTACACCAAACTTGCCAAAGGCCAAGACAAAAACGCCAAAGCAATGAAAGACGTGTGCGAAAAAATTCTGCCACACCTAAACCAAGCATTGCCATTGCGTTCGTTCGAGCTAACCGCCGAAGAATTAGCCCTGTTAAAACCATTGAGCCTGCTCACGCTTAAACCCACCATGTACATCGCCAACGTTGATGAAAGCGGCTTTGAAGACAATCCACTGCTCGACAAGGTACGCACCATTGCTGAGGCCGAAAACGCCGTTGTGGTTGCCATTTGTAACAAGCTTGAAGCCGAAATCGCCGAACTTGACGACGAAGAAAAGCAAGACTTCTTAGCCGACCTAGGCATGGAAGAACCCGGCCTAAACCGAGTGATTCGCGCCGGCTACGAACTGCTTGGCCTACACACCTACTTTACCGCCGGAGTTAAAGAAGTTCGCGCTTGGACAATTCCTGTAGGCGCCACAGCACCCCAAGCCGCCGGTAAAATCCATACCGACTTTGAAAAAGGCTTTATTCGTGCAGAAATCGTCTCATACAACGATTTTGTTGCGTACAAAGGTGAAAACGGCGCTAAAGAAGCCGGTAAATGGCGTTTAGAAGGCAAGGAATACATCGTCAAAGACGGCGACGTCATTCACTTCCGCTTTAACGTCTAAAACGAATACAAAAACCCGGGCTTTCGCCTTGACAGACAAGCTCGGGTTGGTAATAATTCGCGCCCTCACCAAAAGGGCCTTTTGAAACCACTCTTGGTTTTAAAACAAATTTGGGCAGAGAACAGTGGCTAGGTAGCTCAGCTGGTTAGAGCGCAGCACTCATAATGCTGAGGTCGGGAGTTCAAGTCTCCCCCTAGCTACCACTTTCTCAATACTCTCTTCTTTTTTTAAATCCTTTATTTTTATTCAAATAGTTCCAGCAATTAACTTCTAGTCTGTTTTTACACAACCGATTCTTATTACGCCAATATTTAGGACAAAAATAACCCTAATATGGGGCAGATGATAAAATCTACAGAACAAAAATTAAAACGAAATCTTAATTTTACTTATTAATCGTAGCCTTAAAATAAGAAGGCTATTAAAAAGCTAAATTACGAGTATTCGCCCCAACCGTCATCATTTTCAATGTCGAATTTTTCTTTCAAGACACCATCTTTGGGCCAATCGATCGGCGCGAAAGTTTCGCTTAATTTTGGGTTCGCAACACCTCGCAAAGCGAGTTCACGTTGTTTTTTTGCGTCTTCAGATAACTCGATTGTAATACTGCTAATTATTTGTTCGCGGAGTTCAATAAATGGTTGGGGGTTAATCCATTCATCAATAGGGATATCATTTCGAAAATTAGTCTTTCTAATCGACTTCAGAATATAGACTATTGCATGATTATCAGATACAGGAATAAAAACGAAAGTCTCCATCTCCCCGGTAGTTGAATCATGCTGATTAAAGACATCAAACTTAGCAGCCTGTAAATTATCTCCGACATCAATAGCAACCCAATTAACAGGAGCCTGATACATCCATCGATAAGGCTCATCTAACTCATACCTATCTTCATGCTTGCAATAGAAATCAAGTAAATAATTTGAGATTACACTTTCAAAAAAATTAGGATGAAAATTAGAAGTTTCTTTCTTTTGAGAAGATGAGGTCAACACGAACCCCACCAACGATAGGTCACCTACTCGACCAATAAAATTTGGACCATTAAAATCCCAAATTCTTGAGATAAACCTATTGACTTTCCAGCCATATTTTTTCTTGTCTACATACTCAAAATTGCTCTCGGAAAGAGTAATTGCGCTTTTAGGGCTTACATAACCCACTTCTCGAATAGTTTTGTGCCGTGGTAACTTAAGACTAATTTTAGTTCCGTCTATAATTGTTTTAACAACTGGCGCTCTAGAAAAATTTGGCCCTTTTGGAGTAGTTGGCTCATCCTGAGATTTAAATTTATAAGGAAGATAAAACATTAGAACTTGCTCTTAATTTTACGGGCTAAACGTGGCGCCCAAGCTTCTGTGAGTTTTTTACCTAATGGATATGCCGCGGAGGCCGCCGCCATGGAAGCAATAACCAGTGGTGAGAAAGAGAAGTCACCTTGGGCAGAAACACTAATACCTAAAGCAGCCAAGCAAGCCCCAGCACTGGTAGCTATGGTGGCGCCGGCACCGCGAGCACCGGTTGTAGCCTCCGCTACATCGGCACCCAATTTAAGAATGGTGTGCTCTGGGTCTTGCCGATAACGATTGACTGCCGCGACGAATTGACCGCCACCAATAGCACCAGAACCGAACAATTGATTGATATTAAGCAGATTAACTCCGCTACTGATTTTACGATCAACCATAAATTTCATTTTTAAGGCGTAGTTTTCAGCCATTTTCTGATTCGTCGTCATACCATGGAAGAATATGCTGTGCTTTGTTCCTTCAAAAGAAATACCTTGATCATCTAAAATTTTTAAAGCCTGCGTCAATATCCCAGAACCTCCTGCTTCTGATACCCAAGACATGCCTTCCTTCTCTCTAGTAGCTAACATAGTATCAGCGAGCATTTTAGAAGACTCCCTCAAACTTTTATCAGAATCCACATTATAGGCTTGCGTCCAATGCTTAAAACCTCCAATCGACTTATCCCCAGGCGTATAATGCATAAAAAAGCCATTCACTTTCATCTGCATTTCGGTACCAAGCGGAGACGATTTTAGGGTTTCAACTGCATCATCAATTGAAATTTGAATTTCATCCCTTCGCTCGGAGATTACTACTTGCGAGGACTTTCCCTTCAACAATTGAGTCACACTCTTGGGTTCTTTATCGATAGACCAAAGACTACTAGCACTTAATTTATGCTTTACCTCAAAAATACTTGGTTTTCTGTGAGTCTTTTGCAAGTGCAAGTAAGTATTATCAACTTTAAGTTGAAAAATAACATAACTGCCATCTTTCTTTTTTAGAACCGAGGCTCTAACCCCAGGAAGAACTAATGTTAATACGGTGGCTTTTTTGACGCTAACATCAACATAAACACTGTTTTTAAAGTGACCGCTATTGAGGGATTTTAATTCACGAATGGCGTTTACCGCCCAAGACTCATTACGATCTGCGCATATTTTTAAGCCTGTAAAGGCGTTTATAAGTTGTTTATTGTTCGGGCTTAGATTAACCGGTTTACCCACTCCATTTTTACCAGCAATTAACATTGTTTGCTCTCCAAAATTTATTTTCTTTTTTCGATAACAAATAGGGTGTTAAAAACAGGCTTTAGTATCTCAGCGTTTTTTTGATTTTTTTCTTACAACTAACCAGATTCCTATAAAATTTTCTATTTTGTGAACACGTTCTTGCTAAAAATTTGATTCTATTTATCTGCCTTAAACATTACCCTGACAAGAAATAAACCAAAGTATTAAATGAATTTAAGGTTCCACAATTAAAGCTTTGTCCAATATTTATTAACTTACCCGTTATTTCAATGATGACGGATTATGTGCCACATCTACCTCTATTGCTGGCAATACAAACGCATTAACAAATTCGTACAGTTGGTGAATTTGGTTTTTGGTAGCCAATTTTGGTTCTTCTGAATTTTCAAAAAAATGTTGTGCTGCTTTTTCGATAATGTCTTTGGCGGTTTTGCAGGTATTTTCGAGTTGTGGTGAGTTGAGATTTTTTAATAATTTGTCGGTATTTTGTTGGTTTATGTGTTGTGAATTAACTGACGACTGGTTGTATTTATTGAGGTTAAACATCCACGATTTTAATTCACCCGACAATTCTAATTGGGTTAGGTTATTAATAAACTCCAGCATAATTAAGGTAATTAAATAACCAAAGGCTAGATGCTGGGTGTTATCGACAATTTTGTCGCGCTTGCCTCTGACCAATTGCAATAATTTGTAGCTATTATGTAAACGCTTTAACTGGCGTGGATTGGTCAATTGGAATTGATTAATCCAATACACAAACGCGGCTTTTTGCTCGGGTGCATAATCTTCTAGAATTTGTTCTTGTGTGGTCTTTGGGGATGTTGTCGTTTCAGGAATATCACTAATAATTTCTTCTAGACGCAATTCTTTTCTATCTGTTTTATTCTTAGTTACCTCGATAGAATTGCTCTTTCCCTCTTGAACTTCATTTTCTGGATTGATAAGAGATTTCCAATAATCAATAGTTGGTTGATCGTCTTGCCAAACATAGCCCATATAACCCGTCACGGTATCTAGGTTTGGCTCGGGAATATTAATGGGCAACTGAATAATTTTACCTAAATAATCACGGGCAATAGTTTTGGCGTCGTTACTGGTATGAAACTCTTGTATTTCGCGGTAGTGGTAAGCCAATGCCGCCAACGCAATGCGTTGGTCTACCGCTAAAATAACCGTAACACCGGGAATATCTAAAATTAACCGCACCGCTTCTAACGTTTTAACTATACCTTCTGGGCTGCAACGATCGAGATCATCCACCACAAAAACCAAGCGTTTTTTCTTATAAAACCATGGTTTATTTAACCGTAAATCACACATTAAGGCGATATCATTACGCATTTCCGAAACTAACCCTAAGTGTTTTGCATAGCTCGGCAGCTTAACGTAGGTGAGTAGTTCTTTGGTATAAGGCTGTGAAAAAATCTTATTTGCTAACTTAAACATCCCAATAAATAAGAAAGGAAGACTTCCTAGAGAAACTGAAAATAATGCGAATGCCTTTTTATTCAATCCATCCCAATATTTTGTAAATTCTTCAACATTTTTAACATCTAACCTAGCCAATTCCCCCCATTGTACGCCAATGTTATAGAAGACAAGGCAAGAAATTAGTACTAGAACCCCAAAAAAATAAGCTTTAGCTGGATAACGATGTGCCACAAAATCAGCAGCTAAAAGTACACGCCGTGTCATGGTCCAACTTATAGATCGCCAGAAGCGATACACCTTAAAACGAAGTGATTTTATCAGCCGGCTTTGACCCTCAGCATCTTTAAAAGAAATTCTATATTGCGTTAACGCTTGAATAATTTCGTGAGCCATACCTGCTTGAATATTGTCGGTATGTTCGTAGGCCCAAGCGTTAAATTCGCCCCAAATAAAGTCGACCTTATTGTCGTTATTTTCTTTATTTTCTTTATTTTCTTTATTTTCTTTATTTTCTTTATTTTCTTTATTATTAGAAAATAACCGTTCTTTTAACAAATTTAAAATTCGGGTTTTACCGCTACCCCAATCGCCTAGCAAACCGACCGTAAGGTGGCTGGAATGACTATCTGATTGAAAAATTTTAATTAATGAATCAATCAAATTTCCTCGATTCAGTGCATCTATCAATCTACGATCACTGTCAGAGGCAACATCGTGCGTAAAGCCTAACCGTGCTTTCACTTCGGAAATCTCTTTGTACCAATTAACTACAGTTAATGATTTAGTTTCGATATTTTCATTTCTCTCCACATATTCGTCTAACAGAGGGTAAAAATATCTGACACATGTATCGTAAAAATCGCTTGGGCAACCATTTAGCCAAATACTTCTAGGAATCTCCTTATGACTTAACGAAGATTTAGCTAAGGTTATATCCTCATCAAAAGCAGACATACAAGACCCAATAGAGCTTTCTAATTCAATTAGTAGCTCAGCAGCGTAAGATCCTATAGCTTGTGCGTTATCAGAGGCGGGGTCGTGACTACTGAAATAAATCGCTGAAACGAGATTGGCGAAGCTTAAGGTTAGAGAATTAGAGCTTTTATCTATATATACTGGACGGTCACCTAAAAATAAAGTCCCTTTTGAATCAGCGATTATAGATTGATCAATTCGATATAAAGCTATCAGCAATAATAGTAAATCTTTGTCGTACTTTTCTAAAAAAATATGGCTGTTTAATTGTTTATTTTGAATAATTCTAGGAAGAACACGCAATACGCACCTAATGCCTAAATGCACAGGTAAAAACTCATCTATGTTATGGATTTCATAGAAATCTTGACGTTTTTTATCTATGTACGATTTATTATCTGTCATTTTTACACATCAGCATCTTTTATTATTTAAAATATACCGATGTAAGGTATAGGACACTCAAAAAATAACAAGCTGGCTATACATAACAACCTGAGCAGAATAATCGATTATTGCTTGTGCCAATAATCGATTAGGGATTCTTCTACCGCTTCGTAGGCATAGTTATCCACAGCGGTTACGCCTATGTTGGCGAGTTTTTCGGCGGGGCCGTCGCCCACTTTGGCAACGAATACGGCTTGGCAGTCTTTAATGGTGTGTAGGATTTTTTGCATGGCTGATTGGTCGCCGTGCTGGCCGTGGCAGTAGTGGTCTACTTCGCGGTTGTCGATTTGCTGGAGCTGGCCGTCGGTAATGTCGTAGATGATAAAGTTTTTGGCGTGACCAAAATGCAGGTTAATTGAGATTCCATCTTTACTGGCAACGGCAACTTTCATGAGGACTCTTTTTAATTAACGGTGCAATAATGGCGAATTCAGGATTTGACGTTCTGGTTATTTCTGGGACGAACGCAATGAGTACGGTGGTTAAGCCAATCGTGACAACCGTTTAAAAACGCATAAATGCATCCATGCAGCTCCCGCAATTCATCCTGAATTGAGGGTTTTAACCGGTCACCACGATTGTCTTTGTAAGCTTCGCAGTATCGTGAAGGCTTGCTTACACTGGGCCGCGTGCTGAGTGTTTTACTTCTACGGTTTTGCCTAGCGCGTCTGCGTAGCTTACGGCTTCGCCTTTTAGGGTAAAGGCTTTAAGTTCATCAAACATGGTGACGACTTTTTCTTCGGCGCTTTGGCCTTTAAGGTCGCTTTTTTCAATGCATAAAAGCTCTAGGGCTTCGTTCCAAATCATGCCGTCATCAAGCGGCACGGCTTTTACGGTTAGGTTACCCAAGCTAATAATTAGGTTGTCTTTAATGTCGTGCACAAACACCAACACTTGTGCGCCTTCGGCACAGTCGTTTTGGTAGTGTTCGGCAAGCATTTCTAGATCAGACAACTGATAAAGACCAGCAACCAACATTTCGATTTTATCGGCTACGGCGTAAACCACAGCTTGTTTGGCAACCACGCTGGGTGGCTTGCGATCACCACGCTCGGTAACTTCACCGAATTCCAATACTAAATCGCCACGGTAGATTTCGTTGCCAGAAATTTCACCGGTAAGGTTTACGTTAAATAGATAACCTTCGTCTTTGTATTTTTGAATGAGCATAGTTTTGCCTACCTAGGTTAGATTTTAAATTCAGTGTTGGATTTTAAATTCTGTGGTTAATCGCAATTGGGCAATTTGTATACCTGTATTATTTTTGTGCAATGATTCTATTTTTGTTATTAAATTCAATGCGTTAAATGCATTTGATATAGATCATGTCGCAAATCCGACAGGCTTTTTAGAAGTGCTGGCTGTAGCAAACTGAACAATTCTTGTTTGCAGGTATTTAGGGTTGGGGTTTGCTTTTGGTGCGTTAAATGCGAGTATCAAAGGCAATGTTTAAAGATATAAATCGCTGCGCTCATTTTAAAAATCCACGGTAAAAAACGAGTGCTTGGAGCTGTACGAATATGTGGGAAGGTTTTTTTGCTACGGTTGATCCGCAACCCATTTGGTTGTCGCTTAAACTTGCGGTTATTACCACGGTGATTTTATTAATTATTGCCACACCCATTGCGTGGTGGTTAACCTGGAGCAACCGCAATACGAAAAGTATTGTTACGGCCATTGCGACCTTACCGCTGGTATTACCGCCATCGGTATTGGGTTTTTATTTATTGTTATTGCTCGGTGCTAACGGCCCCATTGGTGAGCTGGGCAAACAATTCGGTTTTGCAAGTTTTGCCTTTACCTTTGAAGGCTTGGTTATCGCTTCGGTCATTTATTCGTTTCCGTTTGCGTTGCAGCCTATTCAAAACGCCTTTGAATCTATGGGTAAAAAACCGATGGAAGCCGCTGCAACTTTAGGCGCTTCACCTTTAGATCGCTTTTTTACCATCGCCCTACCCATGGCGCGGCCCGGAATTTTAACCGCCGCCGTGTTGGGTTTTGCACACACCATTGGTGAGTTTGGTGTGGTGTTAATGATTGGTGGCAATATTCCCGGTGAAACCAAGGTGTTGTCGGTGGCTATTTATGATCACGTCGAAGCCATTGAATATGATCAGGCCCACGCGTTGAGTTTGTTGATGATTGGTTTTTCGTTTGTGGTGCTGTTCTTATTATATTTTTTAAATACTAAAGCTTCGCAGAATTCTTCGTTTAAAGCGTCTTAATTTATTCAACATTTAACAATCTGATTAAACAACCTCTTAAAACAATCACATGAACGATATCGAAATTGCCTACCGAGTAACACGGGAAGAATTTACGTTAGATGTAAATTTTAAAACCGCCGCCAAAGGTGTAACGGCACTCTTTGGTCAGTCTGGCTCGGGCAAAACCACCCTACTGCGCTGCATTGCGGGATTAGAATCGCCGGATTTTGGCCGGTGTATTTTTAAGGGTGATATTTGGCAAAATGAAGTCATTAATTTAGCGGCCCATGAACGCCCAATTGGTTATGTGTTTCAAGAGGCAAATTTATTTCCGCATTTAACGGTTGAAAAAAATCTTCAGTACGGTTTAAAACGCCGCAAGCAGATTGTTAAATCGGTCAGCTTTGATGATGCCGTTTCGTTATTGGGTGTAAGCCCGTTTTTAAAACGGCTTCCGGCTGAGTTATCGGGCGGCCAACGGCAACGTGTCGCTATTGCGCGCGCGCTGGTAACCAGCCCGCAATTATTATTAATGGATGAACCGCTGGCGAGTTTAGACATTCAAAGCAAAGCAGAAATTCTACCCTATTTAGAAAGCTTAAATGGCAGTTTGGATATTCCGGTATTTTACGTCAGTCATTCGCCGGAAGAAGTTTTACGCATTGCCGATAGCATTGTGCTGCTAAAAAACGGCGCAATGCTGGCACAGGGTAATTTAAATGAAATTCTCACCCGCACAGATTTACCCTTGGCACATTTAGAAGAAGCCAGCGCCGCGGTAAATGGCGAAGTTATCAGCCATAACGACGACTACCATTTGAGTTACGTAAAAATTAAAGGCGGCACGGTTGCGGTTTCTAAACTGGATTTTCCGGTAGGTAAAATAGCGCGCATTCGCATTAGCGCAAAAGATGTGAGCTTGGCATTACAGCCGGGGCAAAAATCGAGTATTTCGAACGTATTTCCGGTAACGGTGGATTCTATAACGCAAGCCGTTGATCCGGCGAAGGTGTTGATTAAATTGGATATGGGTGGGGAATGCTTTTTAGCGCAGATTACACGTTTGTCTCAACATCAGCTTAATATTGAACCCGGTAAAATTGTCTACGCACAAATTAAAAGTGTGGCGCTAATGCGATAATAATATTAAGCGCTGTAAAAGGCCGGCGCTAACAAACCTAAGAGGTTATAAATTCCATGTACCAAAATGGGTAACAATAGTTTTTTTCTAATCTCAAAACACCCACCAAATATCAGCGATGGTATAACCACCACAAACGCCCCCACACTTTGAAAATACAGCACGTGCATAAACGCAAATACGATGCTTGTAATTACATTGGCAAGCGTTAACGAGGTAACGTTGAACGGTAGACGATTTTTGCTGAGTACTTTTAGCTTTAATAATTCTTGCTGAATAAGCCCTCTAAAAATAATTTCTTCACAGATAGGGTAAAACGCACCGGCCAACACAACAGTTCGCAGTGAGTCTAGGCGATTGAAGGTTGGCAATACACCTAAATACCAACACCAAAGCCCCAAAATAAAAAGGGCAGCCATTACGGCTGCCCCTAGTGCGTTTAATTCAGCTCGATTCATGAACGAATGAATTTAGCGAATTTTTTGCGGTTGATAAAGAGTAACGCTAACAAGGCTGCAAACGGTAGGGTTGGGTCAACTGGAGCGTTACCGCCACCGAATGAACAACCAAAGATGTTTTTACGATCGCCATTGTCGGCAGGTACGTTAGCCACATCGACTACGGTTACAGTCACTTGATCGGTGCTGCTTAAACCTTGGGCATCGGTTACGGTTAACTCAAAGACCAAATCTTGATCTGAAGTTAAGCTTGGTGCCGTGAAGCTTGCAGTTGCAGTATCTGCACCGGACAAACTTACCGATGGGCCAGAAACTTGATCCCATTCGAAGGTTAATTCGCCCGCTTCTGGATCGGTACCAGAACCCGCTAGGGTAACGGTAGACTCTTCATCAACGGTTTGATCTGCACCAGCATCCGCAACAGGCGCTTGGTTCGGAACATCGTTGACGGTGACAGCAACCATGGCGGTAGCTGTTTCACCTTCGGCATCGCTTACGGTTACTTCAAATACCAACACGGTTTCAGCATCTACTTCTGGCGCGGTAAAAGTTGGCGTTGCAGTATCGGCACCGGTTAGGGTTACGGCTGGGCCGCTAACTTGAGTCCAGCTGAATGCTGTCACTGCGGCATCATCCGTAGATGCGCTAGCATCCAGAGTAACGGTTGCACCTTCGGTAACGGTTTGAGCAGTACCAGCATCGGCCACAGGCGCTTGGTTTGGTGATTCTAGGTTGAAGCCAACGATTACAGGGTCGTGATCTGAGTAACGAGTTGCTGTAGTACCATCAAAGTAGCTCGCTTCTTTACCGAAATCTAGGTTGTAATCTAAGGCATCGGCTTCGTCGGAGTTGATGTTCCAAACGGTTACGTCGTTAACCTTGGCGTTCAGCTCGTCGCTTACCAAGATGTAATCAAGGGTACCGGTTTGGCCGTCGAATACGAATGAGTTTGACTCAGCACCTTCGACGTTCACAAAACCCTCGCCTAACAAGAATTGCACAGGTTCTTCTTGCGCGTAGCTGTTTAGGTCGCCCATAACGATCATATCGCCATCAACAATACCCGTTGGGTTAGTTGCTAACCAAGCAGATACAGCTTGCGAAGTTTCTAAACGACGTGCATTCCAGAAGCCTGCGCCATCACCTTGGTCGAAGTTAGGGCTGGTTTCGTCATTAAGGCCCGATTGACCTTTCGATTTATAGTGGTTAACAACAACGGTAAATAAATCACCGGTTTCGACACTTTCAAAGGTTGCCGCCAAAGGCACACGGCTGGTGGCTGGGCCTTCAAATAACGGATCAGCCGCAAAATCGCGAGTCTCAAAACCTGGCAAGGTTGCTGCGATAGTGTCATTTAGCATGGCGATGGTGCTGCCTTCGGCAATTTCAACGGCTGCTGGTTTGTAGATCATGGCAACGGCAATTGCGTCTGAACCCACAAATTGCACACCCGGATTTACAAACGCGTAAACCTCGGAACCCAACTGTGTGTTAACCGCGGCAATTAGCGCTTCAACGGCGGTATCAACGGCTTCGGTGCTGTTGAATTCGTTTTCGATCTCAATCAAACCAATGACGTCGGCATCGATAGCAACTATGGCATTCGCCAACTTAACTAACTGACGATCAAACTCTTCGGTGGTATCGGCACCACGTGGGTCCATACCAATTGCAGTGGAAACACCCGACAAATCGATGGTGGTGAAGAAGTTCAACACGTTCATAGAGGCAACTTTAAGGTTACCACCAACATCTTCAGGAGCAGCCGTGCGTGGGTTTGGCGAATTTTCTTCCGCGGTTGATGTGAAGGTGTTTACGCCATCTAAATGACCGCGAACACGCCAGGTTGAACCCGATGCGCCATTACCGGCAAATTTGTAATCCAAAACACCAGAAAGGTTAACGATTTGATCACCCATGCGTGGAGCTACGGCTTCGGTGTAAGGGAATTGGAACAAACCTGAGACATTTTGGTTTTGGAAATTTAAACCGTCATCAAACACGATTGAACGAGCACCGTCTAAACGTGCCTGAGCATCAAAACCTGCCGCGCTTGGGGCATTTTCTTGGGTGAACTGACGTGGACGCTCACCGGCAACCAAGCGAATCTCATTAAAGCGATCCAACTGGAATTGTTCGGTGATTGTTAGGGTTTCTGGGAAGCGAACCAACATGCCTTCGTAAGATTCTAGATCTGGCTGAAAGTCATCGTTTTGGCTTAGGGTAACGTCGGTAATCGCAGAAAGGTTGATATCGGTAACCAAATCAGCAACGGCGGCAGCTGGATCAATAATGCAAGGTGCAACAACGGTTACCGCGGTAATGTTGTTGATTTGCGTCTCGCCAAAGTTTTGGTTAACGGTACCGGATACACGAACCACATCACCGACGTTAACGTCTACACCAAAGGTGTTATCGAAGATAAACACACCTTCAGACGACGTAGGATCGGTATCTTGGTCGGCCACTTCTTCCATCAAGTAAAAGCCGCGTAGATTACGAGTCTCGTCGGTATCGCCATCTTGGAAATCGCCAACGACCACACCTTCAACGGTAACTAACTCACCAATAATTGGGCTGACATCAACGTCACCAAAGTTGTTGGTACCGTAGGTGGTAGGATTACCTTGAACCGCAGAAATAAGAACCAATGGTGGCTCGGCTGGTGGCTGCTCTTCTTCTGGAGGAGTATCAGAAATACTGCCTGCAAGCGGGAAAGGAGTTGCTGCGGTTGCGTTAGTCGTTTCACCGTCTAACACATTAATGCCGCTAAATATCCATTCGGATTCGGTAAAGGTCGCATTAGGAGTTGTGATACTTGGGTCACGAACTGCCCAACCATCTAAGTAGTCCCAGAAAGTACCAGTACCATCAACTCCCACCTGCCCATATACATCAGAAACCACATTGTTAAAGTAGAGTAAGACAGTATCGTTACCGTTAATACCTAATTGATTTGTAAGAAAGTCTTCATCAAAACCAAAGTAGTTATTAAACTCTGCATCCCCTCCGTTGCCAGTATTTTGAAGATAGATATACTGACCTGCGCTAACAGCTTGGGCTGGAAAGATATATTCAGGAACACCACTAGAAGCTCCGCCATTGGATGCGGACTCAATGCCATATTGGCTTAAATCAGGAATATCAGATAAAGCCAATAACTCTAATGCCTTTGGATTACCACCACTTCCCGGACCGTCAATAATCCCCGTAATTAATAAGTCCTGCGCAAACACAGCAGGTGCCATTGCGCTCAGCAGCGCACTGGCCAGTAATTTTTTCTTCATAATGTTTCCCCGTCATTCCTAATCGTAAAAATAATATCCAACAAAATACTTAACCGGTTCACTTAAGATTCGTACAATATATCCTCAGTAAACGCTAAAGTGTGATGCTTACCTCAAACAAAATGCGATTTTTTATTTCATTAATGCATATTTTTGTAACAATAAAATTACCAAAACGAATAACAAGCGTTCAAAAAATGCACGTCGTTATCGATTGAGGGATTAACAAAAACGACGAAAAAACGATTTTGATCTTGTTAGATTGACCAACCAAAACAGGTTGAGATGAAGAGACGGAATGTTATGTGATCAATTTGAACGGCTTTTTTAGATTTTTTTTGAATAATTAAACACAAACAAATAACCATCTATTATTATTTTTGATGGTTATTTGTTTGTGTTTAGAAAACAGCTTTTTGCACAACCCGCTAATAGTATGATTTTTCTTAAACATTTATTCACAACACCCTCTTAAAGTATGAATTATTAAATTTATATTTCATAAATAACGAATTTTGAGCCGAGTTGCTTAGTCCCTAAAAAATCCGTTAACCTCTCGCTACGCCCAACAAACTTCAGCGTAAACGTCTAACCCAAAGACAGATTACTTAAAGAATCTCTGACTGACTTCGCTAAGATTTAATCAGAGGGCAAATATCGAAAATGCGACGTACAATTTCAACCTCTTGCGACGGTTTAATCAATTTGCAAGAAGAAAATTACTGTTCGACTTATTCAAGCGCTTTTAAAGCGCTAGGAATTAGCATTTTCTTTATTTAACTTTTTGTAAACCAATAACAATAAAACCATTTAGTATTTAGGAGCGCCCCATGCCTTTTATCGAAATTAAAGTATTTAAAGACGAACTTTCTAAAGAACAATCTGCTGAATTAATTACTAAAGTAACCGATGCGGTTTGTGAAGTAACCAGCGAAAAACTTCGTGAAGTTACTTGGATTACTATTGAAGAAGTCAACGACGGCCAATGGGGTGTTGGTGGCAATGCGCTATCATTAAGCGATGTAAAAAAATTAATGCAAAGCTAATCTATGCCTAATTTTTTTTAGCAATAAAACTCTGATTAAATTGAGTACAGGATTTTTTTGTTGGCAACTCAATAAGATGTCCAACATCTACAACACATCCTTGTGCTGCTAAAAGATTGGTACAACTCAGTCTTTTAAGAAATTAATCAGAGTTTTCATCTAACCTCTTTCAGTTATTTTTAGACTCGACATTCAGTGTACAAAAACCACTTCAATATGCGCTTATTTTCGTAAAGACTATCGAGCGTGTCCTTCTTTAAACATTAAAGCTCTAGTTTTTCTTCAGAAATAACAATGCCGTTGTTATCACAGTAAATCCAGTTACCCGGCTTTATAGTGTGGCCTGCAAAGGTAATAGGAACGTTTAAATCACCCAAACCGCGTTTTTCGGTTTTAACCGGAATGGTATTTAGCGCTTTTACGCCCAATGGTAATGCACCTAATTCGTCACAGTCGCGTACACAACCAAAAATAACGAATCCAGCCCAGCCATTTTTTACCGCTTCTTCGGCAATCATGTCACCGAGCAATGCTTTACGTAGCGAGCCACCGCCGTCTACTACAAGCACCTTACCTTCACCGGCAACACTGGCTTGTGATTTAACCAATGAATTGTCTTCATGACATTTTACGGTAACAACTTCGCCAAAAAATTGTTTATTACCGCCGTAATTATTAAATATAGAATCCAGTATTTTTAAACTGTCTTCATATTTGTCGTATAAATCTGGCGTAGATATTTTAGCCATTACGGTCTCCTGATATTTATTTCTTAATTTTAAAACGTTTAATTTGAAAATTATTTAAATTTAAAATCGCTAAACTTAAAACAGTTAAATCTAAAAACATCTGATCGTTTAAAAACAAACCACCGAGTTTTTTGCGACCAACATTTTGATGAATCCAATAATTTGGTATCGCTATAACTCAAACTTTTTAGCGTGTGAGCGCCGTAATGCACGCTCGGTTCGCATTTTCTCTTTCACCAAATCTTGCAGCGTATCGGATACATAGCGAACATGTTGCTGTGCGGCCTCGCGCGCGGTACTGGGCTTGCGATTGTGTATGGCATCGTATATTGCCGCATGCTGATTAAACAAGCTGTCACGGGTTATATTGTTCGCCAAGAGTTCTTGAATGCTTTGATACATGGTGCTTTGGAATACCGAAAATAAACTCTTAATAACGTGCATAAAAATCACATTGTGACTGGCTTCGGCAATTGCTAGGTGAAAACGCGCATCCCAGGTCGCACTGGCTAAGATGTCGTTGCTTTTGCTGGATTTAGCCAGTTGCTCAAACACTTCGGTGAGCGTCGTGAGATCAACATCGGTAGCTCTTAGTGCAGCGTAGTAGGCGCAATCCCCTTCTAGGCTCAATCGGAACTCCAGTAAATCAAAATGCGAGTCTTCGTTGTTGGCAAGAATTTCTGCCAGCGGATTCGAAAAACTCTTTTCCAGCTGATCACTCACAAAGTGACCGCCGCCGGGGCGACTGTATATCCAGCCTTCGGTCTTGAGTACTTGCAGGGTTTCGCGAATACGCGTTCTCGACATCGAAAAACGTTCCGATAGAACTCGCTCGGCAGGCAGTCGATCACCGGCGGACAAACTGCCTTCGATCATGCAGGATTTTAAAAAATGGTAGACAGGATTTTCATTCATATTGGTCTGACCAATTTATTTTTTAATGTTATTTAAAATTAATGACAGCGTGTTCAAATTAAAAAATATTTATATTTTTCAGTATCTTAAACTAATATTTGACGAACTATCACACTTCCGTTTCAATGGTTTGATATCTAGAAAAAATTGGTCAGACCAAAATAGAGGTTAATAATAAAAATGGCAATTACCTGCAATGAAGATTTACGCTTATTAGCAAAAAAGCGCGCCCCCAGAGCAATTTTTGATTATGTTGATCGCGGCTCTTACGACGAAAACACCATCAACAAAAACCGCCAAGACCTGCAAGCCATGCAGTTACGTCAACGCGTGATGATTGATGTATCAAAACGCAGCATCGAGAGCGAAATGCTCGGCGAAAAAGTCAGCATGCCGCTGGCGATAGCGCCAACCGGGCTCACCGGTATTATGCACGGCAGCGGTGAAATTCTAGCAGCACAGGCCGCCGAAGAATTAGGTATTCCGTTTACCTTAAGTACCATGTCGATTTGTTCCATTGAACAGGTAAAAGCCAGAACCACTAAACCTTTTTGGTTTCAGCTATACGTGATGCGCGACCGCGGTTTTGTCCGTTCATTGATTGAGCGCGCCAAGGCTGCCGAATGTTCGGCACTAATGTTAACGGCGGACCTGCAAATTCAGGGGCAACGCCACCGCGATATTAAAAACGGTTTGGCTGTACCACCAAAACTCACTGTAAGTAATGCTATTGATATTATGACCAAACCTGCTTGGGTTTGGCACATGTTAACCAGCCCCAGCAAAAGCTTTGGCAACCTTACCGAATTACAAGCCGCTAACGACGGTTTGACCACCTTATCTAAATGGATTGCCGGTCAGTTCGACCCATCGTTAACGTGGAAAGATGTTGAATGGATTAAAAGTTTGTGGCCGGGCAAATTAATCATCAAAGGTATTCTTGATCCTGAAGATGCCAAGCACGCGGTTAACTCCGGTGCCGATGCCATTGTGGTCTCTAACCACGGCGGTCGCCAACTCGATTACGCACCTTCGTCTATCGAAGTGTTACCGAGCATTGTTGATACCGTCGGCGATCAAACAGAAGTGTACTTCGACAGTGGCATTCGCAGTGGCCAAGACTTACTGAAAGGTATGGCTTTGGGTGCGCGCGGTGGTTTTATCGGTAAGGCATTTTTGTATGGCCTTGGCGCCAATGGTAAAGAAGGTGTGAAAACCGCCATCGAGTTGATTCGTAAAGAATTGGATGTCTCTATGGCGCTCACGGGCATTAATGGTTTAGATGAAATATCAAAAGATATTTTGTACAAAAAGCCTTAACTTGCGGTAAAAACCTCTGATTAACTTGCTTAGATTTAATCAGAGGTTCCCATATCTTTATTCCCACGACCATCTTTATTCCGACGACTACAAATTCATCTCTTAAACTTAGAGGAAACTCTGATTAACCTAGAGTTTCCAGCGACACAAGGATGTGTAGCCAATTTCAAGAACTGTAAGTGATTGAAATTGTGAAGAAATTGGAAATCGCATTTTCAATTTCTGTCCTCTGATTAAATCATGGATGAGTTAATCAGAGGTTCCTAGATATTGTTAACCGTCGTCATCCAAAGATTGCTCTAACGAGCGGTCTCGATCTTTTGCGGTTAAATAACCCCGCTCTGCTCCCGTAGATTTGCGATTCAAAGCCTCGTTGCGATAAGGAAAGCGACCAAATTGGACTATGTCTTGAAGATGTTTTTCGGCAATCGAAAGTGTCTTTTCGGCTTCTTGCTTCAATACTTTGAATTGTTTAATCGCCATGTTTTGCAGCTTAAGATCTTCAGCGTGCATAAGCGGCATGTAAAAAAAGTGCCTTTCGGCGGAATTGAGGGTGCGATCAAGACCGGTGCGAATACCGTTTACCGCAATACTTTGTGCGGTTTTATCTTGAGCAAAGGCGTCCGATGAGTTGCGATATAGATGTCTGGAAAACTGATCTAAAATAATAATCAGCGCCAAAGATCCACGAGCACTGCTCAGCCAAGAGTCCAACTCCCCTTTGCAGGCCTGTTTATGCAATGGACTAAAACGCTCGATGATGATTTGATCAAGCTCCGGCTCACCGCAAAACCATTGCCCAGGTGTTAGCTCACGAAACCAGAAGTCTAGAACCGACCAACATTCGCGAGGTAAATTTTGATATTGAGTCATAGAAAAAAGAAATTTAAAAATATTCGTTATCGTATCAGGAATTAAAGCATTTAGTGTTATCGATCAGTGCGATCAAAGTACTCTACGAACCTCTGATTAACTCATCCATGAATTAATCAGAGGACAGAAATTGACAATGTGATTTCCAATTTCTTCACAATTTCAATCACTTACCGTTCTTGAAATTGGCGACACTTCCTTGTGTTGTGAGAAACTCTAGGTT
>CALMJT010000022.1 GCA_937864365.1 uncultured Alteromonadales bacterium | reverse complement strand
CATTTTCAATTTCTGTCCTCTGATTAAATCATGGATGAGTTAATCAGAGGTTCCCATAAGTTAATCAAAGTTTGTAAAAAGCTATTCGGCCTTTGGCGTTAATACCAAATCGACATTCACATTTACCGCAAAGCCAATGGTTTCATCTTCTGCCCAAGATCCCGAGCCAATGCCAAACTGAGTACGATCAACAACCGCATTACCTTTCAAAGCAACTTGATTCTCATTGACGGGCTGCCATGTAAAGTTAAGATCCACAGGTTGCTTCATACCTTTTAAATCCAACTCACCTTTGGCAACAAAACCGTTTTCGGTTTTCTCAAAGTTAGATGCCGTGTAGTAGGCGTACGCATATTTTTTGTAATCAAACCACTGCAAACCCGCTAAAGAACCGTCCCAATCACTGTTAAACGTCGTTACCGAAGTAGCATCAATCACCACATCAAACGACGATTCCTGTAGATTATTAGGATCAAAATACAGGTTAGAGGTAAAGGTTTTAAATTCACCGTTAAAAGGCTCACCAGAATAAGCACCCACAAATTCTAACTTGCTGCTGTCGGCAACATTTACCCAAGCAGGCAATGCACTGTTTACCACGGTAGCTTCACGAATCTCAGGTGCAGTCACGGCTGCGTTATCTTCGAAATCATCTTCACCACCACCGGATAACGCAAGTTTAACCGTAGGCACTAAGAGCGCTGCAAAAATTACCACAACCACTACCAAGCTCAGCAACGATTTACCCGGTAAAATTCTCGGTAAAACATTTAGATTGTGTTTACGCTTGTGAATACCAATCATGGCCACATGGCCCACAATCAATACGGCTAATGCATAAAAGAAAAAGCCATGAGCCGCCTCTGCGGGTTCTTTTAAAGCTTCACCGAGTGGCAACAAAGGAACAGAGAATAAATTCATCCAAGCAAAAGGATAATTGGCCGCAGACGTTAAAGCCCATCCCGAAAGCGGAACCAAAATCATCACAACATAGATTAACCAATGGCCGTGACTTGCTGCCTTAGCTTGTTTTTCGGTTAGGCCATCTTCTACTTTGGGATTGGTCAGCTTCCACAGTAAGCGCAAAATCACCAAAACCAGAACGGTTATACCAACCGACTTATGAAAAACAAACATAGAAATCTTAGCCGAAGACATACCCATTTCTTCCGCCATTTTACCCATCACAATGGCCAAGAAGATTAAAATTGCAATCAACCAATGGAGAATTTGTGCAACAAGGCCATAACTGTAATTTGTGTTTTTAATTTGCATTAAACTACCACCTGTTTCGAAAAATCACATTTTTCTAAATTTAATTTTGCTAAAATTTACTACGTTAGTCGGCAGTATCAAAGTGAAACTTTCCATAAACGCACTTAAACATCGTTCAAGCAGAGACATTGAGAATCGTTATCGTAAAAGAAGCCGTGATTAACCTAGAATTACCAGCGATACAAGAATGACTTAACCAGAGACGTTTCTTAACTACGCTTGCGACACAAATACGAAAGATTTCTCCGAACAACTGCACCTGAGAAGCTCAACAACCGCGGAAATCAAACAACATCAAAACCTCAACTAAATAGAGACCGTTTTGAACCCATAAACTCACAGGCTTTTTGTTGCCAGGTTTTATAAAAAGTGTATTTGAATAATTAATTACCGAATTACTTTTTTGCGATTTAGCTTGAAGAAAAATTGTTTTTAATCAAGTTTTAAAGGTTGAAAAAAGCGAAAAAAACTAAGAATCAGCGAACATAGAGACCGCCGCAAAGAATTTAATGACCGTAAAAGCCAGACTGATTGATCAAAATTGCCATCGACACCCTAAGGCCCGGTCTAGGACAATTACGATAACCAATTGAAATTATGACGAAATTGGAAATGACATTTTCAATTTCTATGTTTCGATTAAAACTTCAATCAACAAATCGGCGATCGACTGAAGAAATAAAAAAGCCGCCTTAAAAAGGCGGCTATAAGCTTAGGTTGCTTTGGAAAATCTACTACGGATTATAGCTTGTCGCCTTCAACTTCAATGCGTAGATCAACCTCAGCACTTACACCAGGTGCATAGGTGTCCATACCAAACTCAGTACGGTCGAACACACCAGTGGCAGAGAAACCAGCTTTCTCTTTACCGCCGAACGCTTCGCCTGCTTTGTTAAAGGTTACTTTCAAAGTAACGGGCTTGGTGGTACCTAACAAAGTGAAGTCACCGGTAACGTCCATGGTTTTGTCGCCAGTTTTGGTTACTTTGGTGCTTTTGAAGGTTGCGGTTGGGAATTTTTCAGCATTGAAGAAATCTGCGCTCTTCATGTGCTCGTTCCACTTTGGGTTGTTAGCAAAGTCGATGCTGTCGGTTTTGATGGTTACATCTACTTTAGACTTTTCAATATTTTTCTCATCAAAAGAGAAGCTACCATCGAAATCGGTGAACTGGCCAGTTGAGTTACTGAAACCAAGGTGACTTACAGAGAAAAATACCATGGTGTGAGAAGCGTCAATTTTGTAGTCTGCGGCAAATGCAGGAATCGATGCGGCTAATAGTGCAGCTGTAGCGAATAATTTTTTCATGTTCATCTCCAAAATTTATAGTGTTGTAATGCAGATTAAAGAACTCGCCCGTTTGATAGGTAAGCTCTCTAAGAATTCAAATAATTAAACTTTCTCTACGTCGTTAAAGATCTGTAAAAGAAATTCTTCTGTAATGGTTTTCCCGTTAATGTATAGACAAGGTCACCAAAGACAATTGTGCAATTTGTCAAAGTTTGTTCGTCGTTTGGCTTAATTTCTTCGTCAAATATATTGATCGAAGATTAGTACATTTAAACAGCGTTAAGTTCGGCGTTATTTTTTTCGAGTTCAAAATCATTGTTTGATTTACTGAAACGCCAAGCATCAACAAACAGAGACGAACAAAATTCAAATAACCTTGTAAGCACCTATTTTCGGTTGACAACATTAGCGATGAAAATAGATTTAGCAAATTCAAAAATTTAGACAAAGCCTGTGAAACAGCGATATTTTTGAGCAAAAATTCAAGCTTTTTGCCGCTATAAAATCAAAACAACAAGTAATGCTATAGCTCTGATAACTATTTTAAAAATGAGAGGTACGTCACACAAATTCACCTCGAAATTTATGAGGTAATTTACGGGACTAAACCTCACTACAGCACTATCATGTTTATATACAAATACGAACAATAACTTATTTAAAAAAACAGCCCCAAAACTGAAAAAATATTCACGAAACGCCTTTATTTCATTCAATTAATTTGAATAATATTCCATGAATTTTTAATAGATTTTAGCTTTCTTCACCATTAATTCTTGATAAGCTATTACTAAACTGATTGGTACATTACCGTTTATATATTTTTTGCTGTTCTAGCCAGATATTAAATCGATTTCGCTAATAGAAAGACATCTACTAAGCGTTCAAAACGATTACACTGAGATCGGATGATTATTGTTAGTTTTAAGGAAATATTCCTAGATATCGATGAGAACCACATTTGAGTTGCTAATCGAGGCTACGCAGTACATTCAAAATCGTTTTTTTGATTTGGCGGTAATATAAAAATTTAAAATATGATCAACAGTTTTTGCTTGTGTTATTAATCTGATAAAAAAGATTGTATGTAACTCTTCTTTTTTAGAGAAAAAGATCAATTCGAAGACTAACAGCCTCATCGATTTAGCTGTGTATTCTTCTGAATTTTATTTTTTAAATAAATTAAGAATCTTCGTCCTCAAAAAAAGGCAATATTGTTTTATACGTTTTTTTAAGAAAGAAAACAGACAGAGAGAATGAGACGCGAGAAGGCCTCTTCTATTTGAGGTTGATTAGTTTGTCTAAAACACGGCTATTGGCAGTAACTGCCGTAATGTTATCGTTTTAAATTCAACAAGGACGACCAATGCATTTCACTCTTCGCCAACTGCAGGTATTTTTAGCGACTGCAAAGCTCGAAAATATTACGCGCGCCGCCGAAAGTTTGTCGATGTCACAGTCGGCCGCGAGCAGCGCCTTAAAAGAACTTGAATCGCAATACGACATTCAACTGTTCGATCGCGCCGGTAAACGACTAAAACTCAATGAACTCGGTCGTATTCTTCGCCCTAAGGCCGAAGCGTTACTCGCTCAAGCCCAAGAGATGAGTACCGCATTGGCTCGGCATCAGCAGCCAGGCGCCCTAAAAGTTGGGGCAACACTCACCATTGGTAACTATTTGGCTGTTGGCCTAATGGCCAAATATATGGCCGAAGAACCCAGCGTTAAAGTTGAACTTGAAGTTGCCAATACCAAGCGAATTGTTGAACAGGTCTTACATTTTGAACTAGATCTTGGCTTGATTGAAGGTGAGTTAACACACAGTGATCTTGAAGTTGTGGAATGGATGGACGATGACCTTGTTATCTTCACTTCGCCCAAACATCCCGCCGCCCAACTGGGTACTTTAACCGACGAACAGCTAGTAAATTTACCTTGGATTGTTCGCGAAACCGGATCTGGTACTCGCCAAGGTTTTGAACGTGCCATGCACGGTTTGCTGAGTGAAATTAACGTAGTGTTAGAGTTGCAACACACCGAAGCCATTAAACGTGCCGTTGAGGCTGGCCTTGGTGTAGGTTGTTTATCTGAAATTACCTTGCGCGACGCCTTCCGCCGTGGTGATTTGGTACCTTTAAGCGCGCCGCAAAGAGATTGGTCACGCAAGTTCTATTGGATTTTGCACAAAAATAAATATCGCAGCGCCGGTGTTTCTCGCTGGCTTGATATCTGCCGCGAATACGCGGCAACACAAACAAAAATAGCAGAGTCGGCTTTAAGCTCGGTCGAATAATTAACTTTGCAATACGCGACGCAACCAATTAGCAATATCAACGACTTCTGGTGGAGATACCGAGTGATCAATAGGATAACTCTGGTATTCGGGTTTAAAACCCAGCTCCGCCAAGTCTTTTAACGCCTTTTGCGCAAGAGATTCAGGCACAACGTTATCGTAAACACCGTGAAAAACATGTATCGGTAAATTACGATTAGCATCGTTAATCGTAATTGAATCCACTGTTGCAAAATAGCTCGATAAAATCATCAAACCCGCCAAAGGCTTTCCGTAACTCAACGCCGCCTCGTAAACGACCGCACCACCTTGAGAAAAACCCGCCAAAACAATATTTTTAGAATCCACACCGCGCGCAATTTCTCGCTCGATTAAATCGTGTGTTGCCGCAGCCGACGCGCGCAGCTGATCAACATCGACCTTACGATTGAGCGTCATGGCTAAAATATCGTACCACGCCGGCATTACAAGACCATTGTTAATAGTCACCGGAATTTTCGGCGCGTGAGGAAAAATAAAACGCACGCCTAAATCTTTGGGCAAATCAAGCACCGGAACAATCAGCTCGAAGTCGTGACCACTAGCGCCTAAACCGTGTAACCAAATCACACTGGTGGTAACAGGCGCGTTAGTTTCAATTTCTATTGTTTCAAGATAAGTTTTCGCAGTTTCTTGCGCTGCCATAATTGCATCCATTAAACGCGTTCTTGTACGGGAAAATCTGAGTAAAACCTGGAGGAATTAATCAGAGTTTCCCATACAAACAACCGTGTATTACATTCTATTTAAAACACATAACCAAAGAAGTTTCTCTACTGATTATTATTCAGTAGAGTTTGCAAGAACATCCCCAAAATCTGATTAACTCATTGAATATCATCAATCAACAATTTCGTAACAGGGAACATACTCGCTGCCCGGTAATTTCATGCGTTTATTATCCACAAAACCGCGTAATAGTTTATCCAGCGGTGCCATAATGGTTTTATCACCTGATATTTTAAACGGTCCAAAATCTTTAATGGCTTTCACGCCCGAAGGCTTAACATTTCCGGCAACAATACCAGAAAACGCGCGTCGCAAATTGGCAGCCAGCTCATGCTTCGGCAAATCGGCGTGTAAATTTAATGTCGCCATATTTTCGTGATTAGCTTCAAAGGGAATTTGAAAATTGTAATCAATCGTTAACGCCCAATTAAAATAAAACGCATCATTTTGTTTAACGCGAAAATCACGAACTTCTTCAATGCCTCTGGCCATTTCACGAGCCGCTTGTTCGGAATCACCAATAATAACCCGATATTTTTGCTGAGCTTCAATTCCTAGCGTTTGACCAATAAATTCATGCAGCTGGGTAAAATAAGACTCGGATTCTTTGGGACCAGTAAAAATTAATGGGAATGGAATATCACGATTGTTGGGATGTAATAAAATACCCAATAAATACAGAATTTCTTCGGCGGTACCTGCACCTCCGGGAAAAACAATAATACCGTGACCCACACGAACAAACGCCTCTAAACGTTTTTCGATATCCGGTAAAATAACCAATTCGTTAACGATTGGATTCGGCGCTTCGGCGGCAATAATTCCGGGCTCGGTAATTCCCAAATAACGACCATTTTGAATACGCTGTTTAGAGTGCGCAATGGTTGCACCTTTCATTGGCCCTTTCATAGCACCGGGGCCGCAACCGGTACAGACGTTTAACTTGCGCAAACCCAATTCGTGACCCACATCTTTGCTGTAGTCGTATTCGTATTCGGGAATGGAATGACCGCCCCAACACACCACCAAATTCGGTTTTTCACCAGCGTGCAAAGCCCGAGCATTGCGTAACAAATGAAAAGTGTAATCGGTAATACCAGAGCTGGTCTCTAAATCCATCCACTTGCTGTTGCGCTCGGTTTCAGAATAAAGAATATCGCGCAAGGCGCTAAAAATCATTTCACGACTTGAGGCAATCATTTCGCCATCAACAAAAGCATTACCAGGCGCATTTTTTAACAATAAACGAATGCCACGATCTTGTTGAATAAGGTCAATATCAAAATCTTTAAAGGTTTCAAATAATGAATTCGCATCATCGCTGTTGCTGCCCGAATGCAAGATGGCTAGTGCACACTGGCGAAATAATGCGTATAAATTATGATCTGCCGCGCTACTTCTTTGTAATTGTTCAACTTCGCGCTGACTTAACAATTCCAAACTGCGTTTGGGTGAAATACTGGTGTTAACTTTTTCTGCCATAATCTTGCCCACTCTACAACTGGTTGCTTTTTTATTAACATTTAATAACGTCAAAAAAGCTTATAAAAATATCATTTTTCAAAATGCATCTATTTAGTCAGAATTATTCTATTTAATAGATACAACATATAAGAGCTAAGTTACTCGAACATTTCTTTTTTTAATATCTCTTACAATTCTAGTTGTTAAGTTCTTGTTTTTCTAACAGCGCAATTTTAAGCAAGGCAGCAACACTTAAAGAATCCGTAATTTCTCCATCCAACACTTTTTGAATGGCTTCTTTTAAAGGTATACGAATACTGGTGATATCTTCACTGTCTTCCAGCGCCGTTTCGCCAACGGTAATGCCTCGCGCAACGAACAGAAAACCTTCTTCATTGGTGACTGAATTAGACAAGTGCATACGCATCAGCGGCTGCCAATCGGTTGCCGTAAGACCAACTTCTTCTTTTAGCTCGCGTTTCGCGGTATCGAGCGGGTCTTCGCCTTTGGGAGAGCCTCCTTCGGGAATTTCCCAAGTGAATTCTTGTAATGGATAACGACTTTGGCGCACCAACCAGGTGTAGCCTTCGTCGTCGATAGCAACAACGCCAACCGCGGCGTTGTGAAAGTGAACCAGACCGTATATGCCGTCGGTGCCCGCAGGGGTTATAACCTCACTGTGGGTGACGGTGATCCAGGGATTTGAATAGACCTCTTTACGAGACTTCTCTTGCCAGCCGCCAATCTTGGCCTCGGGTTTATCTGCCATGTGCGTCGCCTTTTTATATCAACCACTGATAATAAGCAGTGTAACTCAAGCTGAGCACTAGCGCTCAGTTTAAAGCAAAGGCGGAATACGGGTAAAATTTAACCTAAAATCCGCTCCAACTTTAACCTAAAACATCCAAGACTTGGGCGCGTAAGGGTTCGAGTAATTCCTGTTCAAACCAAGGATTTTTTTTCAACCAAAGCTGGTTACGAGGTGAAGGATGCACCAATGGAAAATAGTTCGGTTGGAATTGTCGCCAATTTTGAACGGTCTGAGTCAAGGTCGTATTTTTAGAATAAAGAGAATGATTTTTTAAATAATATTTTTGCGCGTAGCTGCCTACCAATATTTTTAATTGTAGGTTAGGTAATGCCGAAAAAATCCGCTCGTGCCACAGCGGCGCACATTCTTTACGAGGTGGCAAATCGCCAGATTTACCGCGACCCGGATAACAAAAACCCATTGGAATCAGCGCGATTTTCGATTCGTCGTAAAAATCAGATTTATCCAACCCCAACCAAAATCGCAGGCGATCACCACTGGCATCGTCCCACGGAACACCACTGGCATGAACTTTAGTGCCGGGAGCCTGACCGATAATAACAATTTTGGCAGACTCGGCACCGCGAACAACCGGATTACAGCCAAGCGGTAAATGAGATTCACACTCTTTGCAATTGCGAACTTGCTTAAATATTTCAGCTAAAGAACAAATCATCACACAATCTTCAATATTTTTATCGACTATATATCTATAGAAACGATGACAGAAAAAGCTCGATATTAAAACAGCCTTTGTCTATTAAAATCTAGAAACTGACAATTACAGATCATTAATGAAACGATAACAATCTATAGGAACCTCTGATTAACTCATCCATGATTTAATCAGAGGACAGAAATTGAAAATGCGATTTCCAATTTCTTCACAATTTCAATCACTTACCGTTCTTGAAATTGGCGACACATCCTTGTGTCGCGAGAAACTCTAGGTTAATCAGAGTTTCCTATAAACTATACTCAGACTTCGCGCGTGAGTGACTACCTTTGATGAATCAAGACGAAATAGATTATTTAAACAAGTACGATTCAAGTAAGTACCAAACTCCCATCACCACCGTTGATATCGCGATAGTTACGCTGCACGAGCAGCAATTAAAGGTGATGTTGGCGAAGCGTGATAAACACCCTTTTAAAGACGCTTGGGCGTTACCCGGTGGCTTTGTGGATGTTAAGCAAGACCAAACTCTAGAAGATACTGCACATAGAAAGCTGTTTGAAAAAACCGGCGTTAAAACGCCCTATTTAGAACAGATTTATACGGTTGGTAACAACAGCCGAGACCCACGCAGCTGGTCAATTACGGTGGTGTATATGGCGTTGGTGTCGGCGGATTTATTAAATCTGCATGCACAAAATGCGTCTGAGCAGATTCAATGGTTTAGCCTTAATGAGTTAACTCAAGCAGACGAACTTGCTTTCGATCATTTGGATATTATTAATGCCTGTAAAGATCGCCTGCGCAGTAAGGTTGAATATACCTCTCTGCCGGTGCATCTATTGGCAGAATCTTTCACGCTCACCGAATTACAGCAAGCCTTTGAAATTATTCTGGGAACAACGTTAGAGAAAAAATCCTTTCGGCGCAGAATATTAGACGCAGGAATTCTGAAAGAGACTGGAGAAATGAAAACCGGTAATAATCGCCCGGCAAAACTGTATCGATATAACGGCAATAAAAACAATCATTTTTTTAACCGTAATATTGAAGGCGCTCGATAAATAATTAAGCCTTCTTTTTTGTGTGCAAATCACTCATGCATTTTAAAAAAATATAACGGTGAATTATTTGTTTAGGAATCTCTGATTTATTTAGACGACAGAAATCGACAATGTGATTTCCAAGTTTTTCTCTATTTCAATTACGTACAGCTCTTGAAACTGTTATTGAAATAGCTCTTGAAATTGACGACACATCCTTGTGCCGTTGGAAACTCTAGGCTAATCAGAGCTTCTTTTAAAAATTTCCCTTAAGAGACAAGACGTTCCGCTAGGTTTTTATGGCCTGCAATCATTTGCTTTGCTAATTCCATATCGGGTACGGTGCTGTATGCACCGCGAATTGTGGTTCCGCCTAACACTATGGCGCCCTTACGTGGAAACATGTACAAAAAGCCCGTGTCTGTTGGTACTACGTAAGAGTAATTAATTTCTGGCTGCGGCAACAAATGCGTTAATTGTCCCTGAAGCGGCATCAACTTTTCGTCATTAAATAAGGTTTTTGCACCTAATCCGGTACAATTTACCACGGTTTTTTCTGCCAACTCTAAGATATCGGTTTGACTATCGAATTTTTTGGGTACAAATTTTACACCTGCAATTAAGGCGTCGTTTTTAATTTCTTCTAAATAAAAATTGGGGTCGATAATTAAACCTTGGCAGCTACGGTCAAAGGGCATTCCAAATAAAGTATCTGTTGTGGTTTCTTTAAGCTCCGGGTATAGATCATTGCCACCGGGTAATTGCACGGGTTGTTCGGGCTTGTTTTGCAATACCAAATGGTATCGATTCCAATAAACTCCGTAATCCGGCCGGTTTGTAAAGGGTAAAAATCCTTTAAAAGCTTCACGCGATATACTTTTGTCGGCTGCTAAAAATGCATCACTCACCTCAGATTTGTCGTAATAACTCGTGGGCAACCAAAGTGCAGCGGCGATGTTTGAGGTGGTATTGGGTAAAAATTTTTCGGAATACACGGTTACCGAAATACCTTTTCTCGCCAAAATTAACGCCGTGGTTAACCCCATCACACCGGCACCTAGCACCGCTACGGATTTTGGATTTTGTTGCAGCGCCATATCGGCAGCCTGTCGAGAAGTACCCCAGGATAAGCTAATACCGCCACCACCGTGACCATAGTTGTGTACGATAAACGTATCACCCAACTGCTCCGCTTCAAGACGGTAACCTGTTGTTCTGAATGGACGTAAACCTACAACGGTATTTATTACCCGGTCCATTGACGCCTTTACCGGAAAATATCCATAAGGATTATTTTTGCTGATATTAGCGTAGGGTTTTTCTTGAATGCTGCCCGCACAGCCAACTAAACCAGCGCTTGCACCAGCCGCAGCTAAACCGATTTTTGTGGATTGACGAATAAACTGACGTCGTTGCATAACCTAGCCTCTAATGATTAAATCGGTTTTTGTATTGAACACTCTGATTGGCCCACGCATGAGTTAGGCTGAGTGTGTTATAAAAATTATTTACAGCTCATTGATTAACGATTGCCGATAAGATTTTGTGGTAAATCCGGTTTTTTATAAAAGATCTATATTATTACCATTTTCTCTACTTTTTATCTTAAATTTGATCTATTCGAAGGCAAAAAAATTAAAACTCACATCTGACAATAGAAATCGTTTTTGTATTTTTGTGATAATTACAGTCAATAAATACACAATGTTTTAGCGCTTCCGACAAAGTCACGATGTATTTCTTACATTGTTGTATTTATCACTTTTTTAGTTTTGTCTTTCGCGTTAGATAACAAACAGTTACTGATTTTTATATTTGGCTGACTCGTTGCTCCAAAGCTTTTGCTTGATCATAAAACTACTTTGGAGATTAGATCGTGGCTGTTTTATATTTTTCTTCCCCTATAATGTCGCGCAACATGAAAGTTGAAGCGGTTGCAGGTAAACGCACCACGCTTTTAGGTGTTGCCAAAGAAAACAACGTTAAAATTCCCTTTGAGTGCGGTGATGGCAAATGTGGCTCTTGCCTAGTAAAAGTTACCCATTTAGACGGTTTTCGCGTTAAAGGCATGGCTCTTACAGACAAGGAGCGCAATGTTCTTAAGTCTATTGATAAATTACCTGCAAACGAAGAAGAACGCGCCGCAGTGCGTGATATTCCGCCAACTTATCGTCTTGCTTGCCAAACCATTGTTACCGACGAAGATCTTTTGATTGACTTCACCGGCGAACCTGGCGGCGCATAATATGACTGTGCCCGGCTTTTGCCGGGTTTTTTTAGTTGACGATCCGTTCTACCTATTAAATTGTAAGTATTAATTTCCATCCAGAAAACTAATTGCCTCGCCATAGTTTTTAGCACTGGGTATTTCATGTCCCATGCGGCTGATAATTTTTAAATCTATATTTTTAATGCCTTCTTTTTTGTACACACGATAAATCTTTTTAGTATCGTTTAAATTAAAATCTTCACGACCGGCAATAAATACATAGCGATTTGATTGCATCAACGCAAGTTTTTCGTCGGTCATATTACCCCACCTGTTCACGCCGCTATTATAGATAGCACCCTTAAATATTTGTGGATAATCCGCGGCCAATAAACTCGCTACACGGCCACCACCAGAGAAACCCGACAAATAAATACGTGACGCATCAACTGAATATTGTTTACCAATCATATTGGTTGCGAATAGCGCATAGGTCATTCGCTTAAAGGTATCAATTTTATTACCCGATTCGTTAGCACCCACCCAAATTAAATTATTATTATCCATTAACTCTTGCCATTCTATGGGTAACTCACCACTGTTTCTTGGACTGATATAGACTAATAATCCCGGTGGATTCTCTGCGGAATAATTTTCAGGTACATAAACTTCCCAAGATATAGGCTCGTCTAGATTCAAAATATTTTCGTAGCGCTTAGCGGTCTCAACTCCCAGCAACTCATTGGTTGTCAGTACAATGTGTAAGCTTTTACCTTGATTACTTTCTTCCACGGTAAGCTCACTAGCATCTTGGGCATACGCCAGATTGCATAAAAACAACACATTGACGGTTAGCAATATTATTTGTGAAAAAGCTCGTTTAATTTTTTTTGTTAACTTATAAAGTGTTATCAAGTAAAGTGTTATCAAGTTCTATTCACCTTTTACGTTCTTATAAAATCGTGTTATTTGCCACGACCTTATATTTAATTTCTTTTCGGGTTTTCGCGTCTATTTCAGATTTTCACAACGAAACGATTAGTTATTTACCCAAAAATGTTAAATTTATTTAGGAAACTCTTTTAGGAACCCCTGATTAACTCATGGAGTTCTTCGGTTGACCAAGCGAATTGTTTGCCAGTATTTTTACCTGTTATTTAACTGTTTTTTTGTTTTTCAGTTTATTCAAAGCGCATTGTCTTTGAATTTGCACCACGGCTGCGCAATTAACTTCCTGTATAAAAAGCGTATAAACATATAACTCTAAGTTTAAAAGTGTTAAGAAATTGTAAGTCAGCATTAAAAATTAGAGAGGTGTGAACTGGTTAATAAAAACTGAGATCTAAGGCTTCAGAAAGACACTAAGTTATGTTGTTAACTTAACGATTTAATCTTTTAAAAACCGTAGTTCTGTCAAAGCGATGTCATACTTGACAGGCTTTATTATTAAAAACCTAAGCATATTTTTTTAATTTTTTGAATGCTTGATATTTATAGGTTGATACCTATTTGTACCTATGTGATTCAAAAAATTGTTATGCTAGAATCAAAGTCATTTTCCAATCTTATTAACCGTTCTCTAATAAATAGGAGGTCTATCTTGAGTTATCCTTCGATAGCAATTGCTAATGCCTTCCTTGAGGTCGGCCGCAAAGAAGGTGCTCCTACACCCCTAACACCCATGAAGCTGTTAAAGCTGGTGTATTTTGCCCATGGTTGGTATTTAGCATTAAGAAACGAACCCTTGATCGACGAAACCGTTGAGGCATGGCGTTACGGCCCTGTGGTACCAAGCATTTACCACGCGTCTAAGCACTTTGGTAACACCAATATTGTTGGTGATTTGAGCGACGAAGAGGGCAATATCCAGCGCGTTGACTTAACCAGCATGCGCAATGCCGATCTTAACGATCTTGTGCACTGGATATGGAAGCAATACAGCCGTTACGATGGCGTACAACTCTCTAATCAAACCCATGAGCCCGGCACACCATGGACAGAGACCATGGAGCGTTACGGCGGTGTTAGCCGCATGCCCAAGGGTATTGATATAGAAGAAAACATGATTAAGCAGTACTTTGCTAATCAACTTAAAGATGTTCTGCCCGCAGGCATTTAGATCGGCTAGTTAGCCTAAGGCGCAGAATGTCTCTGTTCAACGACGACTCAAAACCCGGTTCTCGATTGCCTGTCAGTTTTAACAATCTTAAAGACATTCCACCGCTGGCAAGCTCGTCAGAGCCAGATGCCTACACCCGCCAGCACAAAGAAGATCTGGAGCACCAACACCACGCGCAGAAAATTAAGCACGAGCGTGACGAGCATCAAGAGCGAATTAAATACGCCAATAAAATTTATCGCCTAAGTGTTATTTGGCTTGCCGTGGTTATTTTAATGGTGATCGCAAACGGCATAGCTATTATTCCGCTCTCGTTGGATAACTCCGTAGTTATTACCCTATTAACAACCACCACTGCTACGGTTTTAGGTTTGTTTATTTCGGTACTAAATTATTTGTTTTATCGAAAAAAATAATTTAATCTGAAACATCTATAGCATCAAATAATAATCCAGAAACTCCATTTTTATCGACTTTTTCTTTAAAATTTTCTATGCAATATAGATAGATGCCGCCATCAATTTCGAGAGTAAATATAGGCGATGTGATCCCATGATCTGTTTTAAAAACTAAGTTTTTTATGCAATCAACAGAGCCGTCATCAAAATATTCGTAAGTTGTTTTATCTAAATTTATAGCTTCATTACCGTAGCGTTTTATCGGATTAATATACAAATAATCTTTTGCTTCACCTTTTAGAGGATATGTTTCACATATATCTTTTGACAACACATCACTCAGAATAGCAAAAGCACCTGATTCAATCACAAGATCATTCAACCCCCAACAACAAACTTGAGGCAATACAGTGGAACCGGAGTCGCTTTTCAAAAAATTTGATTTTGGAGCCACCCATTCGAATTCGAGAGGAAGTCCTATATTATCCGGATCGAAATCTTCCATTTCGGAAAATAAAGACTCTTCATCAAATATAAAATACATGAAATTATCTAAATCGACTTTTATTTTATAAATAGATGTCATTTTTATATCTCAAGACAGCAAATCCTTTTTTCCTTTTTTAGTCAGTAAATTAGCTATAATTTCGTTATCTCTCGCTGATAACAATTGCTTCTCTAACTTTTTAAGAGACTGTGACATCGCGCTTTTATTCCTTGCAGGACCAACAGTCTCCAATACATGCTCCGCATACTTTTTTGTATGCAAATATTTATGGCCAACTGCTGAAGGATATAAGGAACCCTTCGCAGATTTATGATCCACAGGAAGCCAACATCCGTTACTTGGATCATTAATACCCATCCCGTTCTTAAACAACATTAATTTTGATCGTAGATGAGAGGCATGCTTGCTGCAAATGATATGATGAGCTTCCAACTCGCCAGACGGAGGACGAACCTTACCAATAGAATACATAAACTTAGCCAACATAGTGGAGTTATTTTTTTTCAACGCCTCCTGTCTTTTAAGTTTAACTATGTCTTGATCAGATCCGGAGTTATCAAGTCTATATTTTAATAGCTTTTCTTCCAAATCAAACATAGCTGTTAGCCGAGTGGTTTGTTTGGCGATAAGTTCTCGTTCCTTTTCGGCTCTGACATCAACACTTTCTGCGACATTCGCACGAATTGAATTCAGTTCCGCTATGACCTTATCCAACTCTCTATCTGCAACACTCTGATCTATATAGTAATTAACTTCCTTTTTCATTATTAATCACCTTAGAAAAGTTCAAATAAACGATTCAGCTTGAACATATATTACTAAAGTTACTCTGTCAAAATACCAACTAGATATTTTACATATTCGGATAATTTGGCCCACCAGAGCCTTCTGGTACAACCCAGCGAATATTTTGTGACGGATCTTTAATATCACAGGTTTTACAGTGTAAGCAGTTCTGTGCGTTAATTTGCAAACGCGGATTACCCGATTCGTCGTCAACCACTTCGTATACACCTGCCGGGCAATAACGCTGCGCGGGTTCTGCGTATTTGGGTAAATTCACATTTATCGGAATGTGGTCATTTTGTAGTTGTAAATGGCAGGGCTGATTTTCTTCGTGGTTGGTATTGGATAAAAATACCGACGTTAATTTATCAAAACTAATTACACCGTCGGGTTTTGGATAGTGAATTTTTACACTTTCGTTCGCAGGTTTTAGTTGCTCGTAATCTTCTTTAGTATCGCGCAAGGTTACCGGAATTTTACCACCAAATAAATTTTGGTCGATAAAATTAAAGGCGCCACCCATAATTGGACCAAACTTATGCATTGCTGGGCCAAAATTGCGCGCACTGAATAACTCGTCGTACAACCAAGAATTTTTGAATTTATCGTGAAAGCTCGTTAATTCTTTTTCGGCTGATTCTGGGTTTTGCAAGGCTTCAAAAATTGCTTCTCCCGCAAGCATTCCCGATTTCATGGCCGTGTGCGTACCTTTAATTTTTGCGAAATTTAAGGTACCCGCGTTACAGCCAGAAATAATTCCACCCGGAAAGGTCATTTTGGGCAAGGAATTAAATCCACCTTTGGTAATGGCTCGCGCGCCATAAGAAACACGTTTGCCACCGTCTAAATATTGCTTAAGTACGGGATGATGTTTTAAGCGTTGGAATTCATCAAACGGACTTAAATACGGGTTTTCGTAATTTAAATCGATAATTAAACCTACAACCACTTGGTTGTCTTCACCGTGATACAAAAAGAAACCACCGCTGGTGCCTTGGCTTAATGGCCAACCCGATCCGTGCACAACCAAACCGGGCTGATGTTTTTCAGGATCAATATCCCACAATTCTTTGATACCAATACCGTAGTGTTGAGCATCGGCTTTTTCATCTAGGTTGAATTTTTGAATTAATTCTTTACCCAAATGACCGCGACAACCTTCTGAAAATATCGTGTATTTTGCGCGCAACTCCATGCCCGGCATATAGCCATCTTTCTGATTACCTTCACTGTCGATACCCATATCGCCGGTAACAATACCGGCAACACTACCGTCATCGCTGTAAAGAACACTGGCGGCACTAAAACCTGGGAATATTTCTACGCCTAGGCTTTCTGCTTGCTCGGCCAACCAGCGGCACAAATTACCAAGGCTCACAATGTAGTTGCCGTGGTTGTGCATGGTTTTCGGCACTAATGCATTGGGCAGTAATTTAGCGCTTTGTTCGTTTTTCAGTAGATAAATTTGATCTTCTTTAACCGGCACATTTAACGGCGCCCCCAATTCTTTCCAATTGGGAAACAGCTCATCAAGGGCGCGCGGCTCAACCACGGCACCCGATAAAATGTGCGCGCCAACTTCCGAGCCTTTTTCTACCACACAAACGGTTATTTCTTGGTCGTTATCTTGGGCCTGCTGCATAAGCCGACACGCTGCCGCTAAACCACTGGGCCCCGCACCAACAATAACAACATCAAACTCCATGGATTCGCGTTCGATTTCGCTCATGATTCTCTCCTAAAACCTAAAACTGGTCTTCCGACAGTGACATTGCGGTATCACCACCGGCGCAAACCGATTTCACCAAGCCATCTACTCGCGGCAAGAGTTGTTCACAAAAACCACGTGCCGTTTGGATTTTGGTTTTTAAGAAATCAGCGTTCTCGGGATTATCGGCCAATTGTTTTAAGGCAATATTGGCGGATTTCGCCATCAACCAACCGCCGCACATGTAACCCATTAGCATCATAAAACTAACGCTTGCGGCACCGGCGTCGGCCATATTTTGTGAGCCTTGATCGGTCACCCAGTTTTTCGCGGTCATCGCACAAGTAAGCGCATTGCGATTTGCAGACACGATATCGAACAATTCTGGATCGGTGATTTCCATAAAATCCGCATCCATTTCGATCAATAGATCGTTAAGAGCTTTACCATCGTCGGCCAACGTTTTACGGCCCACTAAATCAAGCGCTTGAATACCCGTAGTGCCTTCGTAAATGGTTAAAATCCGTGCGTCACGATAATGCTGCGCAACGCCGGTTTCTTCGATAAAGCCCATACCGCCGTGGATTTGCACGGCAAGATAAGTAACCTCTTGAGCCAATTCGGTGATCCAACCCTTAACAATAGGCGTGTACAAATCGGTTCTGGCACGATGACGACGCTTGGCTTCGGCATCGTCGGTAAAACGGTATTTGTCAGCTTCGGCTTTCGCCACATAAGCAAGTGCACGCATGGCTTCGGTGGCCGATTTCATTTGCAGCAACATGCGACGCACATCGGGATGATTGATAATGGTTACCCGCGAACCATCACGCTGAGTGCCCTGCACACGTTCTTTCGCGTAGGTAAGCGCGTGCTGATAAGCGCGTTCAGAAATCGCCAAACCTTGCAAACCAACACCTTGGCGAGCATCGTTCATCATGGTGAACATGCAGGCTAGACCTTGGTTTTCTTCACCAACCAAGTAGCCAATGGCGCCGCCGTTGTCACCAAAGCTCATCACGCAGGTTGGGCTGGCGTGAATACCCAGTTTGTGTTCCAGCGAGACCGCAAACACATCGTTGCGTTGATCGGTAGTATTGCCGTTTTCATCGAGCAAGAATTTGGGCACCACAAACAGCGAAATGCCTTTTACACCCGCCGGTGCATCGGGCAAGCGCGCCAGCACCAAATGCACGATGTTCTCGGTCATTTGATGATCACCCCAGGTAATGAATATTTTTTGGCCGGTAATTCGGTAATGATCGCCCTCACGCACGGCACGGGTTTTCAATGCCGCTAAATCGGTACCTGCATCTGGCTCGGTAAGATTCATGGTGCCAGTCCATTCACCGCTGATCAGTCTTGGCAAATAGGTTGTTTTTAATTGCGCGCTGCCGTGAGCAGAGATTGCCTCAATAGAGCCTTGAGTTAATAAAGGGCACAGCGCCCACGATAGATTCGCCGACTGCCAAATTTCATTGGCGGCAACGGCGATTGTTGCGGGTAAACCTTGGCCGCCAAACTCTTCTTCGGCGCCCACCGATGGCCAGCCAGCCTCGCAAAATTGCTGGTAAGCTTGTGAGAAACCTTCGGTCTCAATCACTTTTTGATCTTTTAATTGCGGCGGATTTTTATCACCAAAGCCATTTAATGGCGCAAGTACTTCGCTGCCCATCTTTGCAGCTTCATCTAGAATCGCTTCGGCCAAACCTTCGGCCACGTCTTCAAGGCCTGCTTGCTTACAAATGTCTTCAAGACCAATTAATTCATTCAGTACAAAGATTCCGTCTTGATACGGGTAACGGTAATCACTCATGGTTCAGCTCCATAAACGGCAGGCATGCACGATGGTTATTATTTTGGATATTAGAGTTATAGGCTTTTAATATTGGTAGAGCCTAGCAATAGACACAATAACAAAAGTCATCGGTTTAGCTAACAAAAAGCATCACAAAAAACTCTAACCCTTATTTTATAAGGCGTCTAGTTAATGTTTACGCTCTGGTAAATGCTGGCAATAGTTTTCACTGCGACGGTATTCACCGGGTGTCATACCCGTCCATTTTTTGAAAGACCGAAAAAACGCCGACGACTCATCGAAACCCATTAGGCTAGCCACATCGTTGATGGAAAGCTGCGGTGAGTTCATATAATTCAGCGCCGCAACCTTACGACATTCGTCTTTAATTTGCTGGTAAGACTCACCTTCTTCGAGCAAACGTCTGCGTAAAGTCGATACCGACATGTGCAAACGTTTGGCAACCCCTTCGGCGCTGGGCAGCGTTTGACTAAAATCCTTACCAATGAGCGCTATAACTTGAGATTTTAAGCTGGCATCGTCATCAACCATTACAATCAATTGATAAGGCGCGGTTTTTAGGAACGAGCGCAAACTCTCGGGCGTTTGCACCACGGGATAATCTAAATAACTGGCCGGAAATACAAAGGCATTGTCGTGTTGATCGAACTTTACTTCCGACTGAAATAAGGTTTTATATTGGCTGACGTCTTCGGGTTCTGAAAACGAAAAATAAGCCGCTTTTAATTCTAAGCGTTTACCAATGAGCCAACACAGAAAGTGATGCCACATAGATAACGATGTGCGTATTTTTATGGGATTTTCGTTGTGAAAAATTTCTTCGATGGGGTATTCAGACCCTTCGGTGGTGGTAAAACTGACTTTTGCGTATCGACCTTTACGCGTTAGCAACGGTTTTACCTTTGCACCACGACAAATTTCGTGAAAATCACTGGCTCGATAAATGGCTTTTGCTAATGTTTCGCAGTGAATAATGCAATGACACATCATACGAAATGTGCCATTAGGCACTTTACCGACGTTTGCCATACCAAAAAATTCATCTTGGGCAATGTAATAAATACTTTGATATAAACGCCCTAACTTTTCAGCGGGAAATTCCTTTTTACTGTCAATTTCTTTTAAATCGATGCCAACATAATTTAATAATTCATCAACATTAAACCCCTGATCCCGGACTTGCTGCAGTAATTGGCGAACATAACCCGCGGGCACAGTAATTTTGCGTTCCATGAATTTTTCACCTTTTAATCAACAGATTTGCTGCTATATAGAAGTACGGCATAATTAAATTAATTTCTAGACTTTTTTATTGTGATAGCTCGCGTTTTTTATTTTTTTCTTGCAATGCTGGTTTTGAATACATATAAGAGCTATTTTGTTAGTAACCTTGGCGACATATGTCATTGAGACTTGTACACAGGCTAAACATCATAGATGCTATTGAAAGACCTGAGTATACGCCTTAAAAGTCTATAAAATCAGCGTTTTTTGATAAATTGACTTACTTTCTGTTCTGGTCGGTCAACACCTTCAAAAACAATAAAAATTTAGGTGAACGATATGGCAATAAAAAATGGACTTTTGCAATGCAGCAAAATCCGCACTCCGGCACTTGCCCGCCGACTTCTACCAGTATTAATTGGCAGCGCTTTATATGCACAGCAGTCCAATGCGCTTGAATTTAATATCGGAAATATCGAAGCTCGCTTCGATTCACAAATTTCGGTCGGTGCAAGCTGGCGACTGGATGATCCTGATTCGCAATTGATTTCTGCGGTAAATGGCGGCACCGGAGTTGGCTCCGGCAGCTATGACGACGGCACTCAAAATTTCGAAAAAGGCGAAACTTTCTCCGAAATTGTCAGAGGTGTTCACGACCTAGAGTTCAGTTACCAAAATGTCGGCGTTTTTGTTCGCGCCAAATATTGGTACGACAACGAGCTTGAAAACGGCTCTCGCGAGCACGGCCATGCGGCAAATGGCTACACACCCAATGAAGAACTTAACGACGGCCACTTCAATCGTTTCTCGCGTTTTTCGGGTTTTGAATTACTCGACGCCTACTGGTATGGTTCTTACGAAGTTAGCAACCGCCCGCTCGATTTAAGAGTAGGTCGCCAAGTTATCAACTGGGGTGAAAGTACCTTTATTCAAGGCGGCCTTAACTCTATTAACCCTGTTGATGTAAATGCCTTCCGCCGACCCGGTGCGGAAATTAAAGAAGGCTTATTGCCTTTAAATATGGCATTTGCGTCGTTTGGTTTAACCGACAATTTAAGCGTTGAAGGTTTTTACCAAATCCAGTGGGAAGAAACCGCCATTGACGGTTGTGGTACCTACTTCTCGAATAACGATTTCGTTGCCGAAGGCTGTGATGGCATTCGTATCACTCTACCGTTAACTGATCAGCAATATTTCAATCAAGGCTTTACCGCATTTGCGCTGGGTTACGATCCGGTGATTCGACGTAGCATCGGCAATGGCCGTCGTGAACCCGGCGACAGTGGTCAATTTGGTGTTTCGTTCCGGTATTTTGCCGAGAATTTAAACGACACCGAATTCGGTTTCTATTACGCAAATTATCATTCTCGCGTACCGGTAATTAGTGCGGTGAATACCAATACCGATGCGGCTACGTTTTTGAATACCTTCGCCGGTACCATTATCGCTTTAGGCGGCAACCCATTCGCACCAACACCAGAGCAAGCTCGCGCCGCAACCATCAACTCTATTGGTACTCTGGTTGATACCACCTACTTCACCAGTTACACCGAAGACATCGAGTTGTACGGCTTAAGCTTTAACACCAATGTGGGTGATTTGGCTTGGTCGGGTGAGATCAGTTACAAGCGCGACGTACCATTGCAAATCAACGGCCCGCTTTTGGTTGCGGCCATTTTGCAACAATACGCTGGCGGTTCGGGTAATGCTGCGGCCGATAGCCTAGTTGCGCAAAGTGGTGCTGGCAATGTTGTGCAAGGTTACAACTTGTTCGATGTAACTCAGGTGCAAACCAGCTTCGTAAAATTCTTTGATCAAGTACTCGGCGCCAGCCGTTTAACCTTGGTGGGTGAAGTTGCCTGGACGCACATCAACGATCTAGATGAAAGCGCCGATGCACTTAAATACGGTCGCAACGGTGTGTTTGGTTACGCCGCTGGCGAAACCGATGGTTTTGTCACCGAAGATACCTACGGCTACGTAGTACGCGCTAACTTGGAATACCCAAATGCCCTGTTTGGTGCAACGCTAACACCGCAAATCAGTTTCAGTCATGGTCTTGAAGGTTACGGGGTTCAACCGGGCGCTTCGTTTAATGAAGACGAAAAAGTACTGGGCTTGAGTTTAAGCGCAGAATATTTGAATAAATATTTGGTTCAAATGTCGTACACCAATTATTCCGGTGGCGATTTCAACGCACTGGAAGATCGCGACTTTATTTCTCTGAGCGCGTCGGTTTCTTTCTAAACACGTTTTAGTTTAAGAAATTTCAAAATCGAGCATTTAGAGATGGAGAAAAATTTATGATAACAACGAAAAAAATAGCCTTGGGTGCTGCTTTATTTTTAGCATCCACGCTTGTGCAAGCCGCAACAACCGCAGAAAACGCCGCAAAACTTGGCACCACATTAACACCCGTGGGCGCCGAGAAAGCTGGTAACGCCGCCGGAACTATTCCCGCGTGGACCGGCGGTTTAGAGACCTCTGCCGATCGCTACACCGATCCATTTGCCAGTGAGAAACCATTGTTTATCATTGATGCGAATAATGCCGAGCAATACAAAGATAATTTATCGCCCGGCCAATTAGCGATGTTTAAAAAATATCCCGACACCTACAAGCTGCCGGTATACCCAAGTCATCGCACCTCAAAACTGCCGCAAAAAGTCTATGACGCCGCCAAAGCTAACGCGACCAACACCACGTTAAGCGAAGACGGAAACGGCGTTGTTAATTACGTAGAAGCGGTACCCTTTCCGATTCCAGAAAACGGCCTAGAAGTTATTTGGAACCACTTAACTCGCTACCGTGGCGGCGCGCTGGAGCGCTCGTTTGCGCAGGTACCGGTTAAATCGAACGGCGCTTACACGGCGGTAAAAATCACCGAAAAACTGAGTCGCCCGCAGTACCTTAACGATACCGACGGTGCCGAAGATAAAGATAATATCTTGCTGTATTTTGTTCAGGAAGTAACCGCTCCGGCCCGCCTAACCGGTAACATATTGTTGGTACACGAGACCCTAAATCAGATCATCCAACCACGCCAAGCCTGGACCTACAACTCCGGCCAACGCCGTGTTCGTCGCGCACCACAAGTTGCCTACGATGCACCGGGAACCGCCAGTGACGGCCAGCGTACCTCGGATAACTCCGACCTTTACAACGGCGCACCCGATCGCTACGACTGGAAACTGGTCGGTAAACAAGAGCTGTACATTCCCTACAACAGCTACAAACTTGCTAGCCGCGAGCTTAAGTACGACGACGTATTAAAGCCGGGCCATATCAACCCAGACCACACACGCTACGAGTTACACCGCGTGTGGAAAGTTGAAGCAACCCTAAAAGAAGGCGAGCGCCACATTTACGCCAAACGCGTATTCTTTATTGATGAAGACAGCTGGCAGGTTGCCATTGTCGATCACTACGATGGCCGCGGCGAACTATGGCGTGTGGGTGAAGCCCATCACTTCCAATTCCGCGATGTCGATGTACCGTTACTTACCGGTGAAATGCTCTATGACCTTCAATCTGGCCGCTACCTAGCGGGCAGCCTAACCAACGAAGAAGGCCCCGGCTACGACTTTACCCAAACCTTCAAATTTAGCGACTTCACCCCACAAGCCATTCGCCGTCAGGGTCGATAAGCTAAACTTTTCTAAATTCAGTTCTAAATTCAGTATCAAAAAAGCCATTCTTAAAAGAATGGCTTTTTTATTTAGGAATATCATTCTTGAGTAAGCACTAGCAAAATATTGGCTCTAATACTCACTGCCCATCAAACTCATTTCACTAAATTAAAAAATCGACCAGAATTAATTCCAACTAAAAAAACTGTTTTTAAAAAATAATTAAATTGCAGAGTTGTACTAGCTTTATTTGCTAAACGCTTTTCTCTGGAATCAATCATAATACACGCTCTACATTTGGTGAACGCACCTGTGATTTATATATTTTTCGATATCCGATCTGATGATGACATGTTCTTAAAGTGAAACATTACAATGAAGGTGAAGTCGTAGCTAAAAAAAAGTAGATCTACTTGGTTTTTTTACGCCTCCCTTACTAACTTACTATAAGGCAGTAGATTACTATTTCCCGAAGCGATTCTCTTATACTCCTCTTCGAGCCAACCTTGACAGTTTTCTAAACAAAGTAAATGCTCCTCGTAATCTGAGACATCTTTAATCGTTTCGCTAGACAGAAATTTTTCGTTGTAGGTAATGGCATCATTCAATGCAGAAACCAGAAGCATCAAATGTTGTTCAGAAATTTCTAGCTTCATATAGCCTCCTTTATCCGAGCATTATATCTATCCTTTACAATTGCTAGACCTACAGGGAGCACAGTACCTTGAGGTATTTTGTAATACCCCCATGAACTACCTTTAAAAGTGTTCCGCGATCAGATACTCTTTTCGCTCTCTACAAATTTACTGGAGATTTTTCGAAATACCGATCAATGTCGCCAGTTAAAATCAGTATATCCTTAAGTATTTAAGTTATTTTAATACCCTCCGTAGGTTACATTTTGAATGTAACGCTTTGCTCACCTACAAATATCGCAGAGAAAGTTTTTTTGTAAAATGGAGCGCCAGTGACAGACACGAAAACGAGCCTAGTAACATGTGCCAGATGTAGAAATTTGTCAGTTTTAGTAAATATTTCCGCGCCAGTCTGCCTCCAAAACCCACACTACAAGCTCTAAATCGATAACCTCGTACACAACACGAAAATCCCCGATTCTGTAACGGAAGCGATTATGAAAACCCTGCATGGTTTTGATATTTGGCCCGCCACGAGGATTAGTAGTTAGGTTTTCCATTTTTTGTAAAACTCGCCGCCTCATAACGGGGTCTATTTTTGCTAGAGACTTTTCAGCTTTTTTTGAGAAGCGTACCGTGTACATTACAACTTTTCCTTAAGAAGCTCTTGCAATGTTTTTAGCTCTTTAATTTTGTGCTTAGGGGTTTTTAGCTTTTCCATTGTCGCATCTTGATTAAGACGACGATCTTTTTCCTCTTCTGTTTCCTTACGTAGCTTTTGATCGCTCATCTCAGTTTTCTCCCATTAAATCATCTAAGCTTTTGGCACCCGAATCATATTTTTCATCCAGCGCACTATCAATTTCATCTTCTTTTTCTTCAATTTTCTCTAGGAAAAATTTGTATGCATTTGGCTGAATTATTACGCCTATTAATTCACCACTTTCGCTTTCTATGAGAATATCCTCACCCTCGATTGGATTTGGGTTCTTTATTTTTCCCAATACATCAGCCGGGAGTGAACTTTCCTTTATTTTCATTTTCGCCTCATATTTAGATGTTTGATTATGTTGACGTTAACGCTGTTTTCACCGGCCTCCACACCCAGAATCTTTTGGGTGAAAATGAGTGTAGCAGTGTAGGTTAGATTAAGCACATCGCTATGAGCTAAGCGCCTTCTTGGGTAGACCCTCTTTCTCAATATCGGTAAAACTCAATACACCAGTTCGAATAGAAAAATCTTCAAATGGTCCTTCTTCTACCAAAAACCTGCCTTTCTCAAGAAAAAACAATGGATTAATATCTCGTCGAACGACATCACTAAACCAATTGGCCGCCTTTGCTGTGAGATATACCAACTCATAGCACTCTTCTAACCAAATCTCGTATCTTTCCAGATCGGCGTGATAATTCGGGTTTGGATCTCTAATCTTATAAAATTTAACTACACGCCAACGTCCCTGTGACACACTTTCTGCATGCTCTAAAAATTTTTCACTTGCTCTATGAAAATATATTGCAAGTGTTAATGTAGCACGCCGAAATTCTTCAAACCCCGTAGGCCAAATTGCGCCTATCATTCGCTTTCTAAATATTGCGACATCTTCTATAAGCTTACCACTCCAACTAGGAGACACAGATAAAGCAGCCCTGGAAAATCTATCCCAATCATCTAACCCGCATAAATTAACAGCCGCATCTACAATTGCTGCCACAGCTGTATCCTTCGCTAATTTCACATGATCCACAGTTTCACTTAAGGTTTCTGAAACCCATAACTCATGTTCAGACTTTATTTTATGCAATCGTTCCACAGACCAGTCGATTTCATTTTCATCAATTACTGTATGACAATTAGGACAAAGTAAAATCAAATTATGGTAACTATTTCTTTCGTCTGTTGTTAGCGAACTTCTGCCTCTGGCTGCATTTTCTTTTTCACCTACTATATGAGCCTGCTCCCCAAGTGTAAAAGATGCACTTACAGATGATTTGTCTTGAGTCAGACCAACTTTACATTGGGAACAACGGTTTCCAGATCGCCCCCACAATAACTTGATATCCTTTTGATTTATCGCCATCGTACCCTCCGCGAAAGTTTATATCGCCGCCAGCACCGGCGCTGAAGCGTAGTTGTTTTTTTATGTAGTGGAGCGGCAGCGCAACGAATAGAAAGCAAACTTAGCTTTAGCGCTCCTGTTGCCTGGCCTTGTTATGCTAAGTTGCTGGTTTAGAGCGCTTTTGCTTGCTGCTAAAGCCCTTACTTGTAGCCGTATTTTTAATCTGGGTCTTTTACGTACCAGACCTCATCCGTGAACATAGTGCCCATTATTGCAATCAAAGAGTACGAGAGATAAAGCAGGAACATAATTGGCGCCATGACAATAAAGCCATTCTTGGACTCTGTTGTGGCTGCAATATAAGAAAGGAATACAATCCCGCCAATAGTGAGGGTCAACAATATGATTATACCTGCACCCTTAGCCTTTAGAGACAGACCTCGTTCTTTTGAGTGGGCTAGCTCTAGTTCAACATTATCATTATTGCTCATAGTTCCTTCCTTGTTCGATGCTCGAGTTGAGCGCGTAACAGTTTAATAGAAATCTTAACGACGCTTTCCGGAATTTAGTGTCATGGTGATATCTATCTCAGATAATTTTTTCTGAACGCTATCTCGAAAGTCTTACAAGGTCAATGTTTGTAGCTATTTGGCGCATTATTCATTTTTATGGTTTTTTGCGTCGTTTTGCAATAAACGAGTGATTGGTTATTTAACGTTTTTATTTTTATAAAACACCCAACTTTTCAAAGATTTTTTGTTTTTATAAAAATCTTTTATTTTTAAAATTTATGGCCATGGAAATTCTGGCAGAAAAGCTCAAAAACAATTTTTGTTAATTTTAAATCAGATTTTTTATGAAAATTACGAGATGTTGTATTTTCAATTTATTCCTCAAATCAAATCACTTAAGAGTTAATCCGAAGTTTTTAACATTATTACAATTGAAAATACATTTTAACGATGTTGATTTATTAACAGTTGCACAGTGGTTTTGGCGATGGCTTCGAAGTCTTCGCGGTTGATGTATATGCCGTCGATAAATAATCTACATAGGCCGTGTAGTGATGCCCAGGTGGCTTGGGCGATTCTTAGGGTTGGTAGTTGTTGGTCGAACAGTTTTTGGTTTTGCAGTTGTTCAATCCACTTTAACCATACTTGAAAGCTGTTGTAGGCAATTTTTTGTAGCGATTCGCTGGCGTTGCCGGTTTTCCATATGTCGCGGCCGTACATTAAATCGTAGGTTTGCTGATTTTGTTCGGCGAAGTTGATGTACACCAGCACGTAATGCTCGAACGCTTGTTGCGGCGATAGCGCTTGGGTTTCTAGAACGGCTTGTTCTACCAATTGGTTTTGATTTAAAAATCCTTGCTCGGCAATCGCGCACAACAGTGCATTTTTGTCTTTAAAGTGATGATAGGGCGCGGTTCGTGAAACCTCGGCGCGTTCGGCCAGTTTACGAATCGATAGGCTCTCTATGCCGCCTTCGGCAATGATGTCCGTAGCGGTGAGTAGAAGCGTTTGGCGTAGGTCGCCGTGATGGTAGGGTTTAGTGGTCATGGCGGGAATTTATCAGTACATCTTGACAGCGTCAAAATTGAAATCTATCTTGACAGCGTCTAGATAGATTCATCTTCGACTCGCACACATAACAATAAAACAATTTATTCACCGTTCTGCCCTGCAAAGAGGAACCTGCCACCATGTCTGAGCGATATCCGCATTTATTTGAGCCCTTAGATTTAGGCTTCACCACATTAAAAAATCGCGTGCTTATGGGCTCGATGCATTTGGGCTTAGAAGAAGCTAAAGACGGCTTTCAGCGGCTGGCGGAGTTTTATCGTTTACGTGCTCAAGGCGGTGTTGCACTGATTGTTACCGGTGGTATTGGCCCCAATGCCGAGGGCGCCGTGCATGCTCACGCGGCACTAATGGCAAGTGATCAAGACGTTGCTAACCATAAGGTTATTACCCAAGCCGTTCACGGCGAAGGCGGCAAAATTTGTATGCAGATTCTGCACACCGGTCGATATGCCTATAACCCTAAACAGGTTGCACCTTCTGCTCTGCAAGCGCCAATCAACCCATTCACGCCTAAAGCCTTAACTCACGATGAGGTTGAGCAACAACTGAGTGACTTTGTTCGCTGTGCAGCTTTGGCCAAAGAGGCGGGTTACGACGGCGTAGAAGTAATGGGTTCGGAAGGCTACTTGATCAATCAGTTTATTGCTGCACGCACCAACCAACGCGATGACCAATGGGGCGGCAGCTTTGAAAATCGCATTCGTTTTGCCGTTGAGTCGGTACGACGGGTTCGCGAACAGGTCGGCCAGCAATTTATTATTATTTACCGTCTGTCTATGCTCGATTTAGTCGATGGCGGCAGCAATCTCGATGAAATTATCGCCCTTGCCAAAGCCATTGAGGCCGCCGGCGCAACGCTTATCAATACCGGAATTGGCTGGCACGAGGCGCGGATTCCGACCATTTCAACGAAAGTACCACGCGCAGCGTTTACGTGGGTTACGGCTAAGGTTCGCGAGCATTTATCGGTGCCGGTGATTACCTGTAATCGCATTAATATGCCGGAAGTAGCCGAAGACATTTTGGCGCGCGGCGATGCTGATATGGTGTCAATGGCGCGACCCTTCTTGGCAGACCCAGAGTTTGTGATTAAGACTCAGCAAAATCGTCGCGACGAAATCAATACCTGCATTGGCTGTAACCAAGCTTGTTTGGATCATATTTTCGCGGGCAAGCTCACCAGCTGTTTGGTTAACCCAAGAGCCGGTCACGAAACCGAACTTCTGATTACACCCGCCACAGCCATCAAGAACATCGCCGTTGTGGGTGCAGGTCCAGCAGGCCTGGCTTTCGCGACCACCGCCGCCAAACGCGGTCACAAGGTCACCTTGTTTGATGCGGGCAGCGAAATCGGTGGCCAGTTTAATATCGCCAAGCGTATTCCCGGTAAAGAAGAGTTCTACGAAACCCTGCGCTATTTTAACAAGCAGCTTGAACTCACCGGCGTTAACCTTCTGCTAAACACTCGGGTGGATGCCGAAGTTTTGCAACACCAAGGCTTTGATGAAATTGTGCTGGCCACAGGAATTCACCCAAGAATGCCCGACATCGAAGGCATCAACCACGCGAAAGTGTTGAGTTATATAGACGTTATGAACGGCGCCAGCGTGGGTAAAACCGTTGCCGTTATTGGCGCTGGCGGTATTGGTTTTGACATCAGCGAATACCTGATTCACTCCGGCAAATCACCCAGTACCGACATAAACGTGTTTATGAAGCGCTGGGGTGTGGATATGTCATTAACCGCGCGCGGCGGTATTGAAGGTATACAACCCGAAGCCAGCGCCGCTGCTCGACAAGTTTATTTACTGCAACGCAAACGCAGCAAGATGGGCGCAAATCTTGGCAAAACCACCGGCTGGGTGCATCGCGCCGACCTCGCACAAAAAGGTGTGGTCATGCTGAGCAATTGCGATTATTTAAAAATCGATGATCAGGGTTTACACATTACTGTGAATGGCGAAGCACAGTTATTACCTGTGGATAACGTGGTGATATGCGCTGGACAAGAGCCGAATCGAGATTTGACCGAACAGCTCAGCGGTACCAATGTTCACCTTATTGGCGGCGCTGATGTTGCCTCTGAGCTTGATGCCAAGCGCGCTATTCATCAAGGAACCGTTTTGGCGAGCCAGTTGTAAAAACACACCCGCCTTTGCGCAGATATCTAGCCACTAAATGCTCCGGTTCATTCCATCGAGATGTGAATAAACCGGAGCTTTGTCGTAATGTCTTGATTTTGCATCGAAAAATACGGCTCATAACGGTATATTGGGTTCTATCAGTATTGTTGTTGTCGGCAATTTGTTCTCAACAGTTTGTTCGTAAATCTTTGCTCTTAACAACGTTTTAAGTCTGAATGGAAATTATTGTTATGATCGAAGCCGTATCTGCCCAAACCCTACCAGAAGTCTTACCCTTAATTCGCCAATACCAAGAGTTTTATAAAATTGCGGATATTTCTGACGCGAAAAACGCCGAGTTTTTTGCTCAGTTTGGTGAGGCTAATCCGGCGGGCTGCCAGTTTTTATACCGCGATAACGAAACCAATCGGGTTTTAGGTTTTGCCACGGTTTATCTGACCTTTTCTTCCACCATTGCGGCAAAGGTTGGCGTGCTTAATGATTTGTACACGCTTGCAGAATCTCGCAGCAAGGGCGTTGGCCGAGCCCTAATCGAACACGCTCGACAATACGCGGCCAAACACGGCGCGACACGATTACAGTGGGTAACGGCGCCGGATAATAGCCTAGCTCAAGCGCTCTATAACTCCCTTGATGCCCAGCAGCGTGTTTGGCATTTTTATACCTACAGCACCGCACATCACTAGCGATTCTTTAAAACTCCGTACTCAGCGGATTTCCAACATACCAATCTCAAACCTGTAGTACGCGGTTACGTGTTTTTAAGGTTGTTTCGTCGATATTGCCAAATCGTTTTTTTGATTTGCATCGATATGAAGGAAATTTACAGGAATTCTCCAAAACTGTTTTCCCTTACACTGTTGGGCTTTTCAACCGACTGAAATATTTTGTCAGCAAAACTGGTATGTTTTGTTATTGGCGTAACGACATCTAATATCGCAAGCTTTGAGTCATAAAACCGTTGTCTAAATTGATGTTTTTTCTGGTTTATCTTGAATTTACGATCCAATTTAAGCACCGGTAAATCGATGCCAATAACAATAATTAAAGGTTATTCAATGTTACCGAAATCCAAACTCGTACAGCTTTTTTGTACGACAGTTATTCTCATCCAATCACCACAATTACTCGCCGACCGCATTCAGCAACCTGCAATAGAACACGCCAAGGTTGAACAGGCGCTGTTACTGGCTCAGGCGGCACAAAATGAGCGGCGTATCGCCGTGGGTGAACAGGGAGTCATTCTTACCTCAAACAACGCTGGAGACAGCTGGGAACAAGCACCTGTGCCTTCAAGCGTGTTACTCACCACGGTGAAATTCTCCGACGACAGCACGGCATGGGCAGCCGGGCATGACGGCGTAGTCTTAAAATCCGTCGATGGCGGTACTTCTTGGCGTACCGTGCTTACGGGAGCAGACATTCTTGCGTTGAATATCGAATCCTTAGAATACGCCATCACAGTCGAAACCGACGACTTTGTGCGCGAAGAGTTGGGTTATAAGCTTGAAGATGCAGAGCTTGCGCTTGAAGAAGGGCCAAGCTCACCGGTGCTGGATTTATTGTTCATTACCCCCCAGCACGGCTTCCTAATTGGCGCCTACGGTATGATGCTTGAGACCCAAAACGGTGGTGAAAACTGGCAACATCGCGGCTTTAGCCTGCCAAACCCAGACGGCTTGCATCTGAATCGTATTTATCAACAAACTTCCGGGCGTTTAGTACTTCTTGGTGAAGCCGGTTTGTTATTGGCAAGCGACGACGACGGAGCAAACTGGTACGAGCTAGACTCGCCCTACCAAGGCTCATTCTTTGCCGCCGCAGAAACCGATTCTTTGTATATTTTTGGTTTACGCGGTAACGCCTTTCGTTTTGATGAAAACAACCAAGAGTGGCAAACCATCGACCTACCCACAGAAGCAACCATCAGTGATGCGACGGTAGCCAATAATGAATTAATTCTGGTCGGCCAAGGCGGTGTGGTTTTAAAACAAGACGGTGACGATTTTCACCAAGTGGGTAACCGTGAATTGCGCTCGTTTTCATCGGTATCGATTGCGGGTGATTATTTGATTGTCACCGGCGAGGCCGGTGTTGAACGTATTGCTCTCACTAAAAATCAAATTGCTGCTGGGGAATTATAATGAAGTCTTTGTCGGCAGCGCTGTTGTGGCCGTTTCAAGCCAGCGAAAAGCTCGCAGAATATCTTTTATTTAATTATCGCAAATTTGTTTTAGCCTTATTTGCAATTATTACTCTCGTACTTGGCTGGCAGGCAACACAAATTCGCCCAGATGCCAGTTTTGTAAAAATGATTCCGTCGTCGCATCCCTATGTTGAGAATTATTTACGTTATCGCGATGATTTATCGGGATTGGGCAACAGCATCAATGTTGTTGTTGCCGCAAAAGATGGCGATATTTTTACCGCCGAATTCCAAGAAATTTTAAAGCAAGTGACCGATGAATTATTTTTTATTCCCGGTGTTGATCGCTCGTCATTAAAATCCATTTGGACACCTAACGTACGCTGGACAGAAGTTACCGAAGAGGGCTTTGTGGGCGGGCCAGTTATTCCCGACAGCTACGACGGTTCTGAACAAAGTTTAGAAGACATCCGCACCAATATTTTACGCTCTGGTCAGGTTGGTATTTTGGTGGCGAATAATTTTCGCTCGGCCATGATTCAGGTACCCCTGTTTGATAAAAATCCCGATACCGGCGAAAAACTCGATTACCAAGTGTTTTCTGAACAATTAGAAACCTTGGTGCGCGATAAATACAGCTCTAATGCTATTGATATTCACATCACCGGCTTTGCAAAAATCATTGGTGATTTAATTGCAGGCGCCGTAGAGGTTGCGATATTTTTTGCCATCGCCATTGTCATCACCTTGGTGTTGCTGTTTATTTATTCGCGCAGTATTGCCGGCACTATTTTTCCGCTGATTTGCTCGCTGATTGCCGTAATTTGGCAGTTAGGTATTTTGAACATTTTGGGCTACGGGCTTGATCCTTACTCCATGCTAGTGCCGTTTTTGGTGTTTGCTATTGCCGTAAGTCACGGTGTGCAAATTGTAAATACCGTGACGCTTGCTTCGGCCAATGGCGACGACAAAATTGAAGCGGCAAAACATGCCTTCAAAACCATTTATATTCCCGGCTTAACCGCGCTTATTTCCGACGGTATTGGTTTTATCACCCTAATGGTGATTGAGATTCAGGTCATTAAAGATCTTGCAGTAACGGCATCTATTGGTGTTGCCGTTATTGTCTTAACCAATTTAATGCTGTTGCCGTTGCTACTGAGCTTTTTTGGTGTGGGTAATACTGCTATTAAACGCGCGCAAAAAGCCATCGCCAAACAAAAAACTCGCTGGCAGCTATTGTCTGTTTTTGCCACGCCCAAAGGTGCTGGCATTGCCGTTATTACCGCGTTGGTATTTTTAGTGGGCGGCTTGTATTTAGGCAAAGATATAAAAATTGGTGACCTTGATGAGGGCGCACCCGAATTGCGAATACATTCGCGCTACAACCAAGACAACGCATTTATTGGCGATAACTATTCGACCTCAAGCGATGTATTTGTGGTTATGGTGGCTACACAAAGCGATCAATGCTCAAGCTTTAATACGCTGTCGCTGGTGGATCGCTTTCAATTTTATTTAGAAGGCATACCCGGTGTGCAATCGAGTATTTCGCTAGCCGATGTATCTGAGCGGGTTACCAGCGGTCTTAATGAGCGAAATTTAAAGTGGCAATCGGTGAGCCGAAACCAATTTGTTATTAATGCCTCGCTGGCTTATGTACCTTCGGGATTAATGAACAGCAGCTGCTCGTTATTACCGGTAATTATTTTCTTGGATGACCATAAAGCCGAAACCCTAAAAGATATCACCGCCGCCATTGAAGGATTTATCGACAATAATAAAACCGACGGTATTGATATTTTAATGGCCGCCGGTAAAGCCGGTTTTGAAGCGGCAACCAATGAGGTTATCGAAAAAGCCCAATACGAAATGCTGATTTGGGTATATTCGGTAGTAAGTATTTTATGCTTATTAACCTTCCGCTCCATTCGCACGGTTATTTGTATTATCGCACCGTTGGCAATTACCTCTATTCTCTGCCAAGCATTAATGGCTCAACTGGGTATTGGTGTTAAGGTTGCGACCTTGCCAGTTATTGCTTTGGGTGTGGGTATTGGTGTCGATTACGGTATTTACATCTATTCAAAAATGCAGACTTATTTAAAACAAGGTCACTCATTGGCGCACGCGTATTTAGAAACCCTACAAAGCACGGGTAAATCCGTTGCCTTTACAGGTTTAACATTGGCAATTGGCGTGGTCTTGTGGGTATTCTCGCCCATTAAATTCCAAGCCGACATGGGCATTTTGTTAACCTTTATGTTTATCTGGAACATGCTTGGTGCGCTTATTTTATTACCGGCAATTGCTCGATTATTACACCCAGAAAAAATTACCAATAACGCATAACAGCATGTATGTATTTGCGTAATTTTTAATGCTGTTTTTTGCGCCACAATTATTGCAATCGAGTCATCGTGACACCCCTGATACCGGCATTCGGCAAGGGGTGTCGCGAGATTCGAAATATTTTTCTGAACATCAGAAACAATCATATTCCGATTAATTCCTTCTCTTTTTTCCCCTCGGAAAATTTCTTTTCTTTCTATCGAAATATCTTTTGAAAACCGAAAGAAATATCTCTTGAATAATCAAACAATATCTGTTTCAACAACCTGTTAATTTCGACACTATTTAATAAAATTCTGAGCCATTAGAGTTTCCTGAAACAACAACCCAAAAAAAGAAGCCCAGCCATTAAGCTGATTAAAAATTGACAATAATAATTACATTGGATTTTTAAGCACACTCCTGATTCATTTAGATTTTTATTTATAGAAACCTCTGATTAGCCCAGAATTTTCTATGGCTTGGTACGACTTATGTTATCAGCACGATTAACGTCGACACCAAAGCACTGTTCAGTTAATGCACTCATTAATATCTAAACCAACATTTGAAAGTATTCATTTACAAAAATATTTTTTGTTATTAGTAGATTATTTGTCAGAAAGATAAATTTTCAAAATTTACCACCAGACGTAATTTAACAAAGACTTTACTGACTACAATTAAGTTTTAAGCGCTTTTGCTTAATTCGCCCCTGATTTAATCAAAAGAAAAAACGGATTCAGGGATTTTCATTTTTTCACCAGAAATTCTACGTGCATTAGAATTTCCTTTATTTAAATACACATATTTTCTTCCTTCGTTAATTGCTCGATTTTAATTGCAATAAAAAAGAGGGTTATCCATGTCGAATCAAGAGGCGACGAAATGACTGAAGGACTCTTTTCTAGATTATCTAACGCTCCAACAATGACGGATTTACAGCAGACGGCCCAATTGGCTTTACAGGTCGAATTTTCTACGATTCCTGTTTATTTGTCGGCGCTGTACTCCATTGCAAACACCAACAGTTATGCGTATCAAGCATTGCGAAGTGTTGCCATTGAAGAAATGTTTCATGTTAATCAAGCGGCGAATATTATTGTTGCTTTGGGTGCGCTACCTAAATTTACCGATTCGGCGGTACCTATTTATCCGGGTTATCTTCCGCAAGCGAACCAAAATACCACGCCACATATTGGTTTATTCAGAGCGTCACCGTCTGTATTTGGGGATGTCTTTGCGGGAATAGAAAGCCCTGCTGAGTTTGGCGCTCCACCTCAAGGTGATAATTACGACAGCATTGCGCAACTTTATGCGGCGTTTGTGGATGCGGTAACGGCTTATCCTGAAAATCCTTTTACGAATATGGGCCCTGGGCGACAACGCACCGATATTTACATCGGTAAATTTGGTGGCGATGTACAACCGGTTATCGATAAAGAATCTTTTATGACAGCGGTTAATGAAATTGTTAAACAAGGTGAAGGTACCGTTCCTGCCGAAGCACCTTTAGTGCCTTTTGAAGCTACGGGTACTTACAATCACTATGGGCACCGAACCGATGGTACCTATGGCCCAATTTTAGGAACGCCCTACGAGCTCAGTCATTTTGCTAAATTCCGAAAAGTGTCTTTAGAGCCGGAAGTATTTCCCGAAACCTACCCAATTATTTCTAATCCAGTAACCAACGATTACACCAACCCAACCGCGATTCAGCTAGCCACTACGTTCGATCAACAATACAGCATCATGCTGCGAGCGTTCGAAAAATCTTTTAATGCCAGCGAGGCCGATCCTTACTTTGGCGTAGTGCTATTGATTATGCATCGTATACTTCCCGGTTTAGCACGCTCGCTGATGCAAACACCGGCATTTAGTGGTGGCAATTCATCCGTTGGACCTACCGCAGCACCAGCTTGGGTTTATGTGAACGACGAATCGATAAAACAAAAACAGGTTGCTCTCAGTCTTCAAGAAACCATGGATCAATTAGCCAACGGTCAACAAGAAGATCAAATTCGTCTGCACCTTAAATCGGCCTTGGCCGGCTGCCAAGAAATCTTATCCATTACCGAAAAGCTAGACCTATAAGCGCTTTAGCGAGAAGGAATTTATAATGTCTGACTACAAAATTTATCCGCCAATCGGTATTGCTCGCGTTGGAAATGCAACTGAAAAATTCTATATCGGCCCTGAAACCTACCGCGGGTTACCCATAAATCCAGATGGCAGCGTCTTTACCGAAAACGACTTTCGCGATGATCAAGGTCGTATGTGTCGCCAAGCCGCTCGTTTTAAAATTTTTGCCAACGACGGCCAAGAAATTACCTTAAGCACGCCGGGTGTAAAATCCATTACCTGGACCGTACACATGGCCAATAAAAAATCCAGTTGGTACGAGTTTGCAACCAACGAAGGCGAGCACGGTTATTCCAGTAATCATCCGCTGAGAAATGCGCACATTACCGGCAACGATCGTCTGAAACTGATTATCGATCCGGGCCCACGGCAAATTTCGGGCAGTAATATTGGTCCCGTCGCTATGGACCGAAACTCTGTGCCGAGCGGTTATCAAGGAGCGAATTTCCCAGCGGGTTTACTGTACCCCACCGAAGAAATGATCGATACCTTGGGCGAATTGCGCACCGATGCAGACGGTCGGCTACTGGTTCTTGGCGGGCTTGGGATTGCTGGCAGCGAAGACCCTAATCCCGTTATCAAACAATACGCCAACAACGACGGCTGGTGGGACGATACCGGCGACGGCCCGGTAACGGCGG
>CALMJT010000021.1 GCA_937864365.1 uncultured Alteromonadales bacterium | reverse complement strand
GGCGACACATCCTTGTGTCGCGAGAAACTCTAGGTTAATCAGAGTTTCCTATAAGAAGTACCGTGAGAACTGCTGTAAATAAGTTACTTTTTCTATCGAAAGCTCCGATGAACTCTTCCATGATTTAATCGGAGCGCAGAAATTGACAATGTGATTTTCAATCTCTTCGCAATTTCAATCACTTACCGTTCTAAATGTTGGTGACACACTCTTGTATCGCTGGATATAGATTTTTATTGTTTAAAATGTCGATCTCAATGCAGCGCCGCAAGCGCGGCGCAAAAAATCTTTTCGTTCTACTAATTGCTTAATTAAAGCGATTTTATTGCCCCAAAATAATGGCTAACCAATCTTTTAACGAGTGGCTTTTACCAAGTTCAGATTCAGCCTCGGTTTTCATTTCTAGGGTTCCTAGTGCTAAATCTACAGCCATTGAATGATAGACCGACTGAGGATGTTTAAATCCTTTGCTTGACGCACGATCTTCTAACAGTTTAGCAATGTCTTCCAAATCTTCGGAATAAACGCCGTTTTTCTGTAAGGGTTTTAAATAATTCATAGATAATTATTGGGTGTGTGATGATGAATTTAGAAAACGAACTTCTCTTTGTGGGAAAGGAATTTCGATGTTGTTTTTAATGAGAGCGTCGTAAATTGCACGGTTAGTAAGAAATTTTTGCTCAAAATATTTAGTGGTTGGAGCCCAAAAACGCATTGCCAATTCAATGCCACTGTCGGCAAAATTATTAATGCCAATTTGTGGCTCTCTAGAATCGTTGCCTACTACCGATCGAAAAGCGTCTAACATTACTTGTTGCGCCAAATCTAAATTACTGTTGTAAGCAACCGAAATAGACAGTTCTACAACTCGACATGCGTTGGAATTATGAATAATTTCGCCAATGACATGTCGGTTTGGAATAGTAATTTGCTCTTCGTCTTCGTTGGTTAAAACCGTTGTTGCAAGATTAACTTGTTTAACGACACCGGTCACACCTAATAACGAAATAGTATCGCCGACCAGATACGGGCGCGTAACAATAATATTCAGCCCGGCACTGTAGTTAGAAAGCAACCCTTGTACTGCTAGTCCAACACCCAAAGACAGCGCACCAATTGCCGCCACCATAGGCGTAATGTTGATGCCGAGTTTATTGAGCACTACCACAACGGTCATTACAACGACCGTAATTTTTACCAAATTGCAGACAAAGTTGGTAAGAGTTACATCCAAATGACGCGCAAGACAGATTTTTTTAACCCAGTTTGACGCTTTGTTGGCGACCAAAAGCCCAGCCAAACTAATAACGATAGCTCCAATTATTTGGAAGCTGTAGGTCACCAAAAAAGTGGCAATTGCATCGTACAGCGCAGTGAGTTGGGCTATTGATTCTCCTACGGTATTGTCGTTCACCGGTTACTCCTTCTACAGATTTGGCAAATTAGCAAAGGATACTCGAACCGGTGAAAAATACAGAGTTTTTAGCTGAAATTATTGAGCGTTTAATTTACCGAGTAGGGTAACTTAGGGGTTAATGGCTTTAAGCTTTCTGCGGTTTTGGCGTAAATGTCAGAAACGTTTGGGCTTAGGCCTGCTTCCATACGTCTTGAAAGCATAGTGATTGGAAAAATACAGTGCTCAGTTTGAGGAAAACATAAGGCTCGACTGCGGCCAAGTTGGTCTTCATAGACACGCCATTCAAGCTTATATTCTCTTTGAAATTGATCACCTAACACCACTCCAAGCGCTTGCAATTGTAATCTGTCGCTTGATGGGATTAATTTTTGATCAATTATTCTTTGCAACGTCTCTAAATCTGACTTGTTGCCTTTAATGGGTGTTCCTAGTTTTAACGACGTAAGTTCATCAATGGAATCTCTTTGGTTCACAAGATGTGCTTCGTCTGTGGGTGTTAACGGAGTAATTTTAGGCCACTGTTTTTCGTCAACAAATTGAGCGAAAACCGGTAATGACACTGCAAGTAAAGCAATAGAAGCGGTAATGTGTTTACGAATTTTAGAGAAATTAAATTTTGAAGGCGTAAGAATATTAAACATTGTTGCTACCGATGTCTGGTTGAGGCAGAAATGGGAACCTTTTCATAAATATGGCGCTAGAGCGTGTAAATTACAAGTCACTAGCGCCACTGAATAGACATTGGTTTTGTCTTTATGATTCCCGAAGTATCAATCAATCTCGCTTCGGGAAGAGTGTGTCATCGGCTGGCAAAATTATGCTGGTTGTTTGCCAATTGAACGGCCTCGGCAAGAGCGTTAACAGACTTAAAAGACATCTGCGTTAATTCTTGTGATTGCGATACATTTAAATCAAATTTTGTATTAACCATATTTTTGAGCGCAGATTCATCAACTTGCTTGTTTTTTTGCAAGGAGTTGAGCTCATCTGGCGTTAAACTGGCGCTTTTACCGCCTGGCAAATAAATTGTACCGTGGTAAAAATCGACCCCAAAGGCTATCAGTCCAGGAATAATGAATAACAGCAAGCCAACACCATCTAGTGCTACAATTCCGGGATCGAGACGCCCTTGAGTTTGTCCTTTTCGTTCTGGATAGAATAGGGTGCCGCAGGCGGTTAATTGTGTCACTAATGCAATTGATACTACGGCCGCTGTTAGGCGAACTGGTCTAAATTTGGCCGAAATTGAAGGCGCCAAACGTTTAAATAGAAGATTTGGTGCTTGGGTAGTCAATAATTTCATGATCAAAAATTCCGTAACTGAATAAATGTCTGAATTCAATCGAATGGTAAAAATTATCCATTGATTTCTGAGTATAAATTTTATTAAACAAAAGATGTACCAATTATGGCTTTGTTGGATGTCTTTGCTATTTATTAATTTGAAATTGTATCTGAGTGAAAAGAAATTGGGAGCTGCGCTAGGTGGATTCCGTTGACGCGAGTCACAATTTTGCGGAATAAGTTTTAAGAGACTTCGTTCATTTTAGAAAACTGAGTGTAGATAAGTAATAGTTCACATGATCGATGTTATTTTTGAAAATGAAGAATTTTTGGTTGTTAATAAACCGAACAATGCAGACTTCCATGATAATGAAGAAACATTAGGATTTTTTAATACTGTAAAAGAAACGCTTAACCTTAACGAGTTATATCCAGTCCATCGATTAGACAAGGTAACATCTGGCCTGTTGTTAATTGCAAAAACAAAGTTTGTTTGTGCACATTTAACTCGGCTGTTTCAAGAACGCAGTATTGAAAAACTTTATTTAGCGTTGGCATACGGTAAACCTAAAAAGAAACAAGGCCTTATAAAAGGCGACATGATTCGAGCCAGAAGAGGTGCCTGGCGGCTTGACCGAACCCTAAATAACCCAGCACAAACTCATTTTTTAAGCTATTCCGTAGAATCTGGATTACGTTTGTATTTGTTATATCCAAAAACCGGAAAAACACATCAGCTGCGAGCAGCATTAAAATCGCTGGGTACGCCTATTTTAGGCGACCATCTTTATGGCGGTGGTGATTACCAATGTGATAACCATCCCGAATCTGTATTTATAAATATTGCACCAAAAGACGAACATAGGGTGTACCTGCATGCGTTTGCGCTGCGATTTCATTATTGCGATCAGGAGTTTTCTTTTTTCACGTTTCCACAGACGGGTTTATGGTCTAAAGAAGTTATTTCGCAATCTTTAGGTTGCGACTCTTATGTTCACCAACAGGGCAGTTTTATAAAAACGTTGAATGTAGGTGAGTCGGAGATAGATTCCGGATTAAACGCCGCAGCTAAGTCAGATTTTTCGCAATTGCGTTCGATTTTTGATCTTTTTTCGAAGAAGGTTAAAAGTTGAGTGAATATCTTTTTTCGCCAAAAAATTGTTTTATTTTTTTTCTGTACCGCAATTTGTATTATTTTGGCAGGGGTGGCGTGGCGTTTATATCATTTGAATGTCTCTGCCGCTCAGCCATCGTTAGAGAATTTAAATTCAATAACCGTAAATGATTGTGGCAATGCTTTAACAAATGATTTTTATGTACTTTGTGGATATTATACCACCCCCAGAATTAACAATAATAATGTTCAAATACCTTTTGTTGTAATTAAGAAGAGGGAAGTTGAGCATCGCAACTCTATTCAGACTCAATGGCTCTCGGAGCAAGATGTTGCTGTAAATGCAGTGTCGTTGAAAACTCCCGCGCAGGGCCATTCTTCAGAAGACGGCTCTGCTAATCTTGGGTTATCAAACATTAATTGGCCTGAAAACAGCTTCAATCTTCAAGATATTTTCGACAAACAAATTCCACTCGTGGTATTACCCGGCGGGCCGGGATCGGCAACGGGAATTCAGTCTAAATCCCTTCAATATTGGTTGGGTTGGTATCACCGACAGGGCTTGTCGGAAGCTGTGGTTTTGATGGATTACCGAGGTTTAGGTGGTTCCATTCCAGCGGTTGATTGCGCATCTACCAGTTCGGGTAGCGCTGCTATAGAAAAACTTGGATCACGTTTATTAGAAAATAAATTGTCCATTAATTACAGCGAAAGCGAGCTACGTTTTTTATCATTGGTGCAATGCTGGCAAATTGCACAAAATGTTGGATATTCGGAACTGGATTTCTCGGCTGAGACCAATGCTATCGATTTGTTGGGTCTGGCGAAGTTGTTGAATATTCATCAGCTCAATATTTATGCTCGTTCATACGGGACCCGTGTTGCTGTTATCGCTGCGCTGCAACAGTCTGACTTGATAAATTCAATGGTGCTGGACTCGTTGCATTCCCTCGAAAATAACGATCCAAATCAGTGGCCGTTAAAATATCGGCAAGCATTTTTAAATCTTATTCATTACTGTAAAACTTCGTCATTATGTTCGGTTACAGACGATTCTCTTAAGCGCGCTCTCGATAACAGAAAGCCGGTTTCTGCTACCAACCAAAACGATGTCGCTGCGAACGATACCGCCAAAAACAGCACCGTCGAAAACAGTACCGCCGAAAACAAGGTCTCCACAAATAACAGTGCTGATTTTAACTATGAAAGTTATTTAGCGGAGGCTATTTTTCAGAAAATGCGCGAGCATAATTCTGCAAAGAATATTCAACAACTATTAACTGCATCGAAAAACGATTGGTATGCCGATGACGTAAGTAGTAATAGTCAGAGAGCAGAGTTTGGTGATGTGGTTTATTTTGTAAACCAATGCATTGATAATAATCCGATTGATCATTCTGTATTTTCTAAAAATTTAGGCGAAATCGGCTATTTATCTAAGTTTGTTTCCTACGATACTGATACCGATTTTTGCCGATTGTTACAGTATTCGAATTATTTAGCACCTTACAAATCTGCGAATGTTTCGGTAGAGACGGTTTTGCTTGCCGGTGGTTTAGATCCAGTGACACAGTTGTCTCAAGTTGAAGCAGCAAATTCCCATTTTTTACGATCGACACTTTTCGTATTTCCCGATGCAGGTCATGTGCTTATCGACCAGTATCCATGCTTGGATGACGCCTTGCCGTTTTTACTTCATAATCAAGGCTCCGATTATGTTTACGAACATTGTAGTCAACAGTCGGTTCGAATTTTAATCAGATAATAATTTATAACTACAATTGCTCACTATGGCTGTCTTGTTCGAAGAAACAATTAACGGTAATCAATATAAAGTCACTTCTGCCGGAAGTAGCATTCGTTTGTTCACGAATGGACTGTTCCATTCGCAATTTAATGATCGCTCAATACTCAGTGGTGCAGTTTGGGATTTATTGTTTTTGCCGTCTTTATTGTCACAAACCCAGCCGTCTAATGCCTTAATTTTAGGTGTGGGTGGTGGTGCTGTTCTGCGAATGCTTCGACATTATTTTCTCGATTGTAAGATTACGGGAGTCGATATTGACGCTGTTCATCTTGATTTGGCGAGAAAATATTTTGGCGTTGATGAGTCTTATTCGTTGGTTAGAGCTAATGCCTTGGCTTGGGTGACTCAAAATAAAAAGCGATCATTCGATTTTATTATTGATGATGTTTTTGCTGGTATGAGCGGCGATCCAAAACGCAGTATTGCTGCCACAACACAATGGATTGAAAAGCTTGAGAGCCGTTTAAACGACACGGGTGTACTGGTGTTTAACTTCGATAAATTGTCAGATTTACGTAAGGTTTTAACCGAGTCTAGATCGTCTCTGTTGGCCAGTTGTTTTAAGAGCGCGTTTATTTTAAGTTCCAAGAGCTATGAAAACCGCATTCTAGCCCTGTCTAAACAATCGGTTACCTATGAGGCTTTTACTGACGCGATTAATAATTTACCGGAAGCCCGTCGATTTGGCTTTCAAGCCGGGCATACTTATTTAATTGAGTCGTTGAAGCTTTAATCCACGCTATTTAACGCGAACCGTAGTTGTGGACCTCTGGTTAACTCACTTTGTGTCGCGGGAAACTCTAGGTTAATCAGAGTTTCCGTTACTTAATTCAAATACTTTAAAGCCATTTGCGTGCTTTAGTACCGTGCAGTTTGAAAACAGATTTTTGCTTTTTTGCTCTAAAGGTAAAAATTGGTTCACCACAAACAGAGCTTTCCCGCCTTTTTTAGTTAATTGTTTGGCGGTAGATACGAATTTTTCTGTTAAATCGTAGACGTGGTCAAAACCTTGATGAAACGGTGGATTGCAAAGAATTAGATCGAATTTTTCTTGACAGTTTTTTGCACAATCATCAACCCAGGTATGAATGTGCGTTATTTTATTTTCTGTGCAAGTTTTTTCTAGCGCATTGACCGCTGTAATATTGTTGTCGGTTGCGTAGATGTGTTCAAAGCCTAATGCACTAATTTCTAGTGATAAATACCCCCAGCCACAACCTAAATCTAAGGTTTTTACCTTTTTTATACGTTCGGCATAATTATCATTTTCTAATAATTCTTTTACGGCCTCAATTAATAATTCGCTGCCTTGGTCTACTTTATTCCAGCCAAAAACACCGGGTTTGCTAAAGCATGGAATATCGCCTGCTTGATGAACTATTTCGTATTGGGTGTAATTTTGGTCGTCTAGAAAATTTTCGGAATCGGTTTGAGTTTTGGTTAGGATCACTAAATAACCGGTTTTTTGTTTGTCGATTGATCCGTGACCAAATAAATCTTTTGCCTTTTGAGCATAAGATTTAATGCCTTCGTTTTTTTCACCGGCTAAAATTAATTGCCCATTAAGCGGTAATAATTTATACGCTTGATTGATCACATGCTGTACTAAGGCTTTTTCTTTGGCAACTCTGAAGTAAACACAATGAACGGCTTTTGATATTACTTGAAAATTAAAATCTGACAGAAATGCTCGCTCTGTGGGATGTTCAGAAACAATATCCTGACGATTGCTGATAATGGCAACGTCATCGCCCAGTAGAGCTTTACTGATGCTTTCAGAGCTTTCATCCAATACCCAGAGGGAATTTTGACTCACATCTTTAATGCGATTGCGATAGTTAGAAAATAATAAAGCTTGGACGTTATTCATTTTCACAAAAAGTATCTCTTTCGCTGTTATCAAGGTAGAAGTATTCGGTTTCTTGCAGTTCGTTGGGTAATGTTAAACGACCAATTGCGGTACGATGTAAGGCAATGACTTTGTTGCCAACTGCGGCAAGCATGCGTTTCACTTGATGATATTTACCTTCTTGTATCGTTAGTAATATCTCGGTGTTGGTTATCTTTTCTACCGTTGCTGGTAAGGTGGGTTTTGATTCGTTTTTTAGTAGAACACCGGTTTCAAGCTCGGCAATTTGCGCCTCGGTAATGTCTTCTTCCAGTGATACTCGGTAGGTTTTCGGACATTTTGATTTTGGTGAGGTAACCTTGTGATTCCAATGGCCATCACTGGTTAACAGCAGAAGTCCGGTTGTATCTTTATCTAGCCGACCGACAATTTGTATTTTTTCGTTATAGAGCGCATCGAGCAGTTTTGTGTCGTTTTCATCTTCTGCCGATTGCTTTAGCGCATCGATTACCGTTGGATGTTCAGCATCTGTTGTCGCGCAGACAATTCCGGCAGGTTTATAAAATACAATGTACATATCGGTGAAGACTTCTACGGCATTACCATCTAGCTTTATTAAATCGTCGGCTGAAATGGCGAAGCTGGTGCTTTTCTCGACAACTTCATTTACGGTAATTCTTCCCGCTTTAATAATTTTCTTTATATCTGTACGGGAATAGGTGGTGTTATTGGATAGATATTTATCAAGACGCATAATGATTGTTTAACAGCTCTGAAACCGATGATGGCCATTGGAATTTTTCAAACAATTGACTCATTGTTTGATCAAATTCAGCGAAAATTGAAACAGATTTATTGGTGTAAGGATGATAAAACTCAAGTGATGCCGCGTGTAATAGCAGACGATTGCAATTTAATTGCTCTGAAAATATGCGATTATGTAAGCTCTTGCCGAATTTGGCATCACCGATTATTGGATGACTTAAATGTTTTAAATGTCGGCGTAACTGATGTTTTCTTCCCGTTTTAGGTAGGCATTTAACGAGTGAATATCGGCTGGTTTTAAAGCGATCATTGGCAACTTCAAGCTCTATGTTGTTTAGCGGTATAAATAGGCTTTGTGCTTCTTGAGGGGGTTTATCTTTCTTGGCTTTTTTATCGGTGTATTTATCCAGTATTTCTTTTAATGGATGATCAACGTCTGTTGCCGTATTTAACCAACCTCTAACAACCGCTAAATAGGTTTTGGTGACATTTTTTTCTTGCCATGTAAGTTGGATATCTCTCGCGGCGGTATCACTGAGGGCAAATAGAAGAACACCGGAGGTAGGCTTGTCGAGACGGTGTACAGGGAATACCCACTGATTTATTTGATCTCGAAGTATTTGCATTGCAAATTGCGTTTCGTATTTATCGATTTCGCTTTTGTGAACCAATAAGCCAGAGGGTTTATTTACGGCGATAAAAAAATCATCGCGATAAACAATATCGAGTGCTGCAACCTCAGTGTTACTAGAGAAGGGTGGTTGTGTCATTGAGGTCGTCAGTTCGTTAAATTTGGTTTCTATGGGAACCTCTGATGAACACATCCATTTAATTCATCCTTGATTTAATCAGAGGGCAGAAATCGAAAATGCGATTTTCAATTTCTTCACAATTTCAATCACTTACGGTTCTTGAAATTGGCTACACATCCTTGTGTCACTGAAAACTCTAGGTTGGTCAGAGTTTTCTATAGTTGAGCTTGAATTTTCTTCTCGCCGGAATCAACGGATTGATAAATCAACGTATTAATGGTCATTGGGCCAACGCCGCCGGGAACGGGAGTGTAAGCTGAAACCCTATCTTTTAAAGGCTCTAACTCAATATCGCCAACGCCACCTGGATGATAGCCGGCATCAACCACTACGGCACCTTCTTTAATCCACTCGGCTTTAATGAACTCCGGTTTACCAACAGCTCCCACAACGATGTCGGCCTGTTTAATATGATCGGCAAGATTTTCGGTGCGTGAGTGGCAAATGGTCACGGTTGCGTTTGCGTTCAACAACATTAACGCCATTGGCTTGCCAAGAATAGGGCTTCTTCCGACAACCACCGCGTGTTTGCCCGACAATGGAATATTATAGGCTTCTAACAAGCGCATAATACCCTTAGGGGTAGCACAACCGTAAGCGTCTTCACCCATACTCATTCTGCCAAAGCCCAAACAAGTTACGCCGTCTACGTCTTTTTCTAATGCAATGGCATCAAAGCAGGCGCGTTCATCAATTTGCTCAGGAACGGGATGTTGTAAAAGAATGCCGTGAACATCGGGATTAGCGTTTAATTTTTCAATTTCGGATAATAATTGCTCGGTAGTCGTAGATTCAGGAAGTTCTACCTTTAATGAATCCATTCCAATTCTTGAGCAAGCATTTCCCTTCATCTTAACGTAGGTTGCTGATGCGGGATCACCACCAACTAATATGGTTGCAAGAATTGGGGTTTTACCGCCGCTTTGTTGCTTTAGTTGATTAATTCGTTCGCTAAGTTCTTGTTCTGTCTTTTGGGCGATGGCTTTGCCATCCAATACCAATGCTGTCATGGTGATATCCGAAGTTCTGACCAAAAGTTGGCTGCTGTGGTGTTCAAAGGTTGCATAAAAAAGAGGGCGCGTATTCTCCCACAGGTTTAAAAATAGACCAAGCCCGTCTGAATCGATTAAATTTTCCACCAAAATCGGTAAGTCATTGGTTTAATTTAAAAGATTTAAATTTTTTGTTGTTAAATTGTTGACGGCCTTAAAGTGCGTATGTATGATGCGCCCCACTTGAGAGAGACAGCTCACCAACAAAAATAACTTGTTGCAAAACATGTTTAAAGTTGGCCTAATGAGCAAGACTGTTCTCAGGATTTCATCGGAGTGTAGCGCAGTTTGGTAGCGCATCTGGTTTGGGACCAGAGGGTCGGGGGTTCGAATCCCTCCACTCCGACCATTATTTAGCAAGTCCAGTAGTTCGATGCGCCCGTAGCTCAGCTGGATAGAGCAACGGCCTTCTAAGCCGTAGGTCGCAGGTTCGAGCCCTGCCGGGCGTGCCATTCAAAGTCAGCTGTTTGCTGCTGGTCTAAGATGACCTAAACTCTCTACTATGGTGGCTGTAGCTCAGTTGGTAGAGCCCCGGATTGTGATTCCGGTCGTCGGGGGTTCGAGTCCCCTCAGCCACCCCAAAAAACCTTTATTTTCAATAACTTAAACCACCTCCTTTTTACCCGCATTTTAACCTCCGCAATATCTCCGCAATATCTCCGCAATCAATCTGATACTTTCTTGATTTCTGCAACCGCGTTTCGTGGGTTTATCAATGTGTTTTGAACCCGCACAGGAATGACTTTTGTTTGGTATTTTTTCCTGGCTGATTCGGTAAGGTGCCCACCTTTGTTGTTTCCTGAATTTTTCAACGCCTCTTCGGTGATACCCTTATGTCGAATCAATCTCAACGTCCAACGCCCTTTGGGGTAGCCAGCTCGCTCCACCGCCTCAGAGAATTTTGAACTCACAAACTTAACGGTTATCGCAGTGCCCGCAACGCCTTTTCGTTTCCAGCTTGGCTGAACACACAAATATTTGCTGATAATATTATTTTTTCGTTTCCATTCCCGAAACCACAAAACTGTAGCCGCGAGCTCGCCGGTTGTATCTTCAACCCATATAGACGTTCTGGTTTTGTTAGTTTTGTAAATTAAATTTCCACTTTCGTCGAAGTTTGATTCCTCAACCTTAAATGCGTCAGCCGGTCTCGATGACATGAACAGCATTAGGTCAACAAGACGCGCGATCCATTCGCCGTCACGGCGCCTGCCTTCATACTCATCAATCATCATTGCTTGAGTGATGGCCGCATAATCGGCGTCGGAAATATATTGAGCTTCTATTTGCTCGTCGGTTTTTTCTGGAATAATTGCGCTTGGTATGCTCTCAATAGGATTGGAATTTCTTAACCCATCTGTAACCGCCTGGCTAAAAATCCTCGATAGCGTAGCCAACATGTGATTATAGGTGGCCGGCGCCTTCCCCCATCTGGACAAAAAACGCCTCAATAAAGCAATAATGTCTTTGTCATCGATCAGTGTGTTTTTTAGCTCCTCGCTTGGCTCAATTTGATTAAAAATAAACCCTGCGTAATCGCGCACCATGGATTTTGATAAAATTTTTCCTTTTTTAGTTAATGCTCGACATTGCCCATACTCATATCTGTTGCGTCCCCCTTGCGGAATCACATCTACAGCTAACCATTCTGTGCGATATTTTTTCGCATAATCAGCAACCGTTGGCATATCAATTTTGACTCTTGGCTTTTTCTCGCCAAGGCCACCCAGCTTTTCAATTAACACATCTGCCGCGCGCTCTGCGATTTCCGCTTTCCATGAATCCATTACTAACGCATAAATCTGCTTGGCCTTAGTAGCATCTTTGGTGGAAAGTGATTTTTCGCGCTTAGTTTTTGGGTGAACAATATAATAAACGCCCCATGACCTAACTCGCAGATTTGGGTAATCATCTAGTTCTGGGTTATTGGTTTTTTTTCTCGGACTCATTAGAAATCGGCCAAAATTTTACGCGCAATGCTATGAACGTCAGTATTGTTAACATCGTGATCAGAGGCGGAATCTATTTCGTTCATGGCCGCATCATATTTTTCAGTATCAACCCAATGTTGGGCGCCAATTCTAACAGCGCCAGGAAAATTATTTTTTCTTGCCTTATCGCGAGCAGTTCTTTGTGGCATCTGTATGTCACGCGCTTTCAGGAATTTATTTAGCCGCATCAAACTCATTCTTTCCGCCCCGAAAGAGATTTAACAAACTCAATAATTTTTTCACCGTCTTCAACTGAATTAACTTCAGCGGAATGATAGGTGCGCCCAATAAAATCACCTATTTTTGCGTAAATCTCCGTTCTCACTACCCTTCGGTTTGGAGCGTTCTTCCAAAGAAGATCAATATGATAATGAAGAGATTTCCGAACCTGCCTAATTTCTTTTGTTGGAATAGAGCCTAATGGCTTTGTTCGATCTTTCGTTTTGTGGTGACAGCCAACAAAATTCCAGCATGTCGGGCATTGCCACATCGGGATGTTTTTCAAGTCTAGTCGATTCGGATATATCTTAGAGGCATCGGTCAACTCTGCATTAACGTTACAGCCGCAGCCTACGCAATAAATTGAAGCTGTTTTCATGGGTGTATCTTTCTTCTCGCTCTTCTAAAGCATTTATTTCCGACAAAATGTGTTTAATAAAACAAAAATTGACAAACAAATAAGCTGTAAAAATCAAAAAAATAAAAACGTCAAAATAAAAAATTTTTTTATGCGCATTGCTGAAAATGTTCATTGCTAAAAACTTCCTAAAAGCCCCGAATTAATCGAGGCTTAAAGCTTAGCCAACAAAAAAGCTTTTTACTGGCCCGGATATTAGCCACATCAGGCCAGCCACCGAAGCCAAGGAGCCGACCACAACAACGACAAATCTAATAAGGATATTCAAGGGTTTATCTTTATTGCTCACTGGAACGCTCTTGCTTGTCTGCACGGTTATATCTTTGATAAAGCTGCACCTCATTAATTTCAATAAACGCAGCATAGATTGCTAGATGCAGGGCAGAAAAAGTAGAATCTAGCTCCATTTTTTCCCTGCCAACAAATATCGGATAATCTATATTTTTTGTCTTGCAAGAGGTTAAAACACAAAGGTTTTGACAAAGGCACACTGCCAACGTTGTAACGTCGCTAAAAATGCTGCCGCCATATTTTTTTTCTCTTGAAAAAGGAGCGTCGATAAGCGCGGTATACCCTTCATCGACATTGAGATTGTAGGCTTCGCCAACATCATTGACCACATCGTTCAGGCGAGCCAAATGATTAGCCAGCTCCTCAGTTGAAAAGGTTTTATCTGAAGCGAGCAGGGCAAGGGTGCCAACTTCCGTCACTAGCCCGCCCACAGCAGCCAAGGCTACATCGCCACCCTCTTCCAACAAATCAAGCAAAGCGCCGTTCAACACATAATCATCTGGATTAATGGGCTTTTGACGCTTGCCAGCAAAAACAATTGAAACGCTTCCAGAGCCGTCAATTGACTCAGCCAAGCTCTCAAGAAAAGCCTTAAGGTTGTTATCGGTCATGTTTATTCCACTCTTAGTTAAAATTTTTACACAAATAAAATAACGCCAAAATCAACGTTATTAGTTAACATTTTTTCCCATGCTTGCCTGCGCGAGCCTCGCGAGTATGGTCAGGGCGAACCTTGTTGACCTCAAATTTCTCAAATACCGCTCCAAACAGATCGTATTTAAACTTTTTCGAAACGCTAATGATTAGCTGCACTAAAATTGAATATCTCTCATGAACAATGTCAGGAATGTCTTTTTCGCCGTATTTAAGAATAATGAAGTATAAGCACATGCCAAAATCTGTCAGCGCCTTGTTTAATACGAAATGGCACGAGACAACATCACTCTGGTCATCAATTAAAGACGCAAGCTCTAAAAATCGTTTTTTTCTTAACTCGTTGAAAAATTCACTATCCGGGGAGTGAAATTGAAGCTTATACCGTCCGCCGAGGTCGAGAGTTCGAATAAGCGCATCACCAAGTTCAACCTCTTCAGACAGGCGAGATTTAACATGATTATCCATCACACCTGTTCTAAAGCCCTCTGTCGCCTCAGCAAGCTCGCTGGAGATTAGTTGGCAAACTTGAAGAATGGGTCGATGTAAATCATCCCACCAGCCTTTATCAAGATTGGCTTTAAAAACCTCAGTAGAGAATTCATTTATTTCTTGTTCGTTCATGTTAATTATTACCTTGGCTTATTTTTTAAGTTTTAAGCTTTGATGGATTTTTCTTTTGGCTTGCCCAGAGGTATGCAGCCCTCTTCAGGGCACTGCTCAAGATACATAACATAATTAAAGTGCTCGATTTCTCCATCTTCATTTTCTAGCCCTTCTTTGGGGCAGTTTGCAATGCAAACAATTTCCTCCATTTCGTCATCGCTGGGAATGCTTTTCGGATCAATCGTCAAGCCGGAAAACTCGGCCAAATCTTTAATTTCTTCGATTGTTAAATCTAAAACCATAAATAACGCCTTTTTAAAAAGCCCCTCCGAAGAGGGGAAGATCACAGGGTAATGAATTTCGTAAGTTCGCTTTTTAAAAAGCCCCTCCGAAGAGGGGAAGATCACAGGGTATTTTTTATCAGAGCTAAAACGGAATATCGTCGTCAAAGTCTTTAAAATTTGGCTGAGCGCTATAGTCAATTGGGCGCGACGCCTCACTATGAGAACGCTCACCCATGCCACCATTATTCCTGCTGCCATTTTGGCTTGCGCTACGCCTGCCGTTATTTTGACTTGCGTTATACCAACTATTATTTTGAGTAGGGAAACCGCCGAGCATTTGCAAATCTGAAACAACCACTTCGGTAACATAGCGAGTCTGTCCGCCTTGATCTTTCCAGGGGCGAGTGCGCAAAGACCCCTCAACATAAGCTTGCGAACCTTTGCGTAGGTACTCACCGGCTATCTCAGCTAAACGATTAAAAAAAACAACTCGGTGCCACTCAGTTCGCTCTTGAGGCTGCCCGGTTTGCTTGTCCTTCCATGCTTCGTTGGTCGCCACATTGAGCGTGGTTACCGCAGTGCCTGCTGGCAAATACCGAACTTCAGGATCAGCACCGCAATAACCAACCAAAATTACTTTGTTTACGCCGCGCGCCATTCTAAATATTCCTTATCGTTTTTCAGGCGGTACTCATAGAGATAGACAAGCTCGTAAAATTCTTCCAAGCCTGCTTTTAGCTCTGCAATATATTTCTCGTTTCGATATTCTCGAATAATGGTTAAATGGCGATTAATTGGCATTAAGGCCGGGCAATACAGACACAGCTCGGCCCAGTCACACCCGGTAACCATCATTGATCCTTGTAGCTGGTCTCGTATGTCCGATACGTCACCATTAAGCAAAATTGGCTGCAATGATGTTGGTGAAATAAAACATTTATATTCGGCGGAGCCTCTGCTTTGGTCAGCTGAGCCTTCATCAATCATGCCGTCAACAGAGGAGCCATAAAGGCCATCATCGCTTTTATAAAAACCAACTTGACGAACAACAATGTCTCGTTCCTTCTCATGCAAGAATCTTGCATCTGGCTCAAACTCTCGACCGCGCCGCATTGCGTACGTGTCGTAAGTGTCGTCATCCAATGGCGCTCCGCTAATTCTTTCTACCGCCAGACGAAACGCATAGTCTTTTGCGGCCTTGCTTGGATCGCCTGCTTTACTACTGCCGCTGGCTCTTTTTAATTTTTCCTGAGCAACTGAAAACATGCTTGATGTAACAACGCCTGCTCTAGCTGCTTTCCACTCAGGCGAACCTTGCTGACAAATAATCTCTGGCATAATTAAACCTCATTAATTAATTTTTTTGTGAATTAATACTTTTTAAAATTCCATTAAATCGAGCGTTCGGAATCTCCTCAAGACTGCTAATGCTGTTATCAAATAAAACCACCTCTTCATCATATTTAGAATTTTGAATAGCCCTGCGCAGCACTCTAACTTGCTCTGGAGAAATCTTTGCCATGGCGTCTTGAACGGCTTTCGGCTTTTCTGCTTCTCTTTTCTTAAAAGCGCCATTTGATGCAGGCGTTTTTTGCTGCCCACCAGCAAACTCACCATTTAATTTAGGCGCCCCACTAGCACCATAACCTTCGTCGTATTCATCATCTTCTGTCATGCCTGTCACGGCCTTTAAAGTCAGCTTTCGCAAATACGCCACAGTTGAGCCAGCTGCTTGATAATTGTTTTTGCAGCCTGAGTAATCATAAGGCCCAGACATTGTTGATTTTTCTTCATGCCCATCTTCATGCGTCAATATGCACGTAGTTTCAACTATTTGATGCTCAAAGCTTTGCCGCTCTTCAAATCTGAATGAAAACCCAAACTTATCTAACAGCGGCCTAAGCTCCGATACAATTGCATTTAAATTAGAAGCTCGAAAATCAATAACGCCATCACCCTTAAGGGACTTAAAATTCACATGAACATTTTTTACAGAAGATGTCATTGCAGACTGCATTTTTGCCATGGCGTGGTAGTACTTGCGTCTAGCCAAATCCGCCTGCTCCCTAGCGTACAATTCGTAAATTTTTTCGAGCTTGGCAGGCTCAATGCCTGCCAATATAGAATTTGAAATAATGGTTAGAGTAGGGCTTTCAAATGCCACAGGCTCGCGCCTATGACTAACAGAAACTTGATGAGTAGGAGCCTCTTTAATTTCGCCAATCGAATCTGCTTTCAAGCCGTCTTCAGAATTTAAAGCTTCTGCCTCGCTAAACTTTCCCATCTACTTAACCTCCATGTAAATGCCTGGGATGTTTCCGGCAATAATATTCTGAATTATTTTTTTACCTAAAGTCTCTTCAACACCAATCAGCGTAAGAGCCTGTAGCGCAGCAAGACGAGCTTGTCTTCTTGCGGCCTCATCTGTGCCAGGGTTGGCAGCGCGCGAAGAATCTAGATTAGTCTTGCGAAGGCGCTCAAAGGTCGGTTTTTCAGCTGCGCTAACGAATGACGAACTCGGGAAATAGTTATAGATCGGCATACCAAGGTCAGGCTTCACATGCTGCGACTGTTCTTCCGGTTGTTCTTCCGGTTGTTCTTCCGGTTGTTCTTCCGGTTGTTCTTCTGGTTGCTCTTCTGGTTGCTCTTCTGGTTGCTGAGCAGCAAGCAACGCTTTTAATTTCTCAATTTCAGCTTCTTTTTCTTTTAGCTCTTCAGCTGCCTTGCTTTGCTCTTCAATTTTAATTTTAGTCTTTAGCGACTCGTCTAAACTCGCCAATGATCGATCAATTAAAAATTCGAGATTGCCCTTGAAAGCTTCAAGATTTTCAGGAATTGTAATTTCTTTAAGATCGGCAATTTTTTTCAAAACGTCATCGCTTGAGTGCTTATCAAGAACTACCGATAATTCCTTAATTTTAGCCTCAATACTTTTGGCTGCCTGTTCTTTTAATAGCTCTGCATTTTCGAAATCATCCACAGGCTTGCGAAGCTCGGCGGAAAGGCTGTTTAGTTTTTTTGAAAACTCATCGACTTTTTTCGTAATTTCTTGTGGGCGCTTCTTCAGCTCTGCCAAAGCAGTTTTCTTCAAATTTTCAACAGCAATGCGACTTTTTGTGACTTTCATTGCATTGCTAATTATTTCAGCTCGGCTCGCTTTCGTTCTAAGGCTTGGAACCAATGATCTTGCACTTGATTCAATATAAGAGGCGAGTTCATTTAATCGCTCATCACTTAAAAGAAAATCTATCGCCTTACCAATAGGGGTTGATTCGCTCCAAGTAATTATTCCTTTGTCGTTCAATGTGAATTCGGACGGCAAACAAATTTCACCATCAACTATTTCTGACTCCAACTCTCTAGGGAGAATTTCTTGATTTTTTTTATCAGCGTCAATATCGATAGACATAATTAACCCCTGTAATATTTTTTTTCACAAAATTTAAATATAGATGTTTTAAATATCTCAAAGATACCATTTATTAAGACAATATCTTCGCGGCAATGAATCGATGTATCTGTTGCCGTCATTCTCTTAAATAGGGAATTGAACAATCGAACATAAGAATTAAAAACCATGTTCATTAATTCGGCGCTGACACCAAAAGGAATTTCATTCGCCTCAAGGAAAATTCTCAGCGATGAAGCCATTTCCAAAACTTCGCAATCAGCATTAGGGTTATCAACACCTACGTAAGCCAAAAAATTAGCAATAAAATTCCTGTCGGCATCATCTATAACGCTGCGACACACCAAGAGTAACAGGTTGGCGTTAACCACATCCGGCTTAGGATTTTGCAATAAAAAGCTTCTTGTGATTTTTTCTAAAAATTGCTCATCACCACCTATAGATTTGTTTGAGCCATCAAAGGAGTATTGAAATTCATCAGAATAACAATTTGAAAGATTTATACTTAAATTGCGAAAATTATCCGTTGTCATGGTTATACAACTCCTCGCCAGCAAGAAACGCTATCCAGTAAGCTGCAACCTCTCTATCAAGCTCAAAAAGCGTGTCAATATTAGAGCTTGGTTCGTGGTGGTCGTAGAGAAATTTAAAAAACGTTAACCCGGTCTTGGATACAGCTGCGGATACCTGATTGCCAATATCATCAATAGATTCAAAAATTTTTTCTGGAAGGTTATTGATGTCTTTATCGCTGCAATCAGACATTAAATTTAAAATATAGTCAGCAGCATCAACCTTAACTTTTTTTAGAATATTAGTCTCAAACCAATTTGCCTGAGCAAACTTATCAAACATTCGTTCGCGCCATTGCTCTTCCGTTTCGATAATTGCTTGTTTAATTTGAAAGTTGTTGAGTTCAGATTCAACCCTGCATAAACTGCCCATAATATCGCCTCTCCCCTTGTTTAACTTTAGTTAAATTTAACCGCAGTTAAACCAGAAGTCAATAAAATGTAACCAAAGTAACAATAAATTTTTTTTATTAATTATGACCGCGTGATAATCATCACAAACACACATTAAGAAAGTCGCTCATAAGCTGAGATTGCCATCAGCATTAATAATTAAAGAATTGCAACTTAGGTGTTAATGAAAGATTGGCGCGAATATTTATGCATTGTCGTCAAAAACAAATGCGCTTAGGATAAGCATTCAACAATATGAGACACGACTGTTTATTTTTATTTTTATCGCTAAAGCGTTCAGAGTGATTGGTATGTCAATAATTAAAGATGCCGCCCCAAAGAGGGGCGGGGAAAGCAGCTTAACTAATAAAGGCTTAGAGGGGCTTGGCGGAGCGGGTGATATGCGACCAATTGAAATATTGGGCAAAAATGGAGCTGGCGCCGGTGCGCTACAGGGTGACAAATGTGACTTAAATCAACGATGGGTAGAAATTCGCGACAGCCTAACAACGGAAGAAAAGCGTGCCGCAATTACTTATTTCTGCCACGTTTTAAATAGGCGTTTAGATTTTCAAGAAAATAAATCTTATCGTCATGCTCTAGAACATTCCAATAGCGGTTCATTTCATCATCCAGGCGGTTCGACTCATCATCAGACGGCCCGCCAAGAAGATAATTAACACTTACGCCGAGACCTTTGGCTAGCGCTTGAATCGCTTGAGTTCCCGGCGTTGCTGTTTTTTCCTCCCATTTCCTAACGGCGTGATAAGTCACTCCGGCCATTTTTGATATGGACGTTTTTATGGATCGCTTATCGCAGCCGCGGTCAATTAGCAGGTCGCGAGCTATTTCGTATGTGGTTTTTGTGTTTTCGCTCATAAACCCATTCTAAATCCTCTGAAAAAAATCTACTAGATTCTGTATTGAAACCAAATCTTAACTATGGTTAAATTTGTACTTAAGTTAAACATTGTTGGCTAAAGTTACAAACGAGAATCCAAAGTGACCAAAAACGCTAATTGTTCAAGCTCTCACAAAATTTCTTACCACCCAGAAATGCAACTAACACGTGAGGACGCGCTGGCAATTTGTAACGCTGCAAATAATTCAGAGCTTTCCCTAATGCTCGACATCTCTCCAGCGGCCGTTTCTCGATGGGCAAACCCAATCCCAAGCTCGGCAGTAATAAAGGTTTGCAAGTACATTGGCGTTTTTGGTTCCGCTGATGAAGCTAAAAGAAATAATGACAACTTTATCGCAGCCTTAAAAAGAGGTCGCTTAAAGTCTAGTGCCGAATAATTAAAACAATCTCACCAAAAATTATTTTTATGGGTATTTTATGAAAAAACAACTCAAGACTTTAGCGCCAGCCGTTGATTCGGGCGTTATTTTATTTAAGAAAAATCTACTAAATAGATTAAAAATTAAGCTAAATACGTCAGATTTTTCCGCGTTCTGGCACTATCAGCCGCTGTACGCAATACAAATGTATCTTCTTTGGGTTGCGTTTGTCGCACTAGCGTCAATCGTTGGCATTATGGTGCGCGCCGCATGGTGGTTTATTGACGAACTAAAAAGCGATGGTGTAATTTTGCCGGACGCCGCCACTTGTGGTGAGGCGTCAAAAACCGAGCACGAAAAAGATGGAACGCAAACAATGAAAGACAACAACCTAGAAACAGAGCTAAAGAGCCACAACGAAAAACCGCCAGCACTGAGCGAGAAACTTAAACTAGCATGGAAGGATAGCTATTTTATTGTAATTTGGCAGAACTGCGGGATACTTGGAAAAATTACAATATTTCCAGCGCTAAGCGTTATTGGCCTCTTTGTCTGGATTGTTTATAAAGTTTTCTCAGCCGCGCCGGTAAAGAAGGCGGTAAAGTTTGTCTGGTCTTTATTTATCACTGACGGAAAATAATTAAGAGGCTTGGGCGTGATTTTATTTTTAAAGTTCTTGGAATTTTTAATTATTTTAATCTATGTCCGCCAAATGCCAGCCAGCAAATTCAGTCAATACAAACTCTTTAAAGGCTACATAAAAGCGCAAGAGCCTTACATAGAAGAGTATGGCTAGTTAGGGTTACGGTGGCGCGATATAGCAATCTTAGAGAATTCGTTTCGTTTATGTAGACCTCGGCTTTGCCGGGGTTTTAAACGCGGGAATAAATAGCGATGCGCATAATAAAAAAACAGCTTTTTAAAATCAAAAATTTCATTTCAGCAAGAAAGGCACGGGCAATGAAGCTGAGTCATAAAACTACAAACTCGGTTATTTATTACCACTAAGCTACAGTGTAAATTTTTTCACGAAGCCACAAAGCTGCAATTTAGTTTTATGAATAATCTTACTGAAAAGTCGCTCCTCTGCCCAACCTGCAAAGGGAAAAATAAAAAACGACCCAACTGTAACGGCGTAGCGCTCAGTCAAGTCGGCTACTGGTTAAGCCGGTCTTGCCACTCCTGTAAAGGCTCGGGAATGGTGACCAAAGAAACAGTACAAAATATAAAAATCGGAGCCAGCCTTAGAGCGGCCAGAGAAAAGAAAAACTTGACCTACGCAAAAATTGCAAGTGCTATCAATATCCCGAGATCAATTATATCGCTCATCGAGTCTGGACAGGTGCACCACTCAGAAGCGCCGGGATTAAAAGATTTTCTTTTGGACAACCAAATTAACACCACGGCAAACAACTTAATTTAATTTCATTCCATTTAAATGTGAGGCTTATATGGCATTCAGCGAGACGCTGTTTTTGGACACGCTAAGATTCATGCGCGGAGGCAAAACGCAGCAAGAGCTTAGCGAGGAGTTAAACAGCTTGGTTCAGGCGTGTCGAGACACGGGCAACTCAGGAAAAATTACACTTACGATAACGGTCAAGCCGGATCGTGGCGATACAGGCCAATACTTTCTTACGGACAAGATTGATTGCAAAAAACCAGCATTCGAGCGCGGTCAAACAATATGCTGGGGGACGCCTGAAGGAAATTTAATACGCAACAACCCAAGCCAAGGGGAGCTGATTCTGAAAAGCGCACCTGAACCAGCCGGAGAAGCCAAAACAGTGACCGAGGGCATAACAACCCCTAAAAGAATGGTTTAACTAACCAAAGTCAAAATTAAAATCATTAAGAGAGAAGAGAAATGAATTCAGACAGCAATAAAAATTCCTCAGAGTTCCAGGCCGCCTTTTCTGCCGGTGCCCAAAAAATTCATCTATTTGAGGTGGAGACGGACGCAGGGACAATTCCAGTTTTAGCGTCATCATCAGGCTCAGGCGGTGTTAATACCCATTCTTTTGAAAAAATTATCAACGACCACCGCGATGGCCCATTAAGAGTTAAAGAAGTGATTGTCGCGCACTCGGTAGGAAGCTTTTTGGATTATTTTAATCAGCACAAAAATGCTCATAGCGTCATTTTTATTGACCAACTTAAAGATAAAGCCGTAGGGATAATTGATTACCATCACCAAGACGGCACAGCAAAATGGACAGAACATCGGGTGACCTATGAGTTTCCGCAGTCAGACGAATGGAGCGCGTGGATAGGAAATTCTGGTAAAAGAATGGATCAAGAGGAGTTTGCTTATTTTATCGAGCAAAACGAAACTGAAATAGTTGAACCCGACTCCTCGGAAATGAAGCAAATCGCAACGACCCTAAAAGCCAGCATTAACGTAGACTTTAGATCGTCCACACGGCTTGAAAATGGTCAGGTTCAAATGACATACCACGAAACCATAAACGGAACCGCAGGTGTCGCCGGGCAGTTAGAAATTCCCGAAAAAATTAAACTGCGACTTCGACCATTTAAAAATGGCACGCCGTATGAAGTTGATGCGCGCTTTAGATACCGAATTAACAATGGCAAGTTGAACATGTGGTATGACCTAATTAAACCCGCTTTATCTTTTGATGACGCAATTAACGATATTGTTGCCAGCATAGAAGGTGAAGCTGGCGACACCCCTGTCTATCTTGGCAGAATTTCAGACTAAGCAAACCCATCAGGCAACTCAGGCGCCGAAAGGCGCCAATTTTAGGCTCAATCATAATGGACGGGATATTTACCACCAGGGAAGCCATCAAAAAAACTGCCAACAAGAGTGTTGAGTGGTACACCCCAAAGTGGGTATTTGATGAGCTTTCTATCCATTTTGATTTAGACCCATCATCTCCACACAACTTTGAATCATTGGTTCCAGCCAATAAAAAGTACACAATTTTTGATGACGGACTAAATAAAGAATGGTTTGGTCGCGTTTGGTTGAATCCGCCATACGGGGAAAGTACAAAATTTTGGGTTGATAGATTAATAAATCACGGAAATGGAATAGCGCTACTATTTAGCAGGACTGACGCCAAGTGGTGTCAAGCAGCAATGCGCGCATGCACAGCAATGCTATTTATTTCAGGTCGAATTGAATTTGTCCCCGGATTGGAAAATCAACACAAAAAAAGTCGATGTGGCGCTGGTAGCGTAATGTTTGCATTTGGCGAAGAGAATGCGATCGCACTCAGGCGAATGGCTCACAGAGGTCTATTTATAGAAAATAAAGCAGCACTTGTTACCAGTACAAATAATTAATATTTTGGATTGTTAAGTTATGAACGAATTCTTAAGCGAGCTGGAAAATAAAAAAATAAATATTAATTGGAATGAAAACCCAATAAAAATGGATGTTTTTTTATCATTTCTAACTGTCAAAGTAAGAATTGGCACTGGACACACGGGCTACGATACCTGCTGGACTAAGCGTTATGGCGACAACGGATTAATCATTGGTGGCGGGGTCTACAAAGGCGTTGAGTATTTAGACTCCCTCATGTACGGGGAAAAACTTCAAAACCCGTATAACAACTATGTAAATCCGTTTTTCCTATTTGAAATATTAAGCGACGAAGGAAAAAAGTTTTTTTTAGATTATTACTCAGAAGACATTCAAAAACAGCTCAATAAAGCCTCTAGTAATCTAAAGAGCGCCCAGCTGCATATGAATGAGGTTTCACAGTTTTGGTCAGAATTAGGAGTCAGCTATGAACGAAGTGTTTGATATTTTGGATTATTGAATTATGAATAAATTTTAAGTTGCTACAGGCCAATAAATTTAAGGGGAGTTTATGTACACAGACAGCACGGCAGAAATAACGAAAAACCATTCTGGCAAATCATATCAGCCCAGCAACGGCACTGAAGGTGAAATTTTTATGAAGCAGTTTTGCCAAAATTGCCAACGCGATAATTTAGACCCAGAAACATGCGAAGGCGGTTGCGATATTTTAGTTAGAACAATGGCCTTTAATGTGGATGATGACGAATACCCTAGCGAATGGATTATTGGTACTGACGGGCAGCCCACATGCACAGCGTTTGAGCGGAGCAAAACCGATGAACCCACGCCAATATAAAAAGCTCTGCAAGAAGGCAGCGGCAGCCATCGGATTTAAAGACTGTGACTTATGTGATGAAAATATATGGCATGTTGGCTGGCAAACTAGCGGCATGGACTATGTAGAGTGGGAGTCAGAGCCAGCATGGGACTGGCTTGTTAATAGTTTTCACGAGTCTATAAACATGTTTTTTGATGTTAACGACCCGCGCTGTATGTGTGGCCCAGTACTGAAAGACGACAAAGAATTATTGCCAGCGACACCAAAAAATGTGTTTGCGTGGGCGAAGATGAATTACTTCGCCATAAATGAATATCACAATATCGGTAATTGAGAGCTTTGCTATGGCGGACATGACTGACATTAACGATCACATGGCGCGAACCTGCAAGTGTGGCTGTGTAAGATTTAACTTGCTTCGTAGCGGCGCCATTGAATGTAACGACTGTAAACTTAAGCAAGAAGGCATTGGTTGGGGTGAAGATATTAACCAAGGCTACAGGCCGGATATAAAAGAAACTCTTATTGCAGAGCAAATGGTTAATGCTAACAAAGAGTTGATTTCGGAAATAGAGAAACTTGTTGATGAGCGCGACTACTGGGAAGAAAAAGCTACCGAACTGGCCGACAATGTTGGAAATTTACTTGGTTTTGATTTCGGTGAGCACAGCAGTGCAAATTGTCCTGTGCAATCAGCGATAGAAGCGATAAGCGCTATGAAAAGTCAAAATATAGTAAAAATCCCAACAGACCCAAGAAACCTTGGCGACCCAGAAATCACCAACAAATCTGGCGAATCCATAGATCATCTTGGAAATAAATTATCTTGGTCTGCCAGTGACGATAGCGGATTAATTACGATAATGGTTAATGATGAAGAGGTTGTTTGCTGGCCTTTCAAAGATGAACCAGAAGAGATTTTTAATGTTTTTTTTAAAATTTGGAAAAAAGCGCAATTTTTAACAATTACTCAGGGTGGCGATAGGTTGCACAAGGAAGAAGTTGATCGAGTGATGGATAGAATTGCCAGAGAACTCGCTTATTGGAAAAAAGAAGCTAACCGTAAACCCGAGAGTATGACGCCCAGTGAGGCATTGACCGGCCTCGACTCCCTAAAGGCTGAATAATTGAAACTAGGTGATCATTATGAAGCCCAACTTCAATAAAGAAATACTCAGCTATAGAATTGTTTATAACCCAGAATTTCAAAATGACCCGTGCGTATGGCAGCTACAAAAGCGAGTAAAAGTTTTCTACATCTTCTCTAGATGGATTAGGCTTGCGAACTTTAGTAGCGCCACCTCCGCTGCAAATGAACTCTTATTGCTCACAGATAAATATGCCCCTTAATTGGGGCTAAGTCGGTGCAGAAGACAGCAAATTTAAATTTAATCAACAGGAATTAATTATGCCTAAAAATAGCATTGAATATATTGCAAAAGTCGCCCACGAGATAAATGCGGCATATTGCCTGTCGTGCGACGATGACAGTCAGACCTCATGGGAAGACGCCCCGGATTGGCAGAAATTAAGTGCCATTAATGGTGTTAAATTTCATTTAGAAAATCCTGATGCAAGTGCCAGCGCGAGCCATGACGCATGGCTCAAGGAAAAAATTAAAAGCGGGTGGGTTTATGGCGTAGAGAAAGACCAAGAAAAAAGAACTCACCCGTGCATCGTTCCATTTGAAGATCTACCCCAACAACAAAAAGCTAAAGATTTTTTGTTTAGACAGGTAGTCCACAGCTTGGCCTCATAAGACGACCATTGCCTTTAATTACAAAGCCCCTTAATTGGGGCTAAGTCGGTGCAGAAGGTTGTAAATTAAATTAACCAATCAAACCAAGGGAAACTTATGGACAATCAGCATCGTGAAATTAAAGGCTATCGAGAATTAAACGAGTATGAAGTATCGCTAATGAATGAAGGCAAAACCCTAGCCGAGAAATGCCGTGAATTCATTGAAAAACTTGAACAAGAAGACTTAACGGACAAGCGTAGCGTTGCTCTAGGTAAAACCAATATCCAACAGGGTTTTATGTGGGCTATACGAGGCATTGCAAAACCTGAAACATTCTAGCTGCGGCTCATTAATATTATTCCTATCAGCCCCTTAATTGGGGCTTTGTCAGTAAAGCACAATCAAATTACTACCCCTCACAGGATGTGCCCGCAAGCAGGACGCCAGCAAAAACGGATGTACAAACGAATGACTATTTTTGCACAAGTCCCCATTGAGGCAATCGGCGACAACAATTTAACCGGCGTTGAGCTTCGCGTCTTATGCTGCCTGTATTCCTTCAGGAACAAGACTACCGGAAGAACGAACCCCAGCCTAACTACGATAGCAAAAAGGCTTAACATGAAGGATGAGACGCGAATATCCAAAGCAACAACCTCTCTTTCAGAAAAAGGCTGGATTAAAAAACAAAAAAGAGGCTTTCATACATCATTAAGTTATGAATTTCTAAACCCTCATCAGGCTGCTGAAACTAATCTAGAAGACGGCTTGAACTCGGATCAGCCCGGAGAAAATGACCAAGCCCAACTTGGAGAAAATGACCAAGCCCAACTTGGAGAAA
>CALMJT010000020.1 GCA_937864365.1 uncultured Alteromonadales bacterium | reverse complement strand
ATGATTCAATGTTATAACCATTGACACGAACGAATAGGGCAGGCTTTATGAAAATCAAGAAAATAATTAACACTTTAGTATTGTGTGTGGCAAGCTCTAGCGCAATTTCAGCTTGGGCAGAATCATCCGTTTGGAAGGTAACAAAAGGTGATAAATTCTTTTACATTGGCGGCACTGTACATTTATTAAGCTCAAGTGATTTACCACTACCAAAAGAGTTTTCTACCGCCTATAACAATTCTGACGAAATTATTTTCGAGACCGATACAGAAGTAGCCAATTCCTTGTCATCTCAACAAAAATTAATTGCCGCAATGACACTACCCGGTGAGCAAACACTACGCACGCAGCTTTCTCCCAAAGCTTACCAAGCGTTAAATACTTTCTTTTCAGAACGTAACTTACCAATCGCAAGTTTTGAAAAATTTAAACCATGGGGCGTGTCGTTATTGGTTTCGGTTCTCGAATATCAACGATTGGGATTGCAAGCAGAGTTCGGCGTTGAAACCGTAATCTCAGGACTCGCGCAACAAGATAATAAGCCGCAACAAGAACTCGAAAGCTTTGATGAACAACTTTCATTCTTTAAAAGCATGGAAGCAATAAACAATAATCAAGTTATCGAATACACATTAAGCGATTTAGAACAATTACCCGAATTTATTACCGACATGAGACAAAATTGGCGCAGCGGAAATTTAGAACAGTTTTTAGAAAACGCCTCCATTAAAGAAATGAAAACCAAATTTCCCAAAATGTATAACACACTCATATTGAATAGAAATAATCGCTGGATTAGCCAACTCGATGAGCTTAACAACGACAATAAAGTAGAATTTGTTTTGGTCGGCTCATTACATCTTCCCGGTGAAGACGGTGTACTGAATAAATTACAAAAAAAAGGTTACAAAGTAGAACAGCTTAACAACTAATGAGTTTTTGTGGTTGAGAATACATATGGAAGACAAAATGATGGGGGCCTTAGTTGGCCTAGCTTGTGGCGACGCGGTTGGTACAACCTTAGAATTTAAAGTCAAAGGAACATTTGAACCTATTAGCGACATGATTGGCGATGGTCCTTTTAATTTGGAAAAAGGGCAGTGGACTGATGACACCTCCATGGCTTTATGCTTAGCACACAGTTTGGTGTATAAAAAAGGGTTCGATCCTGTTGATCAAATGAATCGCTATTGTAATTGGTACCAACATGGTTACATGAGTAGTAATGGTCACTGTTTTGACATTGGCGCAACTGTATCGACCGCTCTCAGACGATATCTAATCGATAAAAACCCGTTTAGTGGCTCAACGGATCTTCGCTCTTCGGGAAATGGCTCAATCATGAGGTTAGCGCCAATTCCTATTTTTTATCATAAAGAATTGAATGCCTGTGTTCATTATGCCGGTGAAAGCTCAAAAACTACCCACGGTTCTGAGCTTTGTATTGAATCATGCCGTTTGTTCAGTTATTTAATTCACAAAGCATTCTCTGCAAACAATAAAGACGAAATATTCGAAAATATTCCGTTCAAAACCTGCGATGAATTACGCTTAATAATGGATACTTCTTTTAAAGATTTAGCGTATATACAACTAACCGGTAGCGGATTTGTTATCGAGAGTTTAATTTCTGCATTATGGTGTTTTTATCACGGAAAAGACTTTAGAGACGCAATCCTGCTTTCTGCGAACATTGGTAATGATGCCGATACAACCGCAGCTATCTGCGGCCAAATTGCAGGTGCTTACTATGGTTACTCGAATATTCCTGTCGATTGGCGGGAATCAATCACCATGGCAGATGAAATTAAAACATTAGCTCTGGACTTATATTCTATGGGTAATGACTTGCTACAATAAGAGTGTAAGAAACGTCGTTCCGGCTGAGGCACGTATTGATACAGGGAAGTGTCTACAATGGTTTTCCTTCAGTATTTATTCAATGCTTTCCGTGCGTTGTTCAGTTATAGATCTTTTTGATATTTTTTAGAATACGTCGCCGTTGACTAAGACTAATAATTTTTACTACAAGTCTATAGGAACCTTCTCGTATTTTCCCCAATGAGTAATCCTGTTAACTTAATCAGTGTGTTATCAAGATTACGATTCATTACTCAATTATTCTTGCGATTTATTCCTATCTAGAGTTATTCTTTTTTTTCGGGATTTTTTGGAAAACCTTTTATTAAATAAGGAAATTTAAATGCATAAATATGTATTGGTATTATTCAGCATTTTGTTCTCTCACATATCATTTGCGGACAACGATAGTGACGTTTGGCAAGCACTTAAATCGCCAGGTACGATTGTTGTTTTAAGACACAGTCAATCACCTAAAGTTGTCGATCCATCGCTGGCTAAAATCGACAGCTGTGCAGCAGAACGTAATTTAGACGAACAAGGGCGCTCTCAAGCAAAAGCAGTGGGTGAGGCGTTTAAGGCGCATGCAATATCGGTAGGTACTGTTTTCTCAAGCCCTGCCTGTCGAACCCGTGATACCGGTATTCTTGCCTTTGATGAAGTCGAGAATTGGGAAGCCTTAAAAGGCTCAAAAGCGGATGAAAGTCTGCTTGCAGCACGCATGGCAGAAATTAAAGATAAATTACAAACCATTCACGAAGACAAACCCATTGTTCTTGTCACCCACGGCAGTGTTGTTTATGAATTGGTTGGTCAAAATCTTGCGATGGGAGAATTCGCTGTTTTATTACCGGATGCAAACAATTCTTATACCGTAGTGGGTTCTGTTTTGGTTCCCGCACAATAATTATTGTTTAACTCAAAAATATCGCCCTAATGGCGGTATTTTGTGTTTATTTTTAGCCAAAACTTAAAATCTAATTATTTAAACTCCAAATATTTTTATGATTATCTAAAACAAAAAAATAGTTTGTAAATTAGCTTGGGAAAGTAAAACCACACAAGTTATTGGCAGTACTCATACGCGTAATTAAAGTTACAATTCAGATAAGAATTACCCAAAAAAATGGATTTAAATAAGTTACAGCAGGGAGTTAGCGTATATCCACTTCGCTACAGTGCACGTTAGTCTGGTATAGGCAAACAGTCTTCACAAGCCATGGTAATTGATCTATCTTCACACATAATGCTGCTTGTACCGCCAGCTCTAATTTCCCATTCACACTTTTTAGTACCCATGTATCCCACGCCTTTTACAAAACAAGGCAAAAATGAATAGTTATCATGTATATCTTTTGGGGAAACTTGCATAGCATTGTTGAAAAAATATTGGGCTTCATTTTTTGTTAAAGAAAAATTGACACAAAACTCGCCAGATACACCATCGTTACCCTTAGCAACAATATCAGTCACATTAATAACAGAGTTCTTGCTATCTAACCCTTTACATGCAACCAAGAATGTCAAAAAGAAAGAGATTACAACTATCCTTACCATGTCGCAGTACCTGCTTCTGTTGGCATTTTGTACGATACTTCTGGGTGACGGTAAACATCTGCTTTAGTAATAGAAAATAGCATAAAAAGTTCTGTAATGAGCCACTGTAACGACTGGTTTTGTAATGGCGCCACATTTTCATAGGCTTTTGATTTGGTGTCGTAATTTCCGACAATTTCTATACCAAGCGAATCAGAGTTTAAAGGGTATCGATCTGGGTAAGCTTTAATTTTTTCGTTATTGTGTAAATTGGTTACACTGGTTGAATATTTTTGCCCTTTTTTGAAAAGAATCTGCGTTGCGGCTAGAAGTTGATCCTTAGTGCAAGCTCTTGTTTCGTAGCACTTTGATTTTATTTTTCCTACATGGTGAGCTTTCTTATTAAGATTAGCAGTTTGATAAATTTTTCCCATTTTATCGATTAGAAAATGTGCTCCATGACCTCCAGTCTGATACGAATTAAATGTGTGCTGTGCTGTTGGAGCTCCGGTTTGATGTATTACTAAAGCGTTTACATTACTAAGCGGACCTTTTTCTATGCCCGGAAACAATCGTTGTTGCACCTTTGGGTCTATAAAAAGACCATCTTTTAAAGTCGCCATAATATTATCCTAATGATTTATTTAACGCGATTCTAGCCGGTCGAAACGGAGTTGATTGATTTCGCAGTAGCGTAGTGGTAAACCGCAAACAAAGCAACGCTATGAAAGTCGAATTGATAACCCTGTTAACTTTTTTACTTTTCATTTTTTGAAGTACAACCGCCATCTTTTTTGCATGTTATTTTATTTATTAGTATTAAGCTTTTTCTTAGCTTGTTTTTTATTTTCAACTTCCGTTATGTTCGTCATTGTTTCTGTCTCTCATTCTATCAATGTCACTCGGGTTTGTTAGTTTTCCAGTTGGTTCATCTTCATCACAGTTTTTCGCCAATTCTCGAAATTTCTTAGCTTCTTCTTTTATCTTTTTAATTCGATGTGCGATTTCTTTTTTACCTTCTTCTGTATCTGGATCAGGAATCATAAAACTCTCCGTTGTCCAATACGTTTACCGTGATATCTAGTCATTGCGCTCAAATCAGCTTTATTATAATACCTTTCAAATATCAAAACCGGCTTCGGTTATTACATCTGTCACTATGTAAACAATCATTTCTGCATCTGCATTTATGTCTTCGTCTACACCTTCAAGATCAGGATGATTTTTTATAACAAGCTGACAAATAGTAGATGCAAAGTTATTTAACAGCATTGCCTCTTCTTTATTTGATACAATTATTTCAGTGGGGCTACCTTTTGAAATAATTTCGTAAACTTTAACATCATACTCCTCAGCTAAAGACAAGAATGCGCTTTTCTGCTCTTTCGTGAAGTTACTCATGGCGAGTAAACCCTCTAGTATTACGCTGTTACGATCTACAGCTTAATAGCCACTTTTTAATTCCCGGTCGAATAATTCTATCTAATTGCTTAAAACTTGCAGCAAGCGAAATTCCCGTTCTTGAATTTGGTAGTACGTACCTGCCAGTTGAATTCGTAAGTCATCTCTTTCCCAGATCGAAGCCGATTCTGCTTTGAATTGGCAGTGCGAATTACATTTTCTTTTAACTCCCTTTCTATGAGTTCGAGCTCTTGATCAAATATGAGCAAAGACTCATTGTTGTGTATTTTCTTTCGCTTTAATTGCACATTTTTTATGTAGAGCTCTATATTGTAGAGATAACCAAAAACAGATGCTCACTAGTATTGCTATTGACAACAAAAACTCATTCTCACACTACACGCCAAAACCTTCACTCCAATTTGTTTCATTAATTTCATATTCATCAATACTGAAGCCGTCTGGGTAGTCTTTAAAACCCGGCAATTTAATAAGTCGATTAATAGCTTCCTGAGCAATATTTTTGGAGCTATATACACCAATTAGTTTTACATCTTCGTGTGTATGATCTTCGTAGGAGTGTTGTAATACAATTATTTTTCGCATACTGTCTTTACAATCTATTGTAGTGGTCAATTATTTTCATACCACCCTGTAGGAGGTTTTTATCATTTAAAT
>CALMJT010000019.1 GCA_937864365.1 uncultured Alteromonadales bacterium | reverse complement strand
TTTTCAATTTCTGTCCTCTGATTAAATCATGGATGAGTTAATCAGAGGTTCCTATGGTATTTTATCGCCATATATATGCTTTATTTGATAAGCACTTTAATCAAGCAACAGTTTTACAAAACTGATAACTATTTAAACTCCCTTTTTTTAGATAAATTGGTTAAATAGTTTTCAAAAAAACTACAAGGTAATTTGAGAAGATTAAAACCGTCACAGTTTTTTCACAAACTGTGTTTATGTTTTAAATTTGTGACACATTAATCCTTAAAAATATTTTTAAATACCTAAGAACTTCTCAATGGTTTATAAGTCTTTTTTGCCAACCTCAGATATTTAAAAAAACCAACGGTATATAAATTTTCTACAAGTATTTTTAAAAAGGCATCCAGCGCTACAAAACACAGAATCAGTTTCAATACATTGTTTAACATGATGTTTATAAAAGGCGGTAACAATCTGTTTAATTGAGTGTAGCTATTTTACGGCGAATAATGCCTAGTTATTCCTCAATCAGTAACCACACTACAATAGCCACACTAAACAGCAAGAATGTGTCGCCACTTTTAAATACAGTAAATGAATAAAATTGTGACGAAATTGGAAATCTCAATTTCTGCCTCTGCTTGACTTTTAGAGAGGCTAATCTGAAGTTTTTGTAGTCAGTTAACCAAACGTAACATTATTGCAGTTGTTATCCCTTTAACCGGAGCTTTTACGATCAATGCTTAGTAAAAAATACTTGCATTATTACCACCTAAAGCACCTTTGGGTTTTGGCTTTCTGCTGCCTTTTTTATTTTTCCAGCTCTTTTTCGTTATCACCTAATTCTTCACACCACGAATTACCGTCGGCATCCTTTTTCGGTTTTTTAGATGATTTACCCGAAATTGATATTAACGATGATCAGCCGGAAAGATATGAGAGCTATAAGTTTTATGAAGGTTTAGACAGCATCAGTTTTGTTTATACCTATCGATTATCGCCCGTAGTCTATTCGTATACGCCAAATATTTTTATCCTTCCTTATTATAAGTACTCCAGCAGTTCCATTTACAACTCAAGAGCACCGCCTGCTCGCGCATAATTTTTTAATTCTTTAACGGTCTTTCGTGACTTCTTTCCGTGTGTTTATAGGCTTTATTGCTTAGGCGCTTTTGCACCCGGAAGAATTATGCACAAATTTAAATCTTCTTTGTTCTGTAGAGTTCGAAGTAGGTCTGCTTGCGTGCAAAATTCGTGAAGACACTCAATTTAAATTACATTTTAATTTCTTTGGGTATTTCTATGTCTAAACCTACCTCTCTAAATTCGCCGGCATTTTGGCTGGCGGATATTAAAGCCGGATTTATTATTTCTTTAATTGCCCTGCCGTTGTGTTTGGGTATCGCTACCGCAAGTGGTTTTCCTCCGTTTGCCGGACTAATTACCGCAATTGTTGGCGCACTGATTGTTTCTTGGATTGGTAGCGCACGCTTTACGATTAAAGGCCCGGCGGCAGGTCTTATTGTTATTGCCCTAGGCGCGGTGGTTGAATTGGGCCAAGGTGATATGAGCAAAGGCTACCACCAAGCCATTGCCGTGGGCGTTGGTGCTGGAATTTTGCAATTGATATTAGCGCTCGCACGCACGGCAGGTCTCGGCATTGCTATGTCGAAGACGGTTGTGCACGGTATGCTTGCGGCCATTGGTATTATCATTGTCTCTAAACAAGTTCACGTTGCCTTGGGTGTTAAGCCAGAAGCTCACGAAGCTATTGGTCTTATCGCCGAAATTCCTGCTTCATTTATTGATGCAAATTTTGTGGTGAGTTTAATCGGTTTTGTCTCTCTTATTGTGTTACTGGCTTGGCCGAAGATTGCTTTTGGTAAATTGAAGCTGATTCCTGCGCATTTAGTTGTGTTGTTTTTAGCGGTACCTATGGCGGTCTATTTTGGCTTACCTTCGGATGCGGGCACTCAATTTTTTGGTAGCACAGTAGCCACCGGATCGAAATTTATGGTGCAGTTACCAGACTCGATTTTAGACGGCCTCACCTTTCCAGATTTTTCGGCAATATTTTCTCTAACTTCGATTAAATACATTTTAATGTTTGCGTTGGTGGGTTCTATCGAATCAACCTTGAGCGTTGTTGCCGTTGATGCTATCAAAGAATACAAACACCCTTCGGATTTAAATCGCGATCTATTTGCTGTTGCGGTTGGCAATACAATTGCGGCGTTTTTGGGTGGATTACCTATGATTTCTGAAATTGTGCGCAGCAAAGCCAATGTTGACGCCGGAGCGCAAAGTCATAGAGCCAACTTCTTCCATGGCGTATTCTTATTGTTGTATGTGGCGGTGCTAACCGATCTTATTCAGTTGATTCCGCTGTCAGCCCTTGCTGCGATGTTGATTGTGACGGGTTTACGCTTGGCTTCGCTAAAAGAAGTGTTGCATGCCAATGAAATTGGTAAAGATCAGCTGTTCTTATTCTCGTTGACGGTAGTGGTGACCCTATTAACCGACTTATTAATGGGTGTGGCCGCAGGACTTATCGCCAAAGTGGTTTTTCATGGCATTCGCGGTGTTGGCCCAATTGCACTGTTTAAAAGCCATATTTCCAGTAAGAAACAAGGTAACATTTGGGTGATTAGTATTTCTGGTAACGCTGCATTCACAAGCTTGCTTAAATTGAAAAAAACGGTAGCAGCAATTCCTGATAAAGATATTTTGGTTCAAGTAGATGTATCTCACGCAAAATTAGTAGACCACACTTTCTTAAGTGGACTGGACGTAGTCTTTAGTGTTCGACCAGACTTAAAAATGGACATTGTGGGCATGGATACAATGCGTGCAGTTAGCGACCATCCTCTTGCGGTACGTATGAAGGTATAGCTTTATGACAGTCATGAATTCAACACTCGGGAAAGCGTCAATTGAGAGTTTGGCCGCCGAAGATCTTGTTCACGAATTAATCGACAAGGTAGCGCATTATCTTCCCGAACAGGCTCCTATTCATGCGTTTGTGCATCACAACCCGTTACACACCTTTGAGCATTTGAGCTTTAAAGATGCCGTGCGTGAAGCCGGTAATCGTTTTCAAGCACATTCGTTTATGAGTGAAATGTATTATCGTACCGCGGTCAATAACGGCCGTATTTTACCTGACGATATTAGTGCGGTATTGGAAGCGGAAATCGAAAATCTCGATGCGGTTATTTTCCCGGGCGGTCCTACCAGACGCGATTATTTAGTTTGGCGTTTAACAACCTTGTTCGATGTTCCTTCATCAAGCTCGGTGCGTTGGTGGCTGCACGAACACAGCAGTTTAGATAAACCTCATGCCTTGTACGCAAGTGCTGCGACTCTGGCAAGCTCTACCATATATTGCAAAGCCTCGAAGATTCCTGAAAAAGGCAGTTTAAAGCAACTGTGGCTGTATTTAGCAGAAGTGGTAAAACCCGAACACAAAACCGTGACTTACCCCCGTGCTCGCGATTTTTATCTGGCTCGCACCGGTATTGATACCGATTCTTGGGTACATCCTCTTCTGGTTAAGCTTGCGTCTGCGTTTGTTGATCAAGGCGTATCGAATCACGCCTTACCGTTGCGCGGACAAGGTTTTCTCGCGGCTTTCCAGGCTTACATGCTTACGCCTGTGTTACAAGAAAGTTGGCTGAAGTCGGTTAAGCAGCAATGCAAGAAACAAATCGACAATAATTGGAGCAGCGCCCAGACCGTTATTCATCTTTTAGAAACAATGTCTGTTCCCAAAGAGCACTGGGAACAGACTATTTTTGAGACCTTGCATTCATTGCGCGGTTGGGCAGGCATGTTCCGCCAATTTGAGTGTCATCCCGATAAGTTACCGATCAATCCTGTTCCGGGTAAACTCATCGACTTTTTAGCCGTGCAACTAACGCTTGATTTAGCGGCAGCCTACAAAGCCGAGCGTGAAAGCACCGTTGCTATGACCGATTACCAAGCAACGTGGACGACACCCGAAACGGTTACCGACAGCAAAATCTCTTTGGTGTACGAAGCTTTTGTCAGTGCGCAAGCTTTTACTTTTTTACCGGCGTTGTTTGCCGATAAAACAAAAGCGTCTGCGTGGCTCGCTGAGCATGAGCGATTTAATCACTTTGAGCGCTCTTATCTATTGCACCTCGCATTTGAACGCCATCACCGCAACCACATTTTAAATGCATTAACGGAGCATCAAAAACCGTTGATGGCGACCGACGTCTGCGCCGACAAATCCTGTGATCATAGTTCAAAAGCGGTACCTAAGGTTCAGGCGGTGTTCTGTATGGATGACCGAGAAGAGTCAACTCGTCGCCATCTGGAAGAAATTTTACCCGAAGCTGAAACCTATGGCTGCCCCGGATTTTTTGGCGTGGTGATGCAATACAAAGGTTTTGACGATGTTCACTCGCGACCACTGTGCCCGGTTACAGCAACGCCTCAACATTTTGTCGAAGAGATAGCAATTGACAACGAAAAAAACTATCGCTCAAAACGATTGCGTCAGGGCCAATGGCTTAAATTTTTGCAACGCAGTCGTTTAAAGTTATTGAGCAGCAGTATTTGGACCGTTGCCATGGGTGGTTTACATGTGGCATCGCTGTTAAGCCATACCTTGTTTCCCAGTTTCTCTCACAATCTATTGCATCGTATTACCGGCCATCATCACGACCGACCCAAAACCACGCTTAAGCTGTTTCGTGAAGATGATAAAGGCAATATTAATGATCAACGTAACGCCGCCGGACTCTTGCCCGGATTCACGCTTCAAGAAGCCACCGACATCGTTGAAAAGCTGCTGCGCACCATGGGACTTACCAAACATTTTGCGCCGTTAATTACGATTATTGGTCATGGTTCATCGAGCATGAATAACCCCCACGAAGCCGCCTACGACTGCGGTGCAACCGGTGGTGGCCGCGGCGGCCCTAATGCGCGAGCGTTTGCAATGATGGCGAATCATCCAACGGTGCGCGCCAATCTAAAGCAGCGTGGTCTTGATATTCCCGACACAACCCACGTTGTTGGTGGTTACCACAACACCGCAGACGATACGCTAACCTTTTACGAGCTAGAAACCGTTGCCACCCATTTGCGAGACCAGTTGGAATCCATGGAGGACGCGCTGCTCGACGCCTGTGCTCACAGTGCCCACGAGCGTTGTCGTCGCTTTAACGACGCTCCTGCCAATATCACTGTGCAACAAGCTTTAAAAGTCGTGCAACGTCACTCCACCGATTTAGCGCAGCCGCGACCCGAGTACGGTCATTCTACCAACGCTGTTTGTATTATTGGACGTCGTGAGAAAACGCGAAATCTGTACATGGATCGTCGTGCCTTTTTAATTTCCTACGATCCCGAACAAGATTCAGACGGCACTATCGTGGCGAATATTTTACAAGCCGCAGGCCCCGTGGGTGCAGGCATTAATTTGGAATATTATTTCAGCGTTACCGATCCGGTTGTATACGGTTGCGGCACAAAGCTGCCACATAATATCGCCGGATTAGTGGGCGTCATGAACGGTCACTCCTCCGATTTAAGAACAGGTTTAACCTGGCAGATGGTAGAGATTCACGAGCCGGTTAGATTATTAACCATCGTTGAGGCAACACCTGAGCGCTTACTTGAAATTGCCGATAAATATCCAATGATTGGACGTTTAGTTGGCAATGGCTGGATTCAACTGATTTCTTGGCATCCTCAAACTGGCGAGTTATTTCATTTTTATAAAGGTAAATTTGTACCACACACAGTGACCGCCACGGGTTTCCCTGTGATTGATCGCTCCGAATCTTTCTTCCGAGGTGTTTCAGACCATCTTGGTTGCGCCCATATTGTTAGTCAAAACCCGAAAGGGATTTAAAGATGAATAATGTATTGATATTGTTAATTTTTGCTCCAGCATTTTCTTTAGTTTTGCAATTGCTGAGATTTTTTGCCATAAAAAATATTTCGGCAGCCGGTGTTCAAGCTGAAAAAACCACCTATTATTTAGTGATGTTGCCAATACTGGCCTGTTTGTTGGGCGTGTTGGTGTTAAGTATTAATGTTATTTTGCACGGCCCGTCTAGCCACCATATTAGCAACTGGTTTGGCTCAAGTGATTACAATTACAAAATTATTTTTGTAACCGATTATTTATCGATTGTGTACGGGCTGTTGTCGCTAACATTATTAGGCACTATTTGCTATTTCTCTAAACGATATCTTCATAAAGATCCGGGATTTCATCGTTTCTATTTATTATTTACGATATTTTGCTGTGGTCTTTTAATCGTAGCCTTTGCCGGTATTTTAGAAATATTAATTATTGGCTGGGAGCTGGTGGGTATCTCTTCGGTATTATTAATTGCTTTTTATACCACACGAGACGGCCCGCCACGCAACGCACTGTATGTTTTTATTATTTATCGTTGCTGTGACATTGGTTTAATAACCGCTGCGCTATTACTGCACTACTTTACCCATCACTCTAATTTCGAGTTATTAGAAAACTCCTATTGGTACGGAATAGAAGCACCACACGATGGTTTATTGATTATAGGGTTGTGCTTATTATTTGCGGCTTCTGGTAAAGCAGCTTTATTTCCGTTCAGCTCGTGGATTCCTCGCGCAATGGAAGGACCAACGCCGTCGAGCGCGATTTTCTATGGTGCATTATCGGTACACTTAGGCCCATTATTGCTTTTACGCAGCATTAACTTTTTTGCCGAAAGTCAGTTATTAATGACACTGTTATTGGTAATTGGTGTATTAACGGCGCTAATCGGCTTTTTATCATGGCAGGTGCAAAACGATATTAAATCAAAATTAGCCTACGGCTCGGTAACTCAGTTGGGAATTATTGTTTGTGAAATTGCCTTAGGTTGGGAAATATTAGCGCTAATTCACGTGGTAACCCATGCAAGCTTAAGAGCGCTGCAAATTTTACGTGCGCCAAGCTTATTACAAGATTACAAGCTGATTAATCAAATGCTGGGCCATTCACTCGCCGCAACTCAAGAATACGATCATAAAGTCAGCCGTTTTCGCCAATTTATTTATCGTATTTCGCTGGAACGTGGCCTGCTCGAAACCTTCTGGAAAGACCGATTTCTTGGTACCTTAAAAATTATCATTCTGAGTTTTGATCGCCTAGATAACAACATTGCGGCAAAACTTGGGAATGCTGCGGCCGACAACAAAAATACCGTTAAAGGAGACGAAGCATGAGCAACGTCTTAATTAATCATTCTCTACATTCACCGTCTCATGATGCGATATCAATCGCTAACAGTAATAATCCGCAGCAATTTCGTACCTGGCTTATTTCTGTGTTATCGGCAGCAGCCATTGTTATGGCTTGCGCCTTAATTTCCAAGGGATTATTCAACGAGCACTCGAACTTAGATTTAACACCTTATTTACAAAGTTTGGTGGTATTAATCAGTTTCATTCTAATATCGGTGTTTTCACCTTCTTGGTCTACCACCAACCGAGGTTTTATCAGTGTATTAGTCTTTGCGATTTGCAGTTGCTTGCTGATATTTACAGATAATGCACTTACTAGCCTAGGTTTGGTTTTTCTTGCGTATATCTTTTTAGTCGTTAGCGAAAAGAATAAGCCTGTGCTTTTACGTCTGTTAATAATTTACGGGGTGGTGATTTTTGCTCTGTTTATAGTTAGCAACCTGATTACCGCTTCACAAGGTGCTGCTTTTCAAGGATTATCCATTGCAGCCTACTTGCTGATTCTCGGTGGATTCCCATTAGCAAGCTGGTATGGAAAACTTTACGAGAATTCTTCTACCGGTATTTGCGCGGGCTTTTTGGTGGTACAAGGTTTGTTTGCCAGCAAAAGCGCGTTGTTTATTCCGGAGTCTAGCAGCTTAATTCACGGTATTTTCTTGATTGTTGCATTGCTGTCGTCATTGGCAGCTGCGTTTCAGGTCAACGCCAAACGTGGTTTTGCAGCAATGGCCGCCAGTCAATTGTTGTTCATAGCGTTTATCGCCATGCTACCGTTTGATGGCTTAGCCAAAGCAAAACTGTACATTATTGCGGTATTTACCTTAGCAACTCCGGGCGTGATATTAACCTTTGGCGCCTTGGAATCTAGGGTTGGTCATCTGTCACTGTTCTCACCGCAGGGAAATTACAATTCTTATCCACGCCTCGCAAATACACTGCTGTTTTTCAGTTTATTGAGCGCAGGATTTCCGTTATCACTGGGATACGTAGGTATAGACCTGTTAGCCGAAATCGTGTTTTCGCACGAATCGTTAATTATGTTCGGTTGGATGGTCGTTATTTCTTTGAACGCAATATTTTCGATCAGAAGCTTTTTGTATCTTTGCCTAGGATCACCAGAGCATGAAGAAAATATTGACATGATGACTAGTAAATATTACCTGGCCTGCGGGTGCATTGGATTTTTATTCTTAATTGCTTTTTTTATTTAAAGGGACTGAATTTAAAAGGACTGTATTTAAAAGGGTTGCATTTAAAAAAAGAACTTTTTAGAAAGCTAAAAAAAGAGAGCGGTTGTGCCCGCTCTCATCAAAGGCCTGAGCCTATTGCAACGTAAAGACTTTTACTAAAATCGGACTATAGAGTGGGTTTAAATTGTATGGTTTCTACTTCTATATTCCGATATTTTGCTTGCGCAACGTATTCTTTTACCAGTTCAACTACATCAAATGCCACCGATTTTGAGTTAGAAAAATCGAGGATCACCCGTGAATCTTTAGGGATTTCATTCAATTTTTTAAGAATGCTCGGCTTGTTAAAAAACGAGACTTCTTCTGCTAACACAATATGATGGGTTTCTTTGTCACTGTTAGAATCAACGATTTCTCTGAAGTGGTAAGAGTTGCGGTAGCTGTGTTTTAAGGTGAAGAAAACACCCACAACCAAACCGGCAACAACACCCGTTAATAAATCGGTAAACAACATTGCGACAATGGTGGTTAAAAATGGTAACGCTTGTTCAGGACCGTGCTTAAACATCAACTTAAATACCGATGGTTTAGCCAGTTTGTAGCCGACGACCATCAGAACTGCAGCAAGCGACGCTAACGGAATTAAATTCAGCATGTTTGCGACAGTCACAACACTAATCAGCAAAAAGAAACCGTGCATAATCGCTGAAAGTTTTGATTTAGCACCGAAGGTAATGTTCGCAGAACTGCGCACGATCACTTGGGTTATTGGCAAACCGCCGCATAAACCAGAAACAATGTTACCCAAACCTTGCGCTTTTAATTCGCGATTGGTTGGAGTGGTATTACGCATTGGATCAAGTTTATCCGTCGCTTCAACACTTAATAAGGTTTCAATGCTGGCGACAATGGCAAGTACCAAGGCAACGCCAATAACTTCCACACTCAGTATTTTACTAAAATCTGGAAAAGCAATTACCGCACTTAACTCATCAAAGCTTTCAATAACTGGTAGAGTCACCAACTGAGCTTGGTCTAACGGTTTGCCGTTTAGAGCCAAGAGGTAAGACGTTAATATACCCAGTAATACAACAACAATTGGCCCTTGAATTAACTGGAATATTTTATGGCTTTTGGCTAAATATTTATCCCAAAAAATTAAAATAGCCAGTGATATCAAAGAAATTGCAATTGCCGTTGGCGACATTAACGCTAATGCATGCTCAATAGCAGTTACGGTATTTTCTCCATTAATTTGCGTAAAAGATTGTTCACCTAAAAAGTCGGCATGCCAACCAAACAAATACGGAATTTGTTTTAGAATAATCAGCAAACCAATACCGGTTAACATACCCGCAATAACAGACGTTGGGAAAAAGTACGCGATAAATCCAGCCTTTGCATAACCTAAAATCAGCTGAAAGATACCCGCCAAAACCACGGCAACTAAAAATACTTCCCAACCACCTAAAGAAGAGATTGCATCAAAAACGATAACGGCCAATCCCGCGGCCGGACCACTTACCCCCAATCTTGAACCACTGGCAGCACCGACTACAATACCACCAATAACACCCGAAATAATTCCGGCAAATAACGGTGCACCTGAAGCTAGAGCAATACCTAAACACAATGGTAAAGCTACGAAAAAAACTACAATACTCGCTGGTAAATCACTTTTGATATCTTGAAATGATACATCCAATTTCATTTCCAGTATCTCCAATTAACTGTTTGAAGCTATTTTTTGCTCTGCATAGCTTTCATTCATTTCAACGAATGAACGAGTTGCAGAGTCGAAGCAATGAATTTTTCCCGTGGCGATATCATAAACCCAACCGTGAAGTTCGATTTGATCGCTGGCTAATTTTGCAGCAACCGCGGGATGAGTTCTAAGGTGCTGTAATTGCTGAATTACATTTTCCTTGGTTAATTCATCCAAGTGATCTTTATTTAATTGGCCGTGTTTTTCTTTTAAAACCGCCGTAGCACATCGACAATGTCCCAGCCATTCCGATACATGAGGTAAGGACTCTAATTTTTCGGGCTCCAAGGCACCTTTCATTGCGCCGCAATCGGTATGACCGCAAACAACAATATGACTAACACCCAAAGCCGCGACAGCGAACTCGATCGATGCGGTCATGCCGCCGGTTTGATTACTGTGCGGGGGAACTATATTGCCGGCATTGCGACATATAAATAAATCACCTGGCTCAGTTTGCGTAACTAAGTTAGGATCAATGCGGGAATCTGCACAAGTTATGAACAACACCTCCGGGTTTTGCCCGGTAGCAAGTTTTTTGAACGCCGCTTTTTTTTCTGGAAATATTTCCCTTTGAAATTTGGCAATACCAGAAATTACATGCTGCATAGAAATTTCTCCAAAAGATTAAAAGTTTGAGGTAAATCACAATCGTTAAAAAGTCTGTTAACTTAGTTTGGAATGAAAGCTCTATAGAAAAAAATAGGAACTGGTGATCACACTTTCCTATCAAGCATTAATTTTCATGTGCGGATAAACATATGCCCAACAATAAAATGCCTTCGGTGAATCAATTACGTTATTTCGTAACCGTGGCCCACGAGAACAATTTTCGGCGATCGGCCCAAGTGCTTGGAATCAGCCAACCGACGTTAACGAGCCAAATTAGCACACTGGAAAAAAACCTTGGGGTTACTCTTTTTGAACGTTCTAGAGTTGGCACTCAACTTTCGCCCCAAGGCAGAGCATTGCTGGAGTACGCGGAGGCAGTTCTACAGGCTTCTTTAAGATTTGAAGAAAAAGCGCGCAATATTGCGGAGGGATCGGAGACAACTTACCGTTTAGGAGTTCCACCAACGCTCGGCCCCTACCTATTACCGAGCATTTTGCCTCAGTTGCACAAAATGTTTTCAAAATTACGATTTTACGTGCGAGATGAAGCACCGAGAAATCTTGAAGAAGGTCTATTAAGTGGCGAGTACGATTTGGTTATTTCGCCGTTTGTCTTAGACTCGCCGCAGTTAGTTTCGTCAGAATTATTCACAGAACCACTCAAATTTGTAATACCCAGTGATCACAGATTAGCCGGTCAAAAATTTATCAACCCAATAGATATACGTGAAGAAAAGGTTTTGACTCTAGAAAATACGCATCATTTCCATTACGAGGTGCTGGAAATCTGCCAAAAACTGGGCGCAAAGGTCTTAAGAGATTACGAAGGCACCAGTTTGGACACATTGCGACAAATGGTTGTTATGGGAATGGGTGTGGCATTTATGCCGGGGCTTTATGTTAATTCTGAGTTACACAGACCCGAAGAGCTTCACGTGTGCGAGCTGTTAGGTAAACCCATTGTTCGACACCACAGCTTAGTTTGGCGAAATACTTCTCCGGCTAGAAATTTCTTCAGAGAGTTGGCAAGTCATATTCGAGAAATTATTGACTTGAATTTAAAACACGCTGTGACCGTTATTGAAAATTAATTCGATCAATACATTTTCTTCGGAATTTATGTTTAAACGTTAATGCCTCTGTTAACAAAAACAGAGGCATTAAACTTAAAGAACCTCTGATTAACTCTTCGGTGATTTAATCAGAGGACATAGACTGAAAACTTTAATTCCTTCACAATTTACATCTCAAATCTTTCTTGAAATTGGCCACTCTTTTTTATTACTGGGAGCTCCGGTTTGTTTTACTGCAAGCTTCAGGTTAATGGGAGTTTCTTTAACGGTGAAAATTGATTTTAAAGATTACGTTTAATTTCAGAAAATAACTCGATAAATTCCTCAGCCTGTAAATGCATTTCAGCCTATACCAATGTTAATCTGTCATTTAATGGTGGATATTAAACTCGGATTTACGACTAATTTTCGAACGCCATGAGCGTGATGCTCATCGAATTTATTTGTCTTACACCATTTGCCTAGACTATTGATATCCAACTTTGCGCACTGCGGCCTAACACTCCATGTCACCTGATAAGGTGAACATTGTTGATCGTTATATTTAGGGCCGGTGGTTGAACCCAAGTATTCAACTGGCGCACCGGTTGAAATTGGCAGGCTTGCCGGTTGGAATTTCCCGTTTAATTTATTGGGCGCTAAATCAAAATCGGAAAATTGCATGGCTGATGAATCGTTCACCAAAGTAAAGACCTGCGCCTCAACACGTAATTCGGGATTTAAACACGCTTGTGACGAACAAGAGCCTAAACCTGCACCGGGCTCGGTATTGCAAGAAGTATGAACCCAATGTACTTCTATGGTATCACCGGGTTTTAGACCGCCACAGATATCGCCCGATGGAATTTTTTGTTCTCGCGTAGTTAACCCTGTGCTGATTGTACATTGGTAACCGGTATGATCACCCTCACCGCCCATTATGGAAAACTCCTTAGCTTTATGTTCGGCATTGGTGTGTAAATGAATGTTGCATAAATTGAGTTCGGTGCTCGGCATGGCAAGCCTAAATTCCGTAGAATCCTCACCTAACAAAGAATCGATATCTCTTGGGGCTTGCGGGCCGTAGTTTTCACAGCCACCAAACGGTGGAGTTACCGCCGATTTATGTCCGTCACTTTCAGCAAAGGCGGTCATCGCCCAAACAGGTATAGAGTAAAACGCAAATACACCAACGCTCTTTAATACTTTCACAATCAACCTCAGCATGTTTATTGTTGTTTTGCTTCAGTCGCTTTTTAAAAACTGACGAATGCATTCAACAATTTGATATTTATTTGTCTTAAATGTAGCCAATAAACCAACCAAATAAAGCAGACATGCAAAAAATATTAAAAATAAATGCATCTTATAAAAGATAATGTTTTTTCAAAAAAATAATTCGTTATTTTTTTATAAAAAACCAAAATCTTGTATAAAAACCAGCAAATCAAAAAAAAGAATTATCTTTCATTCCAAAACTCTTACGCATATCATAAAAACACGTTATTTCAAAACACTGCCAAAAACAGAGATCAAACAAAATTACGTTATTGAAAATACACTTGGCGATTACAAAATTATATTTTGAATAAATATTTTCGAAATGGTACTTTAACAACCATAGATTATTTCCACACACGATTTACATGCGAACGATTTACATGCGAACGATTTACATGCGAACAAAGAGTATTACTTAATGGACCATCAGTTTTGGCTCAATAAATGGCAAAAAAATGAAATAGGATTTCATGAGGGTGATGTTAACCGCCATCTTTTCGAATTTGTCACGGCGTTAAATTTAGCACCGAGTGACGTGGTCTTTGTACCTTTATGCGGTAAAACCCACGATATTCACTGGCTGGTTGAACAAGGCTTTAAGGTGGTAGGTATTGATCTTAGTGAACAAGCCATCAATCAGTTATTTACAGAAATGCAATTATCACCGGTAATTGAAGAAATTGAAGCATTAAAACGTTATCACAAAGATAACCTAATTGCATTTGTAGGCGATTTCTTTCAATTATCGCCAGAAATAGTAACCGAATCGCTACGAACATTATTTTCGAGCCAAGACGCATTTATCAAGGCTATTTACGACCGCGCTGCATTGGTCGCATTACCAACCGAAATGCGACCAAAATACACAAAGCATCTGCAAACCATTGCAGCTAGAGCGAAACAATTAATTATTACCTACCAATACAATCAATCAGAGATGGCCGGGCCGCCGTTTTCGGTAACCGATGATGAAATCTTGCTTCATTACGCCGATAATTACGAGACAACACGCCTAGCCCATGAAGTTCCACCACAAGGTTTACGCAATCTCTCAGAAGTCTATGAAAGTGTTTGGCTGTTAACGCCTAAGCTCCCCGCGGGAATCGTTATTAAGGATATTAACGAATGCCCGCAATACATAGAACAAATTAGCCAGTGGCACTTTGAAGAATGGAATCACTTGTACCCTCACGATACGCAGGAAGACTTCCGAAATTGTTTGCTAGACAGCAGTCGTAACCACTCCACAAATGCGCCAAAATCGTGGTGTATGTTTCACAATAATGAATTGGTGGGAACGGCATCGTTCCTATCCAGTGATTTACCCTGTGAGCCATCTCTAGGGCCTTGGCTGGGTGATATTTATATTCATCCTAGATTTAGAAACCAAAGCTTTGGGCTTATTCTGGTAAAGTCTGTATCAGAGATTATTAAAAAGAATGGTTTAGACTTTTATTTATTTACCGAAGATAAAATCGGCTTCTACGAAAAATTAGGTTGGCAAATAATAAAAGAAAGCGTTTATCAAGGAAGAAAAATTTATATTATGAAGCTCGCATAACGTCTAGATCGAGTAGAAATTAAATCAGGTAAATTCTGGATTTTGCTCGCTTAATTTTTTTTAAAAATATCATTAATAAAAATTTCTCGCTTTGAGCGCTTTATAAAATAAAAAACCTCGGCTAAAATACCGAGGTTTTTTTACGATTAGCTCGATTAACAACCCAAATCGATTTGAGCAATTACGTCGTTAACAGGAATACAGTTGCCAGATGGAACTGACTCTGGAGAATATCGAGTTAAATTAGGATCGTATAACGCAGACTCTAAGAATGTTGTTATATCATCAATTTCTTGCTCAGATAAACCCAAAGGACTTACTCGATTGTCTATTACGCCCACCGGCAATACTTTTTGAGATAAACCGGTATTTTTGAACGCAACCACATCACGCACAGAGTTAAATGAACCACCATGACCAAACACGTTGGTATCGGCTAGATTGTATAACTGTGGAATTTTAAATTTAAAGTTATCGGCCGATTCACCGGTAAAACCACCGCGTCCGCGCGCGGTAGCATCATCTACCACGCCAGTAACAGCAGGATTATTCGGATCAAAATCCGAAAAGCCGATTGCGAAGAATACTTGATCTTCGGTTGCACCAACTTCTGAACTCAACGCGGGGCCACGGTGACAATCGCCACAACCCGCTTCACCAAAGAATAAAATCGCACCGCGTAATTCTTGCTCGCTCATGGCATCGGTTTCGCCGCGCAACCAGCGTTGAAACGGTGACTGATTAGCAATAATGGTACGTTCAAACGCGGCAATCGCTTTACCGGCATCGCCTAAAACATCGCTGCTACCATCGGGATAAGCAGCATTAAATAGCGTTTGATACTCACTGTTTGTTTGCAAGATGGAATCGCCCGTTACACTCATACGGTGTACGCCAAGACCTGCGATGGCTTGAATTTCTATGCCCGCTAATTGACGATTATTTTGCGCTTTTGGCGTGCCGGGTGTTGCCAATACCTCGTCAGCAAGGCCAAGGTTTACCAAGCCGCCAACCATATTGCCAAACTGGCCGTTCCACAACATAACTTCTTGATAGGTTGCGTTTAATACCGCCGGAGAAGTTACCGGTTGCACATCGGGTCTTAATGTTGGATCGCTTGATTGCGCATCAAAGCCTTCGGCAAGTACTCGACTTTCACCGGCCATACCAAAGCCTTCACCGCCTTCGGCGATACCTTGTAAAATACCCGATTTAAATCCTGCTGCTGCGTGATGGCAAGACGCACAGGACCAAGTACCCACACGATCAGGATTGACACCGTTAGTACCTAAAGCGGTTTCATGATAAAGCCGTTGGCCCAACGCCACTTTTTCTGCCGACAATGGGTTATTAGGATCTTGAGGAATATTTTCATAGTCATCAGAGTCTGGCAGTGTAAACGCAGCAAGGCCTTCGCCACCACTGACAGATTCTAAAGTGGCTGTTAGATCCGCAGACAGTTTTTCTACGGGTGTAGATGAGCTGCTGCTGCCACCACCACCACAAGCGGATAAAACCATTGCCGAAGCGAAAGCCATAAAGACTTTTGATTTTGTGAACATGCTGTGTTTCCTAGTGAATAAATATAAGGTGATTTTGCGTCTAATGAATTAGCGCATAATTATTATTTTTGATCGAAACAGAAACATAATACGACCGTAAATATGGGCAATTAGAATTCGGCGCATTAAAAATGATTTAAACGTATTTTCTTTTACAACGTCTGTCTTATTTATAATAAAAACTCCAACAGACTGCATTAAAACTAAAATGCAGAAATTCGAGCTGTAAGCTTAGGTTTGTTTATAAATATTCAAGAAAGATACACTTATTTCGATATACAGATAAAGATAGAACAAGCCATTAAAAAAGCAACGTTCATTTGCTTGAATGAAAAATCATTATTGAAATATTGACAAAGTCTTTCATTAAAAATGACCAATAGAATTTAAATCAAAATTACGCATACAAAAACAAGAAGCATTTACGACAAATGGTTTTTACAGCAAGAAATATTGACAGAAAAATATACGGCGAAATAACACAAATTCAAGCAGCACACATTTTTACAGCAAATACACTCTTCACTGAAATCCAGAAGCACGGTATCAATTCGTAAAAAATTATAAAAAGCACGAGCGGCTTCTATTTTTTGAATTAACTATTAAGAATCGTAAATAGTGAATTTATAAAATCAAAAAGGGTTAGAGATGAATAGAACAGTAGGCAAACTATTGGCAGAGTAAACAGCAGAGTTAAAAGAGAAGCTCGTTGCGCAACGTAAACTAGATTTTACTGATGAATTGGTAAAAGCGTTGTTGGCCGTCGTCGGATTTATAAGTTCTCACATCATCACTTTCACGCAGAGCCATAAGCGATTTTTTTATTTCTTGATCAGAGCAGCCATGGCTACTTAAGTAGTCAATCAACACACTAGAACTGGTATCGCCATGTTCTTTTAGGTATTGAAGTGCTAACTGAGCGGATTGTTGAGCGACAGGAAAGTAAGGAGGACTGTTTGTAAGCTGGCCGTTTTCACTGTGCTGATTATCAGACGTGTGTGAAAGCTCGGTGCTCTCCTGTGAAGAAGCCAACGTTGCCGAAGAAGAACTTACCAGCTGTGTAAATTGTTTAAACAGTTCTTGGCTCAAACCGTCTATTTCTAGATCAACATCAATTCCAGCTATTTTGCCTTTCACTTTTATCATAATAACGCTCTAGCAGAATTTTTTCTTCGGATGTGTTGAATTAAATAATATTAAGCAAGTTTAAGCGAAACCAATTTTATCCAAACCAATTTCATCTAAACCAGATCAAGTCAGGTCAACTTAATTTAAACCAACGTAATTTAAACCAACTTAGTCAGCTACATACTATTGGAACCTCTCATTTACTCCTCTATAAATTAATCAGAGATTCCTATTAATGGTTATGCATATGGGTAGAATGATCGTTTCCAGAATTATTATGCTGTGCATGGTTATGACCACCAGAATACATTAGCGTCCACACACCAAAACCGATAATCGATAACGCAAAGAAAAGTCTTAAATGTTTATTGTTTAAAATCTTTTTAAATTTGTCGGCCAACATGCCGGTGGCAAATAATGCAGGCAAGGTTCCCAAACCAAATGCACCCATAGCCAGACTGGAGTTCAAGGTGTTTGCTTCCGCCACACTCACAGCCAAGGCGCTATACACTAAACCGCATGGCAACCATCCCCAAACGGCTCCGTAAAGAACAGCTTTTAAGAAACTGGTTACTGGAATGAATTTTTTGCTAACCGGTGCAATATGCTTCCACAGCAATTGCCCAACTCGTTCAAGATAGGTTAAACCCCGCCACCAGTTCGCAAGATACAATCCCATAGCGATGAGTAAGCATCCGGCAATGATTCTTAAGCTTGATAAATATACCTGAGAGAAATTTGGTGATAATGATTTTGCAAAGGTTTCGGTAAGTGCAGAAAAAACCAGTGCAATAGTCATATAACTGGCAATACGCCCTAAATTGTAACCAAGAATAATTTTAATTCTTAGGCCAATTTTTGCAGCCGGTAAAGCAAAGCTGAGTGCACTGCAAATTCCACCACACATCGCAATGCAATGGCCACTGCCGAAAAAACCCAAAATAAAAGTAGTGGCTATAAGTGCGTAATTAATATCGGGCATGTAACTTCGAAAACGTTATGAATGAATGCGGCCAGAAAATCGTCTGCCATTTAATGAGATGATTTCTCGTCACCGGGATTTGATGGCTTTTTTTTGGATTCTTGCTCGTCGAATAAAATCCGATGAGCTTCTGTATTTAAGTCATCGTACTGACCGTTGTTAATTGCCCAGAATAAAACTTTTATGGCAATGAACACAAATACCAGTGCAATGGGAACGAGAATGTAGAGAATTTCCACGCATTTCTCCGAGATTAAATACTTAACGGCTTAGAGCCGCGTACGACTTGCACACATCTAAATTAGATGATTTTCGAGTATTTTACTGGACAAGTAAAACCTAGGCATGATGATTTACCAACGGGCCTTTAGATAATCTAGAAGCGTTTATTACAACAATGAGCGAACTCAAGCTCATACCAATCGCCGCCGCCCAAGGCGGAATATAGCCAAACGCCGCCAGAGGCAATGCTAAACCATTGTAAGCCAACGCCCAACCCAGGTTTTGTTTGATCGTTGTTTGCAGCCGTTTTGCAAACTGAATAGCCTGCGGAATTAACGTTAGATCGCCATTCAGTAAAATACAATCGGCTTTGGTTTGAGCGAGATCGGTGGCTTGCGCCATGGCGACCGATACATCGGCACCAGACAGCACGGGTACATCATTGATACCGTCGCCAACCATCATGACAATACGTTGGTGCTGTTGCTGCTCAGAAATACAATCCAGTTTTTGTTCCGGAGAAACTCCGCCGTGGACATCGTCAATGCTTAACTCTTTGGCTACTTGGCTGACAAGGTTTGAGGTATCGCCGCTAAGCAACATCACTTGCATGTGATTTTGGCGACAGGCGTTTATGGCCGGCTTGGCACTAGGACGAATTTGATCTTCTAGGCGTACCCAAGCAATTTGAGAGAAATTCTGTGTTTGTGGCTCTTGGCGAATCAACAACAACCATTGACGGTCGTCTGGCGCTTGAATCTCAATAATTGGGGAGTGCTCTTCGCTCATTGCCAGCATTATCTGCCGACAAAAGGTCAGGTTACCAAAAAAGTAACGGGCGTTATCCACCATTCCCGATACGCCCTTACCGGTGCTAACTTGCACCTGACTGGCAACACGTTTGTTGCTCCAAGGTTTGAACGCCTCGGCAATTGGATGCCTAGAGTCAACTTCTAAGGCGGCAATAATTTCTAGAGCGTCTTCTGCCTGCCCATTTTTAGGTAGGCACTCACTTACGCTGGGCTTGCCTAAAGTTAGGGTACCGGTTTTATCGAAGGCCACAAAGTTGACCTTTGCCAAGGCAGCGAGACAATTACTGTTTAACACCAACAAACCCGCAGCCCTTAAGCGCGATAACGCACTGGCGTGAGCAGTCGGAGTCGCGAGCGACAACGCGCAGGGACAGGTAACCACTAACACAGAAAGTACAATCCAAAGCGCCTCGGATGGCTCGTGTAACCACCAAAACCCGCCAATGATTGCCGACATTAAGAGCACAGCCGCAACAAAATACGACGATAGTTTGTCGGCTAACGCAATTTGCTGTGGCTTGTTTAAAGAGGCGTTTTCAACCAAACGTTCGATGGCTGATAATTTGGTTTTTTGACCTACCGCCGTTACTTGAACAATCAGCGAAGATTCATTATTCACACTACCGGCTACGACCAGGTCGTCAGTGGATTTCTTTACTGGCGATGACTCCCCAGTAAGCAAAGACTCATCAACATGACTTTCGCCATCGACCACAACACCATCACAAGGAATGGATTCACCGGCACCAACGGCTACCCAATCGCCGACGACTAAACTGCGCAATGCCACGGTCTGTCGCGATTGACCAACATCTTCGCGATTTATTCGATTTGCGGTCAGTGGCAATAGCTGAGTGAATTTTGCATTTCCCAAACTGTTGGTATGGCGAGCGCGCATTTCCAGATAACGACCGAGTAACAATAAAAAGGTAAACATCGATACAGAATCGAAGTAGACCTCGCCTGTTGCTCGAATGGTCGCCCAAATACTGGCTAGATACGCAAATCCAATTGCGATAGCAACGGGGACATCCATAACCAGGTGCTTTTGTTTTAAGGCCCGAAACGCTGCTTCAAAGAAAGGTCGCGCACTGAAAAACACCACGGGAGTTGCGATAATTAAACTTACCCAACGCAAATACACCAGCCATTCTTCGGAAGCTCCAGCATAGAGCCCGACCGACACCATGCCGACTTGCATCATGCCAAAGCCTGCGACACTGAGGCGCATTAAAGCCTTGCGTTTCTCGCGCTGGCGAATAAGCAGCTGTTGATCTTCACTGGCCGGAGTTAACACATAGCCAATGCTGGCAACGGCAGACATGATTTCACTGAGCTTCACTTTGCTCAGTTGCCACTGCAACACAAGCTGCTCCGTTGCTGCATTAACACTGACTTTATGAACACCATCAAACGCATTGAGTCTGTGTTCAATCAGCCAAACGCATGCGGCGCAAGTGATTCCAGAAATATGAAAACGTGCTTGAACGAAGGGCTCTGATGAGTCGTCCGCGACATCACAGGGAAAGACAAATTCTTCCTGCAATTGCGGCAAATCATAAGCTTGATAATTTATGGATGACGCTGAATCTGGCTTTTGATTGAGCTCTGAGCGAAATTGATAGAAATTTGCAAGACCATTACCATGAATCGCCTCGGCGACCGCCTGACAACCTGGGCAACAAAAACACCGGCGTTGGCCATCAAGGGTTGTGACGAATTCGTTGGTGTCTACAACCGATAAACCACAGTGATAGCACGGACTGTTCCCGGCAGAATTCATGGTAAATGTCTCATCCGAAGCTATTTAAGTTCTGGAGCCTGCCCGATTAACTTCACGTCGGTCTGGAAGGCAAAATTAACCTCACCATTTAGCCGCCAACGTTCAAACGCTTCGTTTTCTTGAGCTTTTAAATCTTCAGGATCAACCAGAGCCAAAGGAATGTTCGTTGGCAACAAACGCAAGTACCAGCGATTTTTGAGAGGTCGATCCAAATCTGCGCGATAGTTAAATGGCGCAAATTTTTTCATTTCTAGAACCTGATCAAGGTTTTCATCAACCGGATGATCTAGATACAGATATAAGACTGAAGGCAGTTCGTCGCCAGAGTCTTTGGTCATGACTATGTTGACTTCGCCTGTTAAGAAGTCAAATGCAATACGCGCGGTAACACCCATCTCGTAGGCGTGTTCTACCTGCTCAAGACTTTGGTTAATTAACCGACCCTTTTTGTAGTAGTCATCGGTTATAACATCGTCGCCATATTTAAAGGCTGTGGTAACCATAATGCTTGAAAGAATAACCGAAGCGATTAAGGGTATTAATAAGAACCACGCCCAGCTTTCTTTGTACCAAGGGTTACTCGATTTTTCGGGTTGTGCCGCCATGAATTTCCGCCAGCTGTTATGACTTGATTGATATTGGGGCCAGCATTGTAAAGTAAAATTAGAGATGAACCTACGAAATAGCGTGAATCTTTCTCGTTATTTCTTTGGCAATGGAAGATAAAAACCTAGCCACCGCGCTAAGGGTTTAAATAACAGGGTTAACAGATAAAAAATCAGGTGTTAATCGGCGAAACATACCTGAAATACACACTCAAAAAATCGGCGACTTGATAGAAAAAAGCTAATAAAAAGATCGCTTTTATCTTATGAAATCCTTAGCTATTCATTATCACGGCGTGATACAAAATTCAGTAAGTTCGCCAAAATAATTCCATTAAAATTTCGTTAAAAAATGTTTCTAAAATCTGTTAATGAAATCCCTGACAAAAAACCACTCATTTACTCGTTCGTGATTTAATTGAGAGATAGAAATTGAAAACGCAATTTTCAATTTCATCATAATTGTAATCTCTTACCGCGCCTAAAATTGACGTCATATACTTGCGTCACGATAAACTCTAGAAACCTTTGAGTTATTCAGAGCTTTTTAAACACGATAGAGAAAACCATTATCCAGAAGATTGCCATCTAGAAAAGTATTGCTTAGAAAAATATAAAAAGTCGGCTTAGCCAGCTATTTTTTATCTATTTGAAAACACACGAGCTTTTAATACGGTTTAAAAAAAGCCTCAAATAGATATCTATTTGAGGCTTTCTATTTTTTAATGAGTTTCTGGACCAATAAACGATGTTTTGTTTTTTGCCGTTAACTTTTCATCTTCACGCGCGGTAACCGTTAAATAAATTTCTGTTTTTGTAGTCTCCAACTGCGCTCTTGGAATTGAGACTCTAACAGGCACGGTAAACACTTCGCCCTCTTCTAAAAATACCGGTTTGTGCGTTAATTCAAAACCTTCTGCACCGATAACACCAATATCGTAATAATGATCAATTCGATCCATATTGCTGATTTTTAAGGTGTACACATTCACAATGTCGTCACCGCTAACACGATACATTCTTACACCTCGGTCGCGTTCAACGTTAAAAGACAAAGGCTCGCGATCAGACAGGGCGTAGACAAACGCGGCGAACATTGCAACCACCGCAAAGCTGTAGCCGAACAGTCTCGGTCTAAAAAAGTTGGTATGACCGGTTTCCAGAGCATCCTGCGAGGTAAAGCTGATCAGTCCACGAGGATAATTCATTTTATCCATTACCGAATCGCAGGCGTCCACACATAAACCGCAGTTGATACATTCGTATTGAAGGCCGTCACGAATATCGATATCAACCGGGCAAACCTGAACACACCAAGAGCAATCGATACAATCACCCTTACCTTCGGCTTTGTAATCGTCACCGGGTTTGCGTGCACCACGACTTTCACCGCGACTGGCGTTGTAGTGTACCGCTAAGGTGTCTTTATCGTACATGACCGATTGGAAACGCGCGTAAGGACACATGAATTTACACACTTGCTCACGCATCCAACCCGCGTTCAAATAGGTCATACCAGCGAAAAAGAGTGTCCAGAATGCCGCTGCAGGATGAATATTCCAGCCGACGCTACCATTATCATTAACACTAGGAACAAAACCCAACAGCAACTCACGTACCGGCGTAAAATAACCAATAAAGGTTACGCCAGTTATAAACGCAATTGCGATCCATAAAAGATGTTTGGACGATTTACGGATTACTTTATTGGTGTTCCAAGGTTGACTATCCAATTTAATTCGTTTGTTTCGGTCGCCTTCACAAATTCGCTCGGCCCACATAAACAACATGGTCCACACCGTTTGTGGACAGGTAAATCCGCACCAAACGCGTCCAACCAAAACGGTAACCGTAAATAGGGTAAATGCCGAAATAATTAATAGCCACGCCAAAAACATTCCGTCTTGTGGCCAAAAGGTCATCCACAAAATATGAAATTTACGCTCTGGTAAATCAAATAAAACCGCAGGGCGACCATCGATCATTAACCAAGGAAGAATGACGAAACCGAGAAGAAGCGGCAGTCCCGTGTACTTTCGAATATTTTGATAAAATCCACTGATCTTACGTACGTAGATCTTATTTGCAGCCTGATATAGGTCGGAATATTTTTTATCCGAATGATCGGGGTCAGAAATTTCTTTTGTGGGTATTTTGTCTAACACGGGGGCACCTAACTCTTCACGGATATTTAATTACATTATTTAGAATGGGAAACTCTGAGTATTTACGAGTTTCACGCGATACAAAGATGCATCGCCAACTTCGATTAACTTAAAATGATTGAAGTTGTGAAGAAATTGGAAATTGCGCTTTCAATTTCTGAGCTTTAAAAAACCAACTAAAAGTTATTTTAAGGTCTCAATTGTAGTTATTATCACGCTCTTAATATCACTCTCTCAAGCGAGAGTTTTCTGTATCACTTATCTATTTTATAAATATAAAACAAATAAATTCCTAAACTTCGTGTTATTCTAAAATAAAAAATTTAACTTGGTTTGCACTATCTCAAATATATTTGATTATTTTCAAATCTTGCCTATTTTCAGACAAAAAAATAGGCCGCTCTGTAACAGAAGCAGCCTATTTCGATATTCATAAGAGTAACTTATGTCAGCTTATTCAAAATCTTGTGACAGTGAATAAACATAAGCCGTTAGCAAATGAATTTTATCTTCACGTAGTTTATCGCCTTGCGCAGGCATAACACCGTTACGGCCATTACGTAAAGTTTGGCGAATACCCGCAGGAGAACCATCGTACAACCAAATATCGTCGGTTAAGTTTGGAGCACCGGTGATATGTTGGCCTTTAGCATCGGCGCCATGACAGATTGCGCAGTTTTGCAAGAATAATTTAGAACCAACTTCAGCTTGCGCTGCGTCATGCTCGCGGCCAGAAACACTCAAAACGTATTCGGTAACTTGAGCAATTTTCTCTTCACCTAAGATACTACCCCAGGCTGGCATAGCAGCACGACGGCCATTTGTTAGAGTTGCTTTGATAGCGTCTGGTGTACCGCCGTACAACCAATCGTGATCGGTTAAGTTCGGAAATCCAAAGTTACCACCAGCATCTGCACCGTGACAAACTGCACAGTTGTTCGCAAACAAGCGAGCACCCATTTTGTTTGCACGAGGATCTTGTGCCAACTCTTCAATCGACATCTCGTTGTAAACACCATAACTCTCTTTATAGCTTTCAAGCGCTTTTTCTTGCTCAGCTTCAAGTTGATTTACAGAGGTCCAACCTAAAAGACCCTTCCACGAACCTAAACCTGGGTAAGCTGCAAGATAAAACACAGCAAAAACCATGGTTAGAATAAACATTTGGAACCACCACTTTGGCAACGGGTTATCGTATTCTTCGATACCGTCATACACGTGGCCGGTGGTTTTATTTTCAGGGTCTGCGTCATCGCGAACGGCAACTTTCTTGTTCGCTAACAATACCCACAAAACTAGAACTAAATTGGTCAACGTTAAAACGATGATCCATAAACTCCAGAAAGTACTCATAACTATTTATGCCTCTCTTCCCCAGACTCTGGCTGACCAGCTTCACCCTCAGGATTATTTTTTGTGTTGACGTCATCGGAAAAAACTAGGTTTGAAGCTTCTTCAAATTGCTTTTTGCGTTTTGGTGAAAAAGCCCACCAACACACACCAGCAAATGCAATCATTACTAGTATTGTTGAAATGCTACGAAGCGCATTGATATCCATAATTTTTCCGATAACAGTCGTATGTTGATTAACGTTTTTGTTTCAACAAAATTCCGATATTTTGAAGGTAGGCCACTAGAGCATCGATCTCAGTAACACCTTCTACCGCTGCTTTAGCACCAGCAATATCTTCATCTGTGTAAGGAACACCAACTTTACGTAAAGCTTCCATTTTTGCAGCCGTGTGTTCGCCATCTAAATGGTTGTCAAACAACCATGGGAATGCTGGCATATTGGACTTAGGCACTACGTTACGAGGGTTATACAAGTGAGCTTTGTGCCAGTCGTCTGAGTAGCGTTGACCAACACGAGCCAAGTCTGGGCCCGTACGCTTAGAACCCCACAAGAATGGATGCTCATAAACCGACTCGCCCGCTACTGAGTAGTGGCCGTAGCGCTCTACTTCTGCACGAAGAGGACGAACCATTTGCGTATGACAAACATGGCAACCTTCGCGGATGTAAATATCACGGCCTTCTAGTTGTAGAGCAGGCCATGGTTTTAATCCAGCTACTGGTTCAGTAGTTTGCTTAAGGAAGAATTGCGGAACAATTTCCACCAATCCCCCGAAGCTGATGGCGACAACAACTAAAATCACCATCAAGAAGATATTCTTTTCGACTATGTCATGATTTTTCATGTGTTATAACTCCAGACTTAAGCCGTTTGGGTTTGTGGCATTGAAGAATCGTCTTCAACTTGGCTTGCTTCAGGTTGCTCAGCACCTAGAGTTCTAAACATGTTATAGGTCATGATTAACATGCCCAGCAAGAACATAGCACCACCAATAACACGTACGGTATAACCTGGATAACTCGCCGCTACAGATTCAACAAAGCTGTAAGTCAATGAGCCATCAGAGTTAAATGCACGCCACATCAAACCTTGAGTAATACCGTTTACCCACATGGAAGCGATGTACAAAACAGTACCAACGGTCGCCAACCAGAAATGGGTGTTAACCAATTTAACGCTCCACATTTCTTTGCGGTTAGTTAAAACAGGAAGTAAGTGGTAAACCGCACCAATAGAAATCATCGCAACCCAGCCTAATGCACCAGAATGTACGTGACCAATGGTCCAGTCAGTATCGTGCGAAAGTGCGTTCACAGTTTTGATCGACATCATCGGACCTTCGAAGGTCGACATACCGTAGAAAGAAAGGGAAACCACTAGGAAACGTAGGGTTGGATCGGTACGCAATTTATGCCATGCGCCTGATAAGGTCATGATACCGTTGATCATACCACCCCAAGATGGAGCTAATAGAATCAAAGACATAACCATACCCAAGCTTTGAGCCCAGTCTGGTAATGCTGAGTAGTGAAGATGGTGAGCACCAGCCCAAATGTACAGTGAAATCAACGCCCAGAAGTGAACAATTGAAAGCTGGTAAGAATAAACAGGACGACCCGCTTGTTTGGGTACGAAGTAATACATCATGCCCAAGAAGCCAGCGGTTAGGAAGAAACCTACTGCGTTGTGACCGTACCACCACTGAACCATCGCATCCATCGCACCTGCGTAGGCAGAGTAGGACTTAGTCAAGGTAACAGGAATAAACGCGCTGTTAACGATATGAAGCACTGCGATGGTAATAATGAATGCACCGTAGAACCAGTTCGCTACATAGATGTGCGAGGTTTTACGCGTTGCAATAGTACCAAAGAATATGATCGCGTAAGAAACCCATACCAAAGCGATCAAAATATCGATTGGCCATTCTAGCTCGGCGTATTCTTTCGCAGAAGTCATGCCCATTGGCAAGGTAATTGCTGCAAGAACGATAACTAATTGCCAACCCCAGAATGTAAACGGAATTAAAATTCCACCAAACAATTTGGTCTGGCACGTACGTTGAACAACGTAATAGGAAGTGGCAAACAGTGCACATCCACCAAATGCAAAAATAACCGCATTGGTGTGAAGCGGTCTTAAACGACCAAAATGTGTATACGGCTGAAATATATCGTTCAGCTCAGGCCAAACCAATTGAGACGCGATCAGTACACCGACTGCCATACCGACCACGCCCCAGATGACGGTCATAACAGCGAACTGACGTACGATTTTAAAATCGTACGCCGGCTGCTCAACTGCAACAGAATGACTTCCCATAGCGACGTCCTAGACTAATTAATGAATATTTAGAATTTTTAATTCGGATAAATACCTGAATAACCGGATATTTAATGTGCTTTTTTCTACCCTAAAGTGCACTTATATATTCAGCGGTATATTAGAGAGGCTAATGAACTCTAGCTTGACTCTCATCAAGCTGTTAGAACTTTAGCTTAAGCAAAACCCAACAAAAGCAGAACTCTTGCTGGGGGCATGTCTCTAAGCTCAGATAAATAGCGCGAATATTAAAAAAACAATTGCTTTCGAAGCTCAACTAATACCGTTTTAAGTATGCAGAAATAGCCCTTTTTCGATGGTGCGATAATATAGCGCAAACATCGTCTATTAAGCTTTGATCCAAAAGTGGGAAAAACCTACCGACCAATAATTTTTTGGATTAGTGCTAATTGCCCAATTGTTAAGGGCAACATACTTAATCTGATACAGCAAGTAACGGACAATCTATAAAGCTTGCTGGATTTTCTATTACCAATCCAACACAAACTCCAGTTGCCTCGGTAAACGCAAATACAACTAAAATCTGGCGCTTACGTCTGTTTTTATGTGATGACATTTTGTGTAGGGCAGCAAATACACGGTATGGTAGTTGCTGCCTTACAAACAAAATTAAAAGTTGTTTCTGCCTTTATTGGCCGCAATTCTCATTCTTAATGCATTCAGTTTGATAAAGCCTTCGGCATCTTTTTGATTGTATGCACCAGCATCGTCTTCAAAAGTTGCTATTTTTTCATCAAACAAGCTGTCAGCAGATCTGCGGCCTACAACTTCGACATAACCTTTGTACAATTTGATTCGAACATCGCCATTTACAACCTGTTGTGATTGATCGATGGCGGTTTGAAGCATTTTTCGTTCAGGACTCCACCAATAACCGTTATAAATCATTTCGGCGTATTTTGGCATGAGGCTGTCTTTAAGATGAGCTACTTCACGGTCTAGCGTAATAGACTCTATGGCCCTATGCGCTTTTAACATGATTGTGCCTCCCGGAGTTTCGTAACATCCGCGAGACTTCATTCCTACATATCGGTTTTCAACAATATCTAATCGGCCAACACCATTTGCGCCGCCAATTTTATTAAGCGTCGCCAAAACAGTCGCAGGTGACATTCTCTCGCCGTCTACGGCGACGATATCACCTTTTTCAAAGGTCAATTCTACGTAGGTCGGCTTATCAGGAGCTTGCTCAGGAGCAACACTCCAGCGCCACATATCGGCTTCAGCTTCGGCCCATGGGTCTTCTAGAATGCCTCCTTCATAGGAAATATGAAGTAAGTTAGCATCCATAGAATAAGGAGACTTTTTCTTGTTTTTAGCAAAATCCACAGGGATTTGGTGCTGCTCGCAATAATCCATTAGCTTTTCGCGGGAAGTTAAATCCCACTCACGCCACGGCGCAATAACTTTAACACCGGGTTTTAATGCATAAGCACCCAACTCAAAACGCACCTGATCATTACCTTTGCCGGTAGCACCATGAGCAACAGCATCAGCACCGGTCTCATTAGCGATTTCGATCATACGCTTGGTAATTAAGGGACGGGCGATAGAGGTACCTAATAGGTATTCGCCTTCATAGATGGTGTTAGCACGAAACATTGGGAAAACGAAATCGCGAACAAATTCTTCGCGCAGATCATCGATATAAATTTCTTTAATACCAAGGGCTTTTGCTTTGGCACGTGCAGGCTCAACTTCTTCGCCTTGGCCGATATCTGCAGTAAAAGTAACAACTTCACACTGATAGGTTTCTTGAAGCCATTTAGCGATAACAGAGGTGTCTAGACCTCCTGAATAAGCAAGTACGACTTTTTTAACTGCAGACATGGGTACTCCTGAATTACTTTACGGAACCCTTATTTTGGGCGGCGCGCATTGTAACGGGAATTTAGCACAATTCCCAGCGTTTATAATCAATTGCTTAAGTTTTTAAAAGGCTTATAAAACATCTATTCCTAATGACTGGAATACAGCACAACATGAATAAACTTTAGGTGGATTCTAGCTCAAATAACCTATTACGCTTGATAAATAATACAAATGCCCATGGCAAATATTTAAAATTTTTTGAGCTCTCCAAAATTAATCACTCAAATGCAGCTAAGAGAGATAACTCTGCGTAAAACCAGTCTGGAACAATAGTTACTAATTATTAAAAGCTGGCTGTCGATTACATCAGCAAATAAATTGCAACTTATAATAAAACGCTGCCTTTCAATTAACGTAAATGATTCGTAGCAAAATAAAATAGCGATTAACCGGGAGTGTGCCAATGTGAAAACTGTATCGCTACTATCAACGATGATAAGTAGTTGAAATTGTAGAAAATTAAAAATCAGCGTTTTGGTTGTTACGCGCAATTAAAACAAGGGTATGCAAATCAGACATCCCTAAAATTAATTGCAGAAAAAATAGAACACAATAACAATTAATTGAGCTAGCCAATTATATCGGTACCGCCCCCTTTAGACTTTGGTCTAATAAAAATTCGAATTCAAAGCCTTTTTATATTGCTTAAAAGATTAAAATAACGTCTCAACTACAGAGGTTTTTTTTCTTCCATCATTTTTTCGTCATCATTCTTGTCCTCGATCATCATCTTTTCTTCTTCCATGGTATTTTCATCAATACCATCAAAAGCAATTTCTGGAAGCGGATTTTTACTTAAACGAATGGTTACACGTCTATTTTCGGCCCTACCCGATGGAGTTCGATTCGATGCGACGGGGTATCGCTCGCCATGCCACCGCACCCAAATTTTTGACTCATCGACACCACCTCTCACTAGGGAGTTTTTTACAATCTCGGCGCGACGCTTAGAAATTTCGAGATTTTCTGCACGAGTCCCAAAGCTGTCGGTATGACCATCAATGTAAATTGATTGAACGCCAGTTTGTGCATTAACAAATGTGAGAATTCTTTGTATTTTTTCTTCCGACTCAGAATCTAACGAGTTTTTACCGCTGGCGAAACTAATTGAGATTCGCTCGACCTGTTCGAAATTTACCGGGAGCAATGTTGCTAAACACTCCAAATACTTATCGTAGGCTCCACGGAAATTAACATTCGAGACACTTACTACGACCGATGTCTCCGGATCGAATCGAGAGCGGCGAATTACCTCTACTTGTAATCCTTGATATAACGACTCAATGACTCTATTGGTTAATTGCGCGTCTAAATCGAGCGTAGTTTTACCTTCGGAAACATCAACAAAACCTAAAGGCGTTACCTCTCCACCAGGCTTCCAAAACGGACTAGTGACTCGAATCGCTGCTCGGCCGGCTTTCATTTTTGGTAAATCAGAGAACAGCTGGAAACTTACTGCAAGACCCGCGCGATGAGTAATAACCGCTTCCCCAAAATTTGGGATAATCTGCGACATCCGGCATTCGTATATGGAGCTTCGTACATACCATTCACTGGATTCAAGCGCTGGACGAAAACTCACAGCACCTGCAAAAGCAGCATGAAATACGATCGTTACGAACAAAATTACGCAGAGGTAAATTTTAAGAAGAGTTCGTTTAATGAAAAGTCGCACGTTTCTGAACTAACCTTTAGTTTTCGATTTTTTGGTAGGAGCATATCCATAAGTATGGACTGCTTTAAAAGATGCGACAGTTATTGACCAGTTAATTGTGTATAGAAATAAACCTACTGAGGTCAAAATTACCCAATGCGTTGTTTAGCGCGACATACGGTTTCCTGTTATCATCCGATGAATTCTAAACTGCTAGGAAGTCTCAACCGCAATGAGTGAGTTAACAACGCTTACAATTACCAAACCGGATGATTGGCATATTCATTTAAGGGATGGTGAAGCGCTCGCCCAAACCGTAAAAGATGCAGCTCAAACTTTTGCTCGCGCTATTGTAATGCCCAACTTGGTACCACCAATTACTACTGCCGAACACGCTGTCGCCTATGCTCAAAGAATTAGCAGCCATGTTCCGAGCGATTACTCGTTTCAACCACTAATGACCGTGTATCTTACCGATAACACCACACCAGCTGACATGATTGAGGCGAAAAAGGCCGGCGTAGTCGCATGCAAACTATACCCTGCGGGCGCAACGACTAATTCAGCTTCCGGCGTTACCAATATCAAGAACATTTATCGAGTTATTGAAGAAATGCAGCGTCAAGGCTTACTTCTTTTGATACACGGCGAAGTTACAAGTGCTCATATTGATATTTTCGACCGCGAAAAAGCCTTTATTGATGCGACACTGAAAACTCTTACGGCTTCTTTCCCAGAGCTGAGAATCGTTTTTGAACACATTACTACCGCAGATGCAGCTCAATTTGTAGAAAGCAGCAGCGACAACATTGCTGCTACAATTACAGCGCATCATCTACTATTCAACCGTAATCACTTGTTAGTGGGCGGAGTAAAACCTCATTACTACTGTCTCCCGGTCTTAAAAAGAAATACGCATCAGGCAGCCTTAATTAAAGCGGCTACCAGCGGCAATACGCGTTTCTTTTTGGGTACGGATTCTGCACCTCACGCGCAGACAGCGAAAGAAGCAAGCTGTGGTTGCGCTGGTTGCTACACCGCGTACACAGCTATAGAGCTTTATGCGCAAGCATTTGAAGATGCTCAAGCGCTCGATAAGCTAGAAGCGTTCGCGAGCTTTAATGGTGCCGACTTTTATGGATTGCCCAGAAATAAAGAAACCATCACCCTGCAAAAAGCGCCTTGGACGGTTCCTGAGTCGTTACCACTAACGTCTACCAGCCGGGTAATACCTCTGCTTGCCGGGGAAACATTGAATTGGAAACGCATTGGCTAAAAGCGACCTTCACAAAAAACTAAACACCTAATTTTTTATTTTATTGTACGTGCCATTTCTTGGTTTAAGGATATTTTGTGACAGAGTCACACGATAATGAAGATCAAAACACACTAACCCTAAAACACCGATTCAGAGGTTTTCTGCCGGTTATCGTTGACGTTGAGACAGGTGGATTTGATGCTCAAAGGGACGCGTTATTAGAAATTGCTGCCGTTCCGGTAAAAATGGATGCTTCTGGATTGCTTATTCCGGGATCAACTTACCAGTATCACATAGAGCCGTTTGAAGGAGCTAATATTGAGCAGTCAGCACTCGACTTCACGGGGATTAATCTGGAAGATCCAGATCGAGCATCGGAGCCCGAGAGCTACGCAATGACCGAACTGTTCAAACACGTTCGCAAGGCAGTTAAAGATAACGACTGTACTCGCGCCGTGATTGTTGGTCACAATGCTCACTTTGATCTTGGATTCGTTAATGCCGCGGCTGAACGTAGCGACTTGAAACGAAGCCCGTTTCATCCATTTTCATGCTTTGATACCGCGACATTGTCGGGGCTAGCTTTTGGCCAAACCGTGCTTGCAAAAGCCTGCCAAACTGCCGGAATTGACTTTTGCAATCGCTCCGCACACTCGGCCGCATACGATGCAGAAAAAACAGCCGAACTGTTTTGTTTGATTGTAAATCGATGGAAAGAACTTGGCGGCTGGCCGTTGTAAATTCAGCTTCCTCGTTTAAACAAACATAAAAAAACCCGGCTTAGAGCCGGGTTTTTTGTGCAACAAGCTTAAAATTAAAGCTTAGAAGCGTTTTCAGACAAGTAAGAAGCAACACCTTCTGGGCTGTCTTTCATACCTGCATCACCTTCTTTCCAACCAGCAGGACATACTTCGCCGTGCTCTTGGTGGAATTTAAGTGCGTCAACCATACGTAGCATTTCGTCAACGTTACGGCCTAATGGAAGGTCGTTAACAACTTGGTGACGAACAAGACCGTCTTCGTCGATCAAGAAAGAACCACGGTAAGCAACGCCACCTTCTGATTCTACGTCGTACGCTTTACAGATTGCGTGGTTGATATCAGCAACCAAAGTGTAAGCTACTTCACCAATACCGCCATTTTCTACTGGGGTATTACGCCATGCGTTGTGAGTCCAGTGGCTATCGATAGAAACACCGATTAGCTCAACACCGCGCTTTTGGAACTCTTCAACACGGTTGTTGTGAGCTAGAAGCTCAGAAGGACATACGAAAGTGAAGTCTAGAGGGTAAAAGAAAATAACAGCTTTCTTGCCTTTGATGGTTGCTGAAAGGTTGAAATCGTCAACGATTTCTCCAGTACCTAGGACAGCTGCTGCAGTAAAATCTGGTGCGGGTTTGCCTACTAAAACGCCCATGAGAAATCTCCCTTGGTCAAATCTTGCATTGATGGAAAACAAATGTTTAGGAGCTCGCAATGTTAAGGCGAAGCCCTGATAAAAATGGCCATTTTTCAAATTAGCCGAGACCATAGTTAGCCAGAAGAATTTAATAACAACTGAGCCAACCAATAGTAGGTGACTATCATACACTTCATATCTCTTCAGTCCTATAGATTTTTTATATAGTAACTATAGCCTTAAACTTGAAAAATAAACCTTATAAATCAACGAGTTATAAAAAATTTTTAGGTATTACGTAAAATTATCGCCATAATTGAAAATTATTTGAACAGCTCAAAACAGGCCAAAACACCAACCCTCTAAATAAAAATCATTACCACCTATTATTGACAATAATTCTCGTTCGTATAAACTCTAGCTATTCGTTGAGGAACAGATACCCAAGTACCTCCTCACTGGGTAGGTACTTATTTTTATACATCTGCTCCCAAAATTTACTCTGAACACGGCTTTCTGTTAGCGACAACTTGATTTGATTTTTTGAGGTTTAAGATTCATGTACGTTTGTATCTGCAAAGGAATTACAGACTCACAAATTCGTGAAGCAGTCTGTTCAGGTGCATCTAATCTTCGTGGAATTAGACAACAGCTGGGCGCAATGACTCAGTGCGGAAAATGCGCAGCCCAAACACGCGACCTAGTCAACAAAACTCTAGCCGAGAACGCAGTTAGCAACATGAACGCAGCCGATTGTTATAGCGCTGCCTGATCACAAAACACTCAGATCAGAAATTGCTCTATTGCTCGCTTTTTTAATCCTCTATGCTTGTTCCTAACCAATTGATGAGTTTTATACCGAACTCATCAATTGCATCGCTTTAGTCTCTCTGGCCTAATAGCCAACACTTAACACTTAACACTTAATTCAGAATATAAACCAATCTCTCCTGCCGACTTGCGACGAGTAAAAATTCCATTCGTTCAAAAGTAAATTACCCTAAAATTCTATTAAGGGTCTCCAAGTGACAAGCATCAGTTAATCAAAGCTCTCTTAAAAATAAAAAAAAACAATTTTTTTAAAAATACTTTCAGAAAAATAAATAGACATTAAATTCAGCTTTCGCCTGTTAAAAATGAGAATTTATTTCTCTCGAAAAATCATTCACACATAAAAACATTAGAAAACTCATGATCATACGAAAATAAATACTGCTTTTACTCAACAAAAATCTAAGCCTACTTCTATTTAAAAATATTCCGAAAAATTAACAAGTCATTAAATCTAACTACAATTTTGAGAGGTAGTATTTTTATTTTTAATAATCCTGATCAAGCTAGAATTTCCTATAAAAATTTCTTTAATGCGAATTAGCCGTATTTCAACTTAGTAACACTAACTTTTCTCAAGGGCAATTGAAAAAGATTTTGATTTAGGTTTATCAATACAAATCAAACACTTATGTTGACAGAAGTTTATTTTCTCCCCACACTAAGAAAATATTGTCTCGATTTGCTTATAATCAAAAAATTATCGCTTAAAAGCCCGAATTTTCCACGAGGAGATCCCCATGAAAAGTGACGCTAAAGTTATTGAGTATTTAAACAAAGTTCTTTATAACGAATTAGTAGCTATCAACCAATACTTTTTGCATTCTCGTATGTACAAAGATTGGGGCCTAAAAGAATTAGCTGAGAAAGAATACGAAGAGTCTATCGACGAAATGAAACACGCAGACAAGCTAATTGAGCGTATTTTGTTTTTAGAAGGCATCCCAAACCTTCAAGATCTTGGCAAATTAATGATTGGTGAAAATACCAAAGAAATGTTGGAATGCGATTTAAAATTAGAATTAATCGCAATTCCCGATCTTCGTGAAGGTATCGCTTACTGTGAATCGGTTCAAGATTACGTGACTCGTGATTTGTTCGAAGCCATTCTAGAAGATGAAGAAGAGCATGTTGATTGGCTAGAAACTCAACTAGGTCTTATTGACAAAGTTGGCATTCAAAATTACTTGCAATCAGCTATGGAAATGAACAGCTAATAAACGCTTTCTTCGTATTGCCAAACAAAAAAAGGCGTGTTTCAAACACGCCTTTTTGTATCCGAAAAGCTCTAATTAAACCGAGACCAGTTAATCAGAGCTTCTTCTAAGATCTTATTCCGATTTTGACAAATGAACATCCATTTGTGGGAACGGAATTTCAATTCCAAGCTCATCGAATTTCATTTTAACCGTTTCGGTAATATCAAAGTAAACACCCCAGTAATCTGCAGAATTAACCCAAGGTCTTACCACAAAATTAACGGAAGAATCCGCCAATTGCGATACTGCAATGGTTACAACTTTATCGGTTAAAATTCGTGATTCTGCATTAACAATATCGGTAAGAACTTGTTTAACCTGCTTGATATCAGATCCGTAACTAACGCCAAAAACAAGGTCTACACGACGAATAGGCTGAGTAGAGAAATTAGTAATATTGCCGCCGGTAATTCCAGAATTAGGCACAATAATGGTTTTATTATCGGGCGTTAACAGGGTCGTAGCGAAAATACCAATCTCTTTGATAGTACCTGTCGCGCCACCGGCTTCAACAAAGTCACCAGACTTACAAGGTTTAAATAAAATCAACATTACACCAGCGGCAAAGTTCGCCAAAGATCCCTGCAAAGCCAAACCAATTGCAAGTCCCGCAGCACCGATTACCGCTACTAAAGACGCAGTTTGAATACCTACTTGACTCAAGGCCGCAATAATAACGACCGTCATTCCTAGGTAATATAAGATACTCCGCAAAAAGCTCGTTAAAGTAACATCCGTCGAGCGTTTTTCCATGGTTTTAGCGATCAGGCCAACAACGGATTTAACAATCCATTTACCCACCACAAATATAACAATGGCTAAGACAATCTTTAATCCGTATGCAATAACAAAACCGGGAAATTTTTCGATAATTTCTTCAATGCTCATAGCAGCGAACTCATGTGTTGTGTAAAAGAGAATAAAAATAAGGCAGATAGAACATACAAAAGGTCGATATAAACGAGCGCTTTAATATATTTCAAGTGGAATTTATAAGAATTTAAAAACGACTGTTTTTCAATTTACAGACTTAATACTGAATAAATCCGCCGATGCGGATTTATTCAACGACTTCAGATCATTATTTTTTAACGCGAGTTGTTACCGAAGCTTTTACAACAGCAACTACACGACGGTTTAAAGCACGATTGTTTGCATCGTCATTAGGAGCAATTGGACGAGCTTCACCGTAACCTACTGCCGAAACGCGATTAGCATTGATGTTAAATTGTGAAACCAATACCTCAGCAACAGCTTTGGCTCGACGCTCAGATAATTGTTGGTTATAGGCAGCGGAACCACGATCATCAGTATGACCTTCGATGACTACGTCACTGGTCGCGTACTCACGCATAAATTTTGCAACAGTTTCAATTTCAGAGTAAAACTCTGGCTCAACCACTGCTGAATTGTTTGCAAATCGTACGCTTAAATCTACGGTTTTATCTTCTGTTAACTCGATATAACAACCACGCGCATCAACTTTTGCAGAAGCTTCGGTGTCTGGGCAAGCATCTTTATAGTCAGCAACGCCATCGTTATCAGAATCTAACGCACAACCAATGGAGTCAACTCGAACGCCTGCCGGAGTATTTGGACATTGGTCACGAGTATCAATTACACCATCGTTATCGCTGTCTGCTGGCGCAGCAGCTTCTTGAGGCTCTGGTTGAACCGGTGCTGGTTTAGCAACTTTGCTAGAACTTGATGAGCCACCTAACAAGAAATTAAGACCAAGTGTAAAGGCAACATCTTGGAAGTTTTCATCAATACCGTGAATTACACGTACGTCCGGGCGAAGCGCGATTGCATCGGTAAGATAGTATTTAACACCGCCACCGAAGTTTAGAGTTGTATCGTCTTCAGAAACATTAAAGCGAGTTGCATCGAAATCGATGTCACCAATACCGCCAGCCAAGTATGGTTGCCAGTTGCCATTGCGCGCAAAATGATACAACCCGTCAAGACGGAACTGATCGACGTCAACATCGCCAATAAACGGAATGTCTGATTCGGTATCGGCATTTAAATAAACAAATTCGATTGCCCAAGGATTATTAAACTGGTATCCCACTGAAATCGAGTACAAGCTATCGTCTTCTAATTCGTTGCTTGAGTCGAAGAAATAGTAACCTAAGCCTGGGGTGAAGGTAAGGCCTTCGTTGTAGTCATCGGCATAAACCGCAGCGGTCGCAAAAACGGTAGAAGCAATAGCAGCTTTAATTGAGTTTGCTAAAAAATGTTTCTTGATCACAAATCACTCCTGAAATCTTACTCTTTTAATTAATTTAATCTCACGCGTTACTGAAAATAACGGGTTGAAAAACGGTTGATTGACTTACTTTTTGTATAGTTTTTAAAAACCAAATCTGTGTTAATTACAAAAATAATCGAACTCGATCTAAGGCCATGTGCACTTTATGCCTTTAGGTTAAGTTACGAACAAGTGCAATAAAATTATTTTTGCCAGCTCTGGACTCGATCACCACTATTTACAGACTCAGACGTACCGAGTCGATCAATAAAGTAGGCAACCAAACAAAGCAGGTACAGTTTTAAGGAATACAAAGATCAGACCAACAGTTAGTTATTAGAAAGTATTGCTTAGATGGTGCTATTTTCGTTTATATCTTCATCAGTGTCATGTATTTATTTCGCAATAAGTTGTAAAACACCGTAAAAAATTAAAACATATCAAGAAATATCCATATCAAATTATCGAATTTTAGATTGCGCCCTTAATTTGCTTGAAATATTTACAATAACTTACAAGTTTCAGAGCAATAAATCTTAGGAAACTCTGATTAACCAGAGTTTCTCGCGACACAAGGATGTGTCGCCAATTTCAAGAACTGTAAGTGATTGAAATTGTGAAGAAATTGGAAATC
>CALMJT010000018.1 GCA_937864365.1 uncultured Alteromonadales bacterium | reverse complement strand
TTGATTTTTTGTTTTGAATATTAAGTACAAAGAATTTTGTATTTTTGAAATATAAAAGTTTCTTTGATTCAGAAATTGTAGAGCTTTAAAGGTGGAAGTTTTGGATAATTCGTTGTTGGAGGCTATTTAAATGGATTTTTTACTAAGAATTTTATCGAATTTCAATAACGTAATTTATATCGGTATTTTTACGGTTTTAGTATTAGTTTTAACGGTGGTTATCAAAAAAGGGTTGTCGAGAAGAACCTATCAAAAAAGACTAGCCTATATAACTACGTACAAATTTCCAAAACGTATCTACGATAAATTACAGCAAAATTATCCGCATTTAACGCAACAGCAGACTTTGCTTGCAGAACAAGGTTTGCGTGATTATTTTGAATTGGTTATTGCCGCTCAGCAGAAAAGCTTGGCTATGCCATCACAAGCTGTAGATTATTTATGGCACGAATTTATTTTATTTACCCGCAATTATGAACAATTTTGCAAAAAAGCCTTCGGTCGATTTCTGCATCATACGCCAACAGAAGCGATGACATCCCCTAAGGCAGCAACCGCAGGAATTAAAAGAACTTGGCGATTGGCATGCCTGCGTGAAAAGATAAACCCAAAATCACCAAGTCGATTACCTTTTATTTTTGCCCTAGATTCGCGGTTAAAAATTCCCGATGGTTTTTATCATCAATTGAAGTGTTCAACCATCGCTGGTCGAGACAGTAATAGTAATGCAGGCAATAATGGCTATTGCGCTGAAGAGATTAATTGTTCGTCAGATTGTGGCAGTAGTTTTGATAATAATGACACTTTTGGATGCGGCTCCGATTCTTCCAGTAGCCACTCCGGTAGTTCTTGTAGCTCATGTAGTTCATGCAGTTCCGGCGGCGATTAGTCGTCTTGCTGCTTAAAAGTTATTAAGGCGTTTCGGCGAGTACAAGCTTCAATTTAGAATCCTTTAGACGAAATAATTTGAAAAATACCTTTTTAAATTACTGATAATTTTTAAGCTTTGTCATTATAAAAATAACGGATTTAAGCCGGCCTATTAACAGCTGGCGAACATTGTGTTTTGGTGATTATTTCGAGTTCTGTTGTCCTTTTAAAATGAGTGAGTAAGCACTACTGTTCGAATAAATAACTGCCTCACAATCGGTGATTTATTTTCTTAACGTGTGTTAAAAATCTTAGCAGTATTAGCAAAACTTAGGCATAATCGAACACTCTACTGAGTTGGTGTTACTTTCAAAAACTCATGTGTACAAATTAATTGGTAGCAAATTTCCCAAGGATGGCGACGAACAATATCACCACAGGAGCTATGTATGTCAATTGATGTGGGTGAGCGATTGCGTGACGTACGCAAAGCAAAAGGTATCTCTCAGCGCGAGTTAGCCAAACGCGTTGGTGTGACCAATAGTACAATCTCCTTAATTGAGCAAAATCGTGTCAGCCCTTCTGTAGCTTCCTTAAAAAAAGTTCTTGATGGCATTCCGATGACTCTATCGGAATTTTTTACCCTAGACGTAGCTCCTATAGAGCGCTCTCATTTTTATTCGATTGATGATCAGCCCGATATCGGTCAGAATTTTCTCAATTATTATTTAATTGGGGCCAATTTTAACAATCGCAAAATGACTATGCTGCGCGAGGTGTTTGGTCCCGGTGCCGATACCGGTATAGAAATGGTTGCTCATTCTGGAGAAGAGTGCGGAGTTATTATTGCCGGCGAAGTAGAAATCACAATTGGTGAGAAGGTGCGAATTTTAAAGGCCGGTGAAGGTTATTACTTTGAAACTAAAATTCCACATCGTTTTCGCAATTTGACTGAAGAACCTGCCATTATCATTTCAGCAAGTACCCCAACAACCTTTTAGAAAGCGATATTGATGCTAATCAGGTGTTGATTCGCTCATTATTTGAGTGAAATTGCTTGCCAATTCTCGTGAGATTTCTTCGTCAATTAATCTCAAATTCTATTCAGGGTTTGCTTTTTTGTTGCACAGCCAAGTGCTAAAGTGGTTCACATTAATCTGATAACCTTGGGTCGCACTTGTTGACCGTTGATCAAATTGAGCGTCATCCTTTGCTATCGATAGAAGCGCTCTAAACAGTACGGGTAAATCGCATGTCTGAAATTAAAAATAAAGCATTTTGGCAAGAAAAAGCTCAAAGAACTGAGTTTCCTAATCAAATCATTATTAATGGCGAATTTAAATCCAGCGTTACTGGCGAAACCTTTCCCTGTGTCAGTCCCATTGATGGTCGAGTGCTAACCAATATTCCCGCCTGTAATCAAGCCGACGTAGAGCTTGCGGTAACCGCTGCTCGTAATGCCTTTGAATCGGGTTGTTGGTCGGAATTACCACCGGGCGTGCGTAAATCAAAATTATTGAAATTTGCCGATCTCATACAAAAACACGGCGACGAGTTAGCGTTACTTGAGACCCTTGATATGGGTAAACCCATTGGCGATTCTTTAGCGGTGGATATTCCTGCAACGGTGCGTTGTATTCGCTGGAATGCTGAAGCCGTCGATAAGATCTACGATGAAGTAGCTCCCACTAGCCCGAAAGAATTGGGTTTGGTAACTCGCGATCCCTTAGGTGTCGTTGCGGCTATTGTGCCGTGGAATTTTCCACTCATTATGGCGGCTTGGAAAATCGGCCCAGCTCTGGCCACAGGCAACAGCGTAATCTTAAAACCTTCAGAAAAATCACCTCTTACCGCGTTAAAACTGGGTGAGCTTGCCTTAGAGGCAGGTATTCCTGCTGGCGTATTTAATGTGATTACCGGCTTGGGCAAAGAGGCCGGTGAACCTTTAGCAACGCATATGGATATCGATGGCTTGGTCTTTACCGGATCAACCGCGGTTGGTAAGCATCTGCTTGCACTGGGTGCGCAAAGCAATATGAAACGTACCTTTGTTGAGTGCGGCGGCAAGAGCCCGAACATTGTATTCCCAGATGCGCCCGATTTAGATACCGCCGCTAAAGCTAGCGCTGTTGGTATTTTCTTTAATCAGGGAGAGGTGTGTACCGCCGGTTCTCGATTATTAGTGCATAACTCCATTAAAAAAGAGTTTGTTGAAAAAGTGATTAATGCTGCTAAAACCATGCAGCCCGGCGACCCGCTCGATCCGGAGACAAGCCTTGGCGCCATGGTTGATAAGGCGCAAATGCAACGAGTTTTGAGTTACATCGAAACGGGTAAATCCGGTGGCGCGACACTTTCTTGTGGTGGTGTGCAAGCGCTTGAAAAAACCGGCGGTTTTTATATTGAACCCACTGTGTTTGATAACGTGGATAACAAAATGACCATCGCCCAAGAAGAAATCTTTGGGCCGGTATTGTCGGTAATTGGTTTTGATACCGAAGAAGAAGCCATCGCCATCGCTAACGATACCGACTACGGACTTGCCGCAGCATTATGGACAACCGACTTGGCGCGCGCGCATCGAGTATCTCGTAAATTACGAGCGGGTTCGGTATGGGTAAACTATTACGATGCCGGTGACATGACGGCACCTTTTGGTGGCTTTAAACAATCCGGTAACGGCCGAGATAAATCATTGCACGCATTAGAAAAATATACCGAGCTAAAAGCCACTTGGATGAATTTGGATTATTAATTGTCGCGAACATAAATAGTTTTTTGATTTTGTAAGTTTTAATAAATCGGGCTCTTCAAATAAAAAAACCAAGCAATATTGCTTGGTTTTTTTATACTGAGCAGAAAAATAAGTCGAATAAATTATGGCTTTATAATCTTTCGCAAATAATAAAAATTAAGCCTTTGGCTGTTGTTGTGTAATACAGTGAATATTACCACCGCCACGAACGAGAGTTCGACAATCGACTTGCACCACTTGGCGATCGGTAAAGCAATTTTGCAAAACATCGAAGGCTGCTTGGTCTGCTTCGGGTTCACCGTAAGAGGGCATAATGACGCCGCCATTTGCAATATAGAAGTTAATGTAGGATTTTCCAAGGCGAGCGTTATCTTCTAGCTCACAACTGGGTTGTTGAATACTAACGACTTCTAACGGTCTTCCTTTAGCGTCGGTTTCATTACGCAATTGCTCGATATGAGATTTTAAACGCGAGTAATTACTGTCTGTGGGATTATCGCTGTCGAGTACCACTATTTTTTGTGGTGCCACAAAACATGCGAATTGATCGACATGTCCATCAGTGTGATCGTCTGTTAATCCGTAATCAAACCAAATAATTTTTTCACAGCCGGTCGCTGCTTTTAATTTTTCTTCAACATCTTGTTGCGACAAGTTTGGATTACGATTTTTATTCAGCTGCACATTTTTGGTAACCATTAATGTGCCTTCGCCGTCGGTATGAATGGCACCGCCTTCGTTGACAAGATCACTCGATATAATGTGCAACGATAAATGTCGCAAAACATTTTGAGCGATAAATTGATCTTGTTGAAAGGGAAATTTGCCCCAGCCGTTAAACGTCCAATCAATACCTTGTAGTTCTTGGTTGTTAAAAACAAAGGTTGGGCCTGTGTCGCGCATCCAAGAGTCATTGATATCCATGGGAAGAATTTCAACGTTGTGTGACAGTAATCGACGCGCTTCTTTTACTTGGCTTGGATGAACCAGCATGGTTACCGATTCAAAATGTGCGATAGTATTGGCGATATTTGCGTAAGTATATTTTGCGTCTGTGAAGTGCTCTTGCCATAAGTCTTTAAAGCATGGCCAAGCCATCCAGCAGCGTTCGTGTTGATGCCACTCGGGTGGAAACCAAATATTGTTTGTTTGAGTCATGATTTTAGTCATTTTAAGGCAACATATCTTTCATTCTAAACCAAGCCATCGCTAGTACTAGGGCTGGTGTTCTAAACATTCTTCCACCCGGAAACGACATATGTGGAATTTTGCCAAAAACGTCAAATTTATCGGCGGTGCCGGTAATTGCATCGGCCATTAATTTTCCGGCAAGTCCGGTTGCAGCAATTCCATGACCCGAAAAGCCTTGAGCAAAAAAGATATTTTTATCGGCGCGACCAAAATGTGGTGCACGGTTCATGGTAATGGCAACGTAACCGCCCCAGGCGAAATCAATTTTGACGTCATTTAATTGTGGGAAAACATCGATCATTCTTTTGCGCATGGTGTTTTTTAGGTTGGCGGGTTCAAGTGTTGAATAAGAAACTCTGCCGCCAAAAAGCATGCGAAAATCACTGGAACACCGGTAATAATCTAAAACGAAATTAATGTCGCAAATTCCGTAGTTATTGGTAATTAATTCTCGACACTTTTCTTCGCCCAAGGGTTCACTGGCACAGATGTAAGTGCCCACAGGCATGACCTTATTGCGAAGACCAACGCCTAATTCGGGTAAATAGGCATTGCCAGCGAGTACAACAAAGCTTGCTGTAATATCGCCTTTGGGTGTTTTAACGACTGCGGGATTGCCTTTTTTTAATTGGGTTACCGGAGAATATTCAAAAATTTCTACGCCCGCTTCTTGGGCCGCTTTGGCTAGGCCGAGCGTGTAATTTAAAGGATGCAAGTGCGCACTGTTGCTGTCGTACAGACCGGCAATGTATTTTTCACTATTCACTTCTTCGCGAGTTTTTTGTTTATCCCAAAATTCAAGTGTTTGGTAGCCGTAGTCTTTTTCTAAGGATTCTTGCCAATGACGCAAATCTTTTTCTTGTCTGGGTTTTAACGCTAGATTGGCTTGTCCTGCAACATAATCACAGTCGATTTTGTGCTTTTCGATTCTTGATCGAGTAAGGTTTAAGCCATCTAGTCCACAATCCCAAATGATTTTTGCGTTATTTTTGCCGACTAAATTTTCAATGGTTGGTTGTTCGGCGGCAAAGCCAAAAATCATTTGACCGCCACTGCGACCTGATGCGCCAAAGCCAACGTGCTCGCTTTCAAGTATGCAAACGCGTAAACCTTGTTCGGCAAGATTAAGTGCTGTAGTAAGACCTGTGATGCCTGCGCCTATAACGCAGACATCAACGGTTTTATTTTCAGTTAATTGCGGAAATTGTGTTTTCCAGTTAGCGCTGTGTTGGTACCAAGAATTATTTGTTTCGTTCATAACTTATACGGTTTGGAGGTACCACTCACATTCCAAGGGTGATACGTGTCGGTTAAAGCGGTTAATTTCCGCGTGTTTTAAAGCGGTAAATACTTGATGAAATGTTTCACCGAAATACTCACTGACCCATTGACTCTGCTCAAATATCGCTAAAGCTGCTTGCCAGTGATTTGGGTTGGTTGCTTTTGTTTGTTTATAGGCATTACCGCTAATGGCTTCTGTGCAATCTTTTTCGTCCATTAAACCTTTATGTAATCCCGCTAAAACTGCGGCGACTACTAAATAGGGGTTGGCGTCGGCCCCAGCTATTCGGTGTTCAACGCGTTTATTTTGATCATCACTAACCGGTACGCGCAAAGCCACGGTGCGGTTGTTATAACCCCAACTATTATTCAGCGCAACATAGGAATTGGGTTGAAATCGTCGGAAGGAGTTGGCGTGAGGTGAGAATAAAAGCATGGCTTCTGCCATGGTGTTTTGTAAACCTGCAATCGCCCAGCGGAGATGCCGCTCGTCTTGGGCAAAAATATTTTCACCCTTGCGATTGTATAAACTGGTGTGCACATGGGTGCCGCTGCCGGAAAACTGCCCGTAGGGTTTTGCCATAAAGGTTGCAGTGTATCCACATTGTCGAGCGACATTTTTTATTGCTCGTTTCAAGTAAATCGCGTCGTCGCAGGCTTTTAATGGGTCATCGCTGTGACTTAGATTGATCTCAAATTGTCCCGGTGAACATTCTGAAATGGCAGCTTCGGCCAAAATATTCTGCTCTTCACAGGTTTTTTGAATGGCATCAATAAATTCACCATAAGCATCAAGATCATCCATGTAATAAACTTGACTGCTTTTTTCTACCGCGCCAGTAATTGGGTTAACCGGAGCTTGAGGTTCGGTTGCGCAATCGGGAGACAGCAGATAAAACTCAAGTTCTACCGCTACAGTAGGTAGAATGTTTTGTGCTGAGAGTTTGGCGAGTAAGCGTTTTAAAACTTCTCTCGGGTTTACCGCAAAAGAGCGTCCGTCATCGTCAATCATGTCTAACAAGACTTGTGCACGTTTTGGTGCCCAAGGTACCGGAACTAAAGTTTCTAATATTGCTGGGCAGTTGTAATCGGCATCACCAATTTCAAAACCGAGGTGCGTTTCTTCGCAGGGTTCACCGCAAATGTCGGCGGCGAATAACGATGCCGGAAAAAGTACCCCCTGAGAAAATACCTTTTTTGCGTAGACTACCGGTAAACGTTTGCCGCGAATAACGCCGTTGCAATCGGGTATAAGTAGGTCTAAATATTCATAATTATTAATTAATTCATCGATTTTAAGGATTGAGTCAGACATTTGGTGCGATTCTTTTTTGTGCTTGAATTCATTAGAAATTGATAATTTTAGTTACTTGAATATAGAGAAATAACGAGCAAATTCTGTCGAATACAGAGCTGGTTTAATTCTAAAAATGTCATTTATTAGAGCGTAATGACATTTAGTGATACGTTTAGTGCACATAGGAAGTGCGCAACGTTTTGTTTTGAACCGAGTTTGCGTCAGTTCGTTAGAAAGTTGGTGTCTAATTTTAAAACAGAGACCGATTATATAGCGTTTTAGTAAAGGAAATTGCGAGTATTGGTCAAGGTTGTACGATTTGGTACAAACCTGGCTATGTGTTGATAATATTAAACACAATAAAATAGACCTGTAAACATTTAACCGCTAAGGAATTTTTCAATCAACGAAATAGTCATAAAAAATATGATGTTAATTCTCTTAAGTTCACATTTTTTGACTTGTTGAGAATTCCTTCAGGCGCTAAATGCATTTTCCTTGTGTTAATGTGTTGAATATTTTAAACGGTCTGGTTATTGTTGTTCGAGAGGTTGTTATGAGTTTTGTTATTGGTTTACCAGCATGCAGAAAACTTCTGGAGCCACACTATTTTCATTGCGTTGGGGAAAAGTATCTCAATGCGGTCACGCAAGCCCTTGGGGCTATGCCTGTTATTATTCCAGCTATCAATAATGTAAGTGTTGAGGAATATTTATCATTAGTTGACGGTATTGTTCTAACAGGAAGTTATTCGAACGTAGAGCCAAAGCACTACAGTGATGAACAGCCTTTTGACTCGAGTCTTGTTGATCAGGCTCGTGATCAATTAACGTTGTCTCTAATTAAAAGTGCTTACGATCGTGGTGTTCCTATCTTTGGTATCTGTCGCGGTTTTCAAGAAATAAATGTCGCGCTGGGTGGTTCGCTTTATCAACAAGTTCACCACACTCCGGGTTTTAACGATCATCGAGAAGACAAAACCTTAACATTGGCTGAGCAATATGCTTTCAGTCATAAAATTTCTCTTCAAGATGGTGGCGTTTTATCAGATATTTGGCATGAGCCAATGGTCGATGTGAATTCTTTGCATGGGCAGGGCGTTAAAGAGTTGTCAAATTTATTGCGAGTCGAAGCTCGTGCAGAAGATGGTTTAATTGAAGCGTTCAGTGCGCCAGGCAAGCCTGTGCTGGGTGTGCAGTGGCATCCAGAATGGTTAGTAACCGAAACGCCTTTTTATCGAGCTATTTTTTCTTGGTTTCGCTCACAATGTTTAGAATATCGAAAAACTAAACTCGGTTAATGATTTAAATTTTTTTAATTGTTGATAAAAGTATTTGATTGTTAATGTTTTTAGATGTGACTCTTTCGTTATGAAAAACTGAGTAATAAAAAAATAGCAATTTAAAAATTTATCGTAAGTAACGTATTTTTGATGTTGTTCGAGTAATTAGAACGATTTTTACCATTGAATTGGTCTTTATATTTTTTGATTGAAAACGACTGTTTTAGCTTTCAATATAAATATAAGTGAACTTATTGTTTCAAATTTTTAACCGGCTTATGACGGTAATAATTGGTTAGTACATGATAAATAGCGAAGCAGAATTAAAACTTTGGCTGCAAGAGAATAGAATTACAGAAATTGAAGCTCTGGTTCCGGATATGACCGGAAACGCACGGGGCAAAATTTTACCGGCCAGCAAATATTTAAATAGCGAAGGCACACGTTTGCCTGAAGCCATATTTATTCAGACGGTCACCGGCGATTGGCCCGACGATGACGCTATCGAAGGCCTTGTCCATCCGGCAGATATTGATCTTTATCTGCGTCCCGATCCGGCGACCACTCGTATGGTGCCCTGGGTTGATGAACCAACGGCACAAATCATTCACGACTGCTTTGATGCTAAGGGCAATCCGCATCCTTTAGCGCCGCGAAATGTATTAAAACGTGTTTTAGCACTGTATGAGGCAGAAGGCTTACAGCCCATTGTTGCTCCAGAGCTAGAGTTCTATTTGGTGCAAAAAAATACCGACGCTGATTTTCCTCTACAGCCGCCGATTGGTCGCTCGGGACGTCCCGAGCGTGCGCGCCAATCTTATTCGATCGACGCGGTGAATGAATTCGATCCGCTGTTTGAAGAGATGTACGATTTTTGTGACGCTATGGAATTAGACGTAGATACACTAATTCATGAGTCTGGCGCCGCACAAATGGAGGTGAACTTTGAACACGGTGATCCGTTGTCCAGAGCCGACCAAGTATTTCTTTTTAAGCGCACCATTCGTGAAGTCGCTCTGCGTCATGATGTTTATGCAACATTTCTTGCTAAGCCTATGCAGAATGAGCCAGGTAGCTCAATGCATATTCATCAGTCGTTGATAGATGTTAAAACCAAAGCAAACGTGTTTAGCGCCGGTAGTGAAGGGCAGCTCAGCGAGCTGTTTATGAATTATCTGGGCGGTTTGCAGCAGCATACGCCCGATGCCATGTTGTTTTACGCTCCAAACGTAAACTCATATCGTCGAATCTTATTTGGCGATGCTGCGCCGAATAATACCCATTGGGGTTTTGATAATCGCACCGCGGGTTTGCGCGTACCTATTTCTACGCCAGAATCCACACGGGTTGAAGCACGCTTTGCCGGTGCAGACGTTAACCCTTATCTGGCTATCGCAGCCAGTTTAGCCAGCGGTTATTTAGGCATAAAACATAAATTAGCATCGGCAGATCCCATTCAGGGCGATGCGTACGAATTACCTTCTTCGAATGTTCCGAAATCACTGGAGCATTCTCTCAGTCGATTACAGGAGCCCAATCCTTTAACCGATATTCTAGGGCGCGATTTTGTCCGCGCTTATTCAGCGATTAAACATAAAGAGTACGAAACTTTTTTCCAAGTAATCAGTTCTTGGGAGCGAGAGTATTTGCTACTCAACGTATAGGTAACCCAGAATGACAACCACAGCCGAACTCCAAGCGCTAGATGCGCAACACCATTTGCATCCATTTACCGATCATGGTGATCTTGCCAAAAAAGGGACGCGCGTTATCGATCGTGCTGAAGGCGTATTTTTGTATGATTCCGAAGGCAATAAAATTCTTGATGGTATGGCAGGTCTTTGGTGCGTAAATGTTGGTTATGGAAGAGAAGAGCTGATTAACGCAGCCACTGAACAAATGCGCCAGCTGCCTTATTACAACAGCTTTTTTCAATGCACGACGCCGCCGACCATCGAATTAGCAAGACAGTTAAGTGAGCTTGCGCCCGCGCACATTAATCACGTATTTTTCACAGGTTCTGGATCTGAATCCAACGATACAATTTTCCGTTTAGTTCGCCATTTTTGGGCATGTAAAGGGAAACCCGAGAAAAAAGTCATAATCGCCAGAAATAATGCGTATCACGGTTCAACTGTTGCCGGTGCGAGTTTAGGCGGAATGAAGCCTATGCACGAGCAAGGTGATCTTCCCGTGCCGGGTATTGAGCGCATCAACCAACCCTATTGGTTTGGCGAAGGCTTTGATGAAGATCCCAACGCATTTGGATTAAGAGTTGCTCAAGAACTGGAAGCAAAAATAAAAGCCATTGGCGAAGATAAGGTCGCAGCTTTTATTGCCGAACCCATCCAAGGCGCTGGCGGTGTTGTTATTCCACCAGAAACTTATTGGCCGGAAATTCAACGTATTTGCGATGTCTATGAAATTCTTTTAGTGGCCGATGAGGTTATATGTGGTTTTGGTCGAACCGGCGAATGGTTTGGCAGCGATTATTTCGGAATTAAACCTGATTTAATGGCGATTGCAAAAGGTCTCTCCAGCGGTTATTTGCCTATCGGTGGTGTTTTAGTTGCCGATCACATTGCAGAAACATTAAAAAGTAGCGGCGAAGAGTTTTACCACGGTTTTACCTATTCCGGTCACCCAACTGCGGCGGCGGTTGCGAGTGCAAACTTAAAAATATTAAAAGATGAAGGCATTGTTGAGCGCGTTAAAAATGAACTAGCGCCTTATTTTGCCGACAAACTGAAACAGCTAGCCGATCACGAACTTGTCGGTGAGGTAAGAACCCTAGGTTTACTGGGTGCTATTGAGTTAATGAAAGATAAATCAAAGCACGAGTTTTTTGAAAACAAAGGCGCTGTAGGAACCTTGTGCCGCGACATCAGTGTTGGTAATGGTTTAGTAATGCGCGGTGTTGGTTCAACAATGATTTTGAGCCCGCCATTGGTCATTAAAAAAGAAGAAATCGATTTGTTGGTTGAACGTGCTCGCAAGTCACTCGATGATTTGGCGATACGATTAAAAGCCTAGTTTTAAAACTCATACCAAGTTATTAAGTTTTTAATCTAATGGGCGCTCTTTTGAAAAAAGATAAACTTTTTTCAAATTATTACCGGGCGTTGCGTAGACAGAATATATAGAAATCGTAAACTGCAACTCGGACTTTTAAACATTGGTTCTTAATAAGTCTTTTTCCAAGGATGGTTGTTTCCTCTAATGTTGAGGTAGATTGAAATTTCATCTTCGCTCTTAGTCGAAGATCTTTAAACATCCTGAAGGGGGTTATTGAATGAAATCGAAGCAAACAACTTTAGCTGTATTCGCACTAGCAGGGTTGCTCGCCAGCACCAATGCATTGGCAGAGAAAGTCGTAAAAGTTTACAACTGGAGCGATTATATTGGTGCGGATGTTATTGAAAAGTTTGAAGCAGAAACTGGCATCAAAGTTACCTACGATGTGTTTGATTCAAACGAAGTACTTGAAGGCAAGTTGTTAGCAGGCCGCACTGGCTATGACGTAGTTGTGCCTACCATCGATTTTATGTCGCGCCAAATTCAAGCCGGCGTTTTTCTACCATTAGATAAGTCAAAGTTATCCAACTTCAGTGGTCTTGACGCATCATTCATGGAAAACCTCTCTAAACTAGACCCAGGCAATAAGTACGGTATCCCTTACATGTGGGGCACTACTGGAATCGGCTTTAACGAAGCTAAAGTTAAAGAAGTTTTAGGTGAAGACGTACCTTTAGATTCTTGGGATCTGATCTTTAAAAAAGAAAACCTAGAAAAACTGAGCAAATGTGGGGTTGCATTCTTGGATGCTCCAACAGAGGTTTATGCCGCTGCTTTACACTATTTAGGTAAAGATCCAAACTCGGAAGATATTAAAGATTACCAAGGCAGCGCACCTGCAAAAGAGTTACTCAAATCTTTAGCGCCATCGGTGACCTATTTCCATTCATCTAAATACATTGACGATTTAGCCGGTGGCGAAATTTGCGTTAGCTTAGGTTGGTCTGGTGATATCGCTCAAGCACAGGCCGATGCTGCGGAAGCCGATAACGGTATAGAAATTAGTTACATCATTCCAAAAGAAGGTGCTCTTCTTTGGGTTGATATGTTTGGTATTCCAAAAGATGCCGAAAACGTCGAGGAGGCTCACGCGTTTTTGAACTTCCTAATGAAGCCAGAAATCGCCGCTGAAAACACCAACGAAATTTGGTATCCAAATCCAGTAACCGCATCATTAGAATTTGTTGACGAAGAAATTAAGTCTGACGAATCTATTTATCCACCTGCTGATGTGAAGGCTAAGTTGTATACCGCAACCGTTAAGCCCGCCAAAATCGATCGCGTATTAAATCGTGCTTGGACCGAAATTAAAACCGGTCAATAACCCTTCCCTTTGAAAGTCGCTCCTGCATTTGCAGGAGCATTCTGCGAATTTGTCTGAGTGTATGCTGTGAATACCGCTGAAAATCACAATGTTGGAAAAACCGTCTCCGCAAATCCTGATCAAATTTTAAATGCCGATGAGGAATACTTAACGATACGTAAAGTTAGCAAACAATTTGGTGATTTTACTGCGGTTAACTCTGTTGATTTAACCATAAAAAAAGGCGAAATCTTTGCCTTGTTAGGTGCTTCTGGCTGTGGAAAGTCAACACTATTAAGAATGCTGGCTGGTTTTGAAACACCAACCTCGGGCGATATTATTTTGCAAGGTGAGCGAATTAACGATCACGAACCCTTCGAACGTCCAATCAATATGATGTTTCAGTCGTACGCGTTATTTCCACACATGACGGTTGAGCAAAATTTAGCGTTTGGTTTAAAGCAAGATAAACTCGATAAATCGCAAATTGCCGAAAAAGTAACTAACATGCTTAACCTTGTGCAAATGCAGCATTTGCGCAAACGTAGACCCCATCAATTATCCGGTGGTCAGCAACAGCGTGTTGCACTCGCGCGTTCGTTAATTAAAAGCCCTAAATTATTGTTGCTCGATGAACCCATGGGTGCATTGGACAAAAAACTGCGCGCACGTATGCAGTTAGAAATTGCCAACATTATTGATAGTTTAGGCGTTACTTGTGTCATGGTGACTCACGATCAAGAAGAAGCCATGACCATGGCCGATCGCATTGCCATTATGGATGCCGGCGAAATTTGCCAAGTTGGCACTCCTAGCGAAATTTATGAACAGCCCAACAGCCAATTTACGGCAGAATTTATTGGTTCTGTAAATATATTAAAAGGCGCCGTTAAAGACGACGAACCCAGCTACGTAACGATTACCAGCGATGATTGCGAGACTGAAATTTACATCGGTCATGGTATTACCTGCTTTGTGGGTCAAGAAGTCGCTGTAGCCTTACGCCCAGAAAAAATTTCCATATCAAAAACGAAACCCGATCAACAATACAACTGCATAAGCGGTGTAGTAAAAGACATTGCTTATTTTGGTTCGCACTCGGTTTATCACGTGCGGACTCCCTCGGGAAAAACCATTTCAGTTACTGAAATGAACGACATTCGATGGGCCGGTGATCGGCTCACATGGGACGACCCAGTGTGGGTTTATTGGGATGACAACGCGAGCGTTGTTTTGACCGAATAATTTTTCTAAAGCGATTTGTATTCCGTAGGGCTAACTATCGGTTGATCGTTTTGGCTAATCTGCAATTCCCCAAAAAGAGATATCATGAAAGATTTCCAATGGCGACGTTTTAAAAAATGGTGGTTAATTTTTCCACCCTATGCATGGTTAATATTATTTTTTGCTGTGCCATTTTTAATTATTTTAAAAATATCTTTTTCTGAGGCGGCAATTGCACAGCCTCCTTACACGGCTATTTTTGAATACGCCAACGAAAAACTCGTCATTAATTTAAACTTTGGCAACTATCTATGGTTGTTCACCGATACTCTGTATCTGAATGCGTATTTAAGCTCTCTAAAAATAGCAGCCATCTCAACCACCTTATGTTTGGCCATTGGTTATCCAATTGCATACGGCATTGCCAGAATGCAAGGTTCCATTCAAAACCTGTGTTTAATGCTGATTATTTTGCCGTCTTGGACGAGCTTTTTAATTCGTATTTACGCGTGGATGGGAATTTTAAGAAACAACGGCATTATTAATAATGTCTTAATCAGCTTAGGTTTTGTTGATGAACCTATCCGATTGTTAAATACCGAATTCGCGGTTTACATTGGTATCGTTTATACCTATTTACCGTTTATGGTTTTGCCACTGTACGCCAACCTAGTAAAACTCGATTCGCGTTTGCTAGAAGCATCAGCGGACCTCGGTGCTGGCCCTATCCGAAGTTTCTTCTCAATTACGTTGCCATTGTCTCGTGGCGGAATTATTGCCGGTTCCATGTTGGTCTTTATTCCGGCGGTCGGTGAGTTCGTCATTCCGGAATTGTTGGGCGGTGCGGAAATTTTAATGATAGGTAAAGTGTTGTGGGGTGAATTCTTCGGCAACCGAGATTGGCCGGTGGCATCTGCCGTGGCAACCATCATGTTGCTATTACTGCTAATACCTATAGCGTTGTTCCATCGATACCAATTTAGAGAATTGGAGGAGAAATCCTGATGGCGAACGTATCAAAGTTTACTAAGATTGTGCTCGGGTTTGGATTTTTCTTCCTTTATGCACCGATGCTGGTTCTGATTATTTATTCCTTTAACAGTTCTGAGCGCGTCAACATTTGGGCTGATTTCTCTTTTAAGTGGTACGTCGAACTATTTCGCGACGACGCGATTATGTCTGCGGTTTGGGTCAGCTTAAAGTTAGCGTTTTTCTCAGCGTCGGCCGCGGTGATACTGGGTACTTTAGCAGCATTGGTATTGGCAAGGGCGGGTAAGTTTACCGGTAAAACGGTATTTGGCAGCCTAGTAACGGCACCGTTGGTTATGCCAGAGGTTATTACCGGTCTGTCATTATTGCTTCTATTTGTGGCTATGGTTAATAGCTTTGGCTGGCCGCAAGAGCGTGGTTTCCTGACCATTTGGATTGCCCACGTCACATTCTGCATGGCTTACGTTACCGTGGTGGTTTCGTCACGCTTAGCTGAAATGGATCGATCCCTAGAAGAAGCTGCAATGGACTTGGGCGCCAATAAGATCAAGACCTTTATCTTTATTACCTTGCCGATCATTTTACCGGCCTTGGTATCTGGATGGTTGTTGGCATTTACTCTTTCGTTGGATGACTTGGTAATTGCAAGCTTTGTTTCTGGGCCATCGTCTACCACGTTACCGATGATTGTTTTCTCGTCGGTGCGCTTGGGTTTAAGTCCAAAAATCAATGCTCTTGCTACGATAATGATTCTGACCGTACTAACGGCAGCATTTGCAGCCTACTATATTTCTTCGCGCGAAGAACGTACGCGCCGACAAGGCGAACTGATAAACGAAGACTAAGGCTAATAATACCTATGGTTACAGTAGCAGCCACGCAATTTGCGTGTTCATGGAATCTTGACGAGAACCTTGCAACCGCAGAGAGTCTAGTCCGTTCTGCCGCAGCGCAGGGCGCAAATATTATTTTGCTGCAAGAATTGTTTGCAGCGCCGTATTTTTGTAAAGACCAAGATCCCAAACACTTTGATTTAGCCACACCTTTTATTAACAACAATTTACTCAGTCACTTTAGTGCACTTGCTAAAGAACTGAGCGTGGTGTTGCCGATCAGCTATTTCGAAAAAGACAACCAATGCTATTTTAATTCGCTGGCAGTAATCGATGCCGACGGTGTTGTACTTGATAACTACCGTAAAGTGCATATTCCAGACGGCCCCGGCTACCAAGAAAAATTTTACTTCTCCCCCGGTGATACGCCATTCAAAGTTTGGTCAACAAAATTTGGTCGAATTGGTGTGGCGATTTGTTGGGACCAATGGTTTCCAGAAGCGGCACGTGCCATGGTTTTGCACGGCGCCGAGATATTGTTTTATCCAACAGCCATTGGCAGCGAGCCTCAAGATCACAGTATTGATTCAAAAGATCATTGGCAACGAGCCATGCAAGGCCATTCGGCTTCCAACATGGTTCCCGTTGTTGCGTCAAACAGAATTGGTGTTGAGCAAGGCGAGAGTTGCTCAATTACTTTTTATGGTTCTTCTTTTATCAGTGATAACACCGGAGCAATTTTACAAGAAGCCAGTCGCGATCAGCAGGAAATTATACTCTCAACCCTTGACCTAAACGCGTTCGCTCAGCAGCGTCGAGCTTGGGGATTGTTTCGTGACCGTCGACCAGAACTTTACGGCCCTCTAACACAGTTAACGCCACATTGATTTTCAGTCAGATCCTCCGGTTAATGCAGCTCAGGCTTAAACGGAGGATTGCCACTACCACCCTGATTTGTTATTCCCACAAGTGTTTAATTATTTCTTGTTCTCAAAACTAATCACGCGTAAATTTCCTTTTATGAGTTTTGAATTCGTCTGAATCCCTCGCCGTTGTCCCTTCGATCTTTTTAAATACGTTTTACCTGTAAATATTGTCAGGTAATTTTCACGGGTTTTCTCAAATTACTTTTTATTAGAATATTCCCATTAAAAACTCCTACAGATTTTAAAATTTTCGGGAACATCATTTGGGTTTTACCGCATGAAAATCTTAATGTTTCGTATGTTGTTAATTTTGTAAAATAAAAAATTATTCTTCGCACTTGCTCTTGCAACAGAGTTAAAACCGCTAATCTTCAACGAAAAAATTCTATTATTAAAGAACCCTTTGATTAACTCTGTCGTCAATTAGCTGCTCTATAGAAACAAAAACTCGACATCAAATTTTTTACAATTCCAAGTGCTGGCAGAAATTAAAAACAGCGACACGTTATCGTGGTGTTAAAAACTTTGGGTTAGTCTAAGTTTTTAAAAAATAAGATATTAAAAATAATTACTGTTTAACCCGTTGAATGTCAACTTAATTGCCCAACGATTCAAGTAGGATTATCCCCAATAAAAATACAAAGCAGATCATTAATAGTTGGGAATCTGTTTTATCGGATTATTTTGCTAAAGCGTAAATACGTCGATTTAGTAAAAAAGAAGGTTACATAAGTATTAGAAAAACCTGACAAGTCAATCAAACTAGACGTAGATCACAGAACTTGCATTTAAACAATTAATTAACCCGATTGATTTTTGGGCAAATTATCACTAATAAATAAAGCTTCAATTTTTATTTTTAATAAATAGGCAATAAGTTTTTCACATTTTATGATGTTAAATTGATCAAAGAAAACTCGAATTGTCTTTTTAGATCAAAAATCCGAAAATTTGAAACATTTCTCAACTCTAAAATTGACTGACGCCTAAATCTAAAATGTGGCGTTTTAAACGTTAATTTATGATAACTCCTTCGCAATAGCGACAGTTTAATTTCTATACCTCATATATTTTTGGGTATTTTCCCAAATTTGTTATATTGGACGAACTTTGTTCAAGATCGTTTATAATTGCGATCAGCGAAATTAGCCATACACGTATTCTAAGTAATGACATTTATTTACAAAATTGGAAAATAAATTCTCGTCAGTGGAAAGAATATCTGTATAGAATTTATTAATTAAAAAATCATAAAACCATACTTTTTTTCCGATGTTTTGTTTTTTCTAGCAAATTGACAATATCAAGACTTTTCTGGTCTTATGTCTTCCTGTTTGAAGAATCCATTTCTTTTAGGACAAAATTTGAGAATTCTCAAACCGTTGTCGTCTTCGTATTTTTTGTACCGGAAATAAATTTAACTAATTGGATATGGACATACACGTCTAAAGTATTTTTCAGGGGTACTCCATGGACCGAAAGGATCTCCGTGACCTAGAACTCGCGCTAGGTATACAAACGCCGTGGTTTATAAAAGCGGCCAGATTTAATGAATCTGAACGTTGCTACGATATTGCACTGGATACGGGAGATAAAAAGCTTTTAACTACTTTCTTTTCCAGCAATAAAAAGATTAGTAGCGAAGAAGATTTAGTAACTGGGCGTTGGCGCTACGCTAACGTTGGTAATTGCCCGGTGTACGTTCACGCTAATGTGCCTAAGTTGGCTGCTGCCGAAGGTGGCTTCATTACTCGTGATGTCTTAAATCGAGCAGCTTTTTTAGGCGATCCCACGCGCAACTATTCTAATCTGGTGCGTCAACAAGTTGCTCTTGCCTTGGTAAAAGGTCTTGATGCCAGCGTCATTTCTAGTTTTTTGGGAATTAACGAATCAATGGTTCAGTTGATTTCTGAAGATATCAAGAGATCGACCGCGGTAAATCATCAGCTTTTTTACGTTCCTACTGAGGTGGATCGCGTTTGGGAAAATGTGTTGAAAAACCAACTGCCCATTCGAACGCAATTGCTACCGTTAAAGTTTTTACTCAGCCGTTTAACCTTATTGGCTGCTAAATCTAACAGTGGCTCGACGCTATTAAGTTTGGCAGTTGAACTTCGTAAATTCTTTATCGAGAATCACAATCAGCTGCAAAGTGAAATAGAACAATTGTGCGGTGTGAACAGTGATCGATTGCGTACACAGGTTCGACAAAATACCAGCAAACAGCGTTTAATTTTACCGGCGGCAAAAAGCCCAGTTTGGTTAGAGCTACTAAGCGGAACCATAAATCTTAATTCTGGAAGTGTACCGTTAAATCTGTTGATATCGCGTCAACGCAGTGTTTTTGTACAAGGTAAAACCGAGTCTGAAAAGCTTCAATCGATCGATACAATTCGCGAGTACTTCCGCAAAAATTATCGCAGTTTGATTCAGGAATTGGTGCTACTAAATAAGTGGCTTAACACACCAAGATCAAGCGAGCTATCATTGCCGGAAGCCGAACATCAGGTTTGGCAGAAAATTTTAGAGAATGAAAATTTCATTCCAAGCGAACATATGGCTTATCGGCTATTACTCGCTAAACTACGCGCACAGGTTATGACAAAACCTGATCCGGTAATAAAATTGCAAGCGGCGCGACGTATAAGAGATTTCTTGGGTCAAAATCAGAAAACTATGCGCCAAGAAGTTGGAGTTTTGATGAAGCAGGCAGCTGCGGTATAAGCTGATTTGGAGATACAGATGGCTGATGAAGGATTGGTAACGTTTTTAAATAAAATGGCAACTCGCGAAGAAGTTGTCGAAATGATCGCAGCAGGCGATTACATGGTTTTAGCGGGTGATGAAAACGTTCTCGAAGGTCTGCCATCAGGCAATTGGATAGCTGGAACAATTCCTTATTTTATGGCCAACGACGGTGGCCGCGTAGACGAAGAAATGCTGCATGTCAGCGTTATTAGTGGTTTTCCCTCTAATGCTCGTCCGCATTTAACGCTTTACGATGTAAATTCTGTTTCGCGAATCGCAAAAGAAGCGCCCGAGCATGGTTTCACGCTGTTGATTCTGCCGGGTGAATCGAGTGTTCACATGGAATATGCCCAGCATGCTCCTGATTACCCTAACATGTACTTCTCGCCCATTATTGGTTGGGTGAGTGGCTTTCGTGTAGACCAAATGGGTGAGCGTTCTGCGAAGGTAGGTTTTGGCCCAGCATCGGGCATGCTCAGCGATGCGCAGGCCGTAGCAATGCACGTGCATCTACCAGAAGAGCAAACTGCGCAAATTAAAACCGTTAACTTGTTTGAGCAGGGTGACGGCCCGGTTATCAAATTTAAACAAACTGGTTTTGAAGTTAACAGTTGTGAGGTTAATGGCGATACTTGGAATTTTGCCGAGTATGTAACCGAAAACCACATTGATGTGCGCTGGCCGCTGGTTGCTGACTACTCAGGCGTGTTGGTAAACGTGGCTATTTTGGATGTAAGCCGCGAAGACGCTAAATTCTATGCGCCGGTTTTTCCAGACGTAGAATATAAATTTGCGCGTCCGGTTGAAGACTACATTGCCGAGTTTGATAAGGCGTTGGGTCGTACCGACACCACCAATATCGCGTTCTCGTGTAACAGTATTTGGAACCTATTGTATTGCGACCTAGAAGGTAAAAAGACCGCCGATTTAACCGGCCCTATGGCATTTGGTGAAATCGCGTATCAGCTTCTTACCCAAACATTGGTTTATCTAACCTTAGAAAAAGTTTAGTTGTAAAAATCGGAAAGAACCCCTCTTACTTGTCACTGCTTTGATTGACAAGATTTCAAGCCGGCCTAGGTCGGCTTTTCTTTTTAAAAAGAATCTTTAAAGAAAGTCTTTTTGAATTACCGTAAAATTTTGCTGGTTTCTGTAGGGGGTTCTAACCAACTTAGGGCTTCCTAAAAGATTCCTGTTGCTCAAGTGCATTATAGATTTGCGCCTGTGAACGCTCTAAATTGCTCTCACTAGCTTCTTTCCATAGTTGTTTTAACTCGTCTTCAGAAAAATATCGCCCGGCTTTAATAACGGCCTTGGGTTCATAAAGTGTCGTTAATTTATCGAGCGGGTTTTCTGAATACAGCACCAAATCTGCTGCAAGATTTTCCTGTATTGCGCCGAACTGAGTTGCTTCATTTAGAGTTTCTGCCGCGTTTATGGTGGCCGATTTTAGAACCTCTAAATTAGGTAATCCTGCCTTTTGCAATAGCATTAACTCGTCAATTAACGATATGCCAGGAATATTCGTGAATATTCCAGAGTCAGACCCAGCCACGAGTTTCACATCGCTCTCGTAGAGAATCTTAGTAGCCTCAAGATAAAAGTGATCAAGATCTTCACGAAAATATTTAGGTCGACTCGACCAGTAGTCATAAACATCTTTCTCAAAGGCCGTAATAAACGGATTCAGGGTTTCCGTTCCTGATCGTTGCAAATAGTCACCGTGAGTTTGTGCGACCTTAATTAAATTGTGATGAGCAATCAGCGTGGGTGTTACTGCAACCTTCGCTTGCGCGATTTTACGTGCAACCGTCTGGAATGCCTGCGAGTTGATGTCTTCTTTCAATGCATGCCAAACAATAGATTCAACGTGTTCAATGGTTACAAGGTTATCATCAAGAATCGATTCAAACTCAATATGAAAGGGTTTATCAAAGGGAATTCCTGGGTCGCGTTTACCCTCGGGAGGATGACCCATTACCGACATTCCAAGTTTTTGTGCCTCAATTAATATAGCTTGGTAGGCTTCGGTGGATAAATTCGAGTAAACCTTAAGATGTTTAAAACCTTGTTGATATTGCCAGTTAACAGCTGCAATGGCTTGTTCGGCTGTTTCTACAATTTGATGATTGGCCTGGCTGTTTGGGCCGGAGCTGTTAAGAATTGGACCTGTGGTAATTAATCGAGGGCCAACCAACTGACCCGCTTCAATATCACTTTGGTACTCCAAAAGGTAAGGCATGCCAGAAGCGTTTCGAACGCTTGTCACTCCCTTCGCTAAATACGCTTTTAATTCTGGCTTATCCCACACATGTACGTGCATATCTACCAAACCCGGTAAAAGATAAGCGCCTTTAGCATCAATAATTTTTGGTATATGTGAGGGTATTTGCGAGCTTGATACAATCGATTTAATTATCTTCCCTTCAACAATAACCGCCATATCTCTTTTAATGGTTTCATCGGTGTCATTTACATCAATAATATTGGCGTGATTTAAAACCCAAATGTCCTCAGCAAACGCAGTTAAACTCGATAATAATTGCGAACACACTAGAAAGGTAAATATTAAAGGGTATCTAACGATGGATGCATTTAGCTTCATGATATAAACCAGTTTTGGTTTTAAGTAGATTAGCGAGAAATTATGACACAAGCCAAAAACTCGCAAAATCTACCACTCTGTTTATTAAGCTGTTTTGCATCAAACATCGATTGATTTAATGATTTGTTTTTATAATGATTGCTCTTGTTTTTATAAGTGTATTCGATGAACGGATTTGACTCTAACTACTGGGTTTGTTTTTTAAAGTACTCGTTAAGTGTTTTTATCACCACGATATAGTTTTAGTAAAACCCAATGAGCCATATATGCAGCAAACAGCGTTGGTAATGTCCCAAACATAAAAATCATAACTACCGCAGCGTACATAGGTTCTGGGCTTCCTATGGCTGTAACGATTGCGCTAATTACACATAATGAGACTAAACCAATAAAAAGCGGCCGAGCGGTAGGAAAACCACGGATCGATTTTGTAATTTTAATGAAGCCAATATGAAGTGCCCAGCCTATTAATCCAGGGAGAAACCCGAACCACAAAATGACATCGCCACCGCGCCCACCAATCAGAGTCACCATAAAGAAAGCAACGATAAAAGTTGCTGCTACCCAGATACTGGCTGTTATAAAAAGCGTTTTAAAATTTAATAATCTGTGATTGTGCACTTACTGTCCTTGCCTATTAACACCTATAGCATGGTTGCGATTGTTATACATTTTCTTCTCTGTCATCGTATTCGGATAGGTAGATTGATATATTTTTTTCAACGCATATTTTCATAATTTCTGGGGTCAAGATAGGTCCTCCTCCACAAGCTCCCGCCCTTGGAGAAAACCCTATATCAGCGATCCAGCCTTCTCTTGCATTTAAGTTTGGCCCTTCTTTTGTCACCCAAGATTCGAACAGTTTATATAAGTCTCGTAAATCCCAAATATCCTTTCCCAGTTTTAAAAAGTTTTCACTTTCATTGTTGGTAATTTTTCGTATCCAGATCGACAAGTAAATACTCCTTTTTTGTGGCGCATAACGCTGTTATAAATTTCCGAAAGAAGCGTAGTTTATTGAGGTTAATTTTTTAAATTTGAAGTCAGGCACTGCTACCATCTGGTAGTTTCAGTTCTAATTTCTCATTGAACTCTATTGGTGTGGTAATGACTGCAATATCGCTTAAATCACCCACGTTCAATAAATATGGGCCTGGCTCAGAGCGGTTTAAATCAATTTTAACTCTATATTCGCGCTGATGAGAGAATATGCTCCTCTTTTGATATCCGAGTTTGTCACTTGGCATATTTCCGTGGAACTCATGCTCATTGAAGTAATCGACTAAGCCAAAATTACCATTAACGTTTAATTTTTTTATTGCAGACTGACATCGCTCAATAAATTGCGAAGCATTTAGAATAACTACACAGTACTTTCCCAGTCCAAAACATGAGTCATGAAGCTCAAGAGTACGCTTGAAATCAGATAACGTTTCTGCTGATACGGTGTCGTAACCTTGGCTATTAAGTGAATATATGCAGAAAACATTGTGATTTAGTAAATGATTACCATGTATGACTATTGGTGCAGCTAAATCAGATGCTGGAATAGTATGCTCACCAAATTTTATTTCACCTAACTTCTTAGGTTGATAAAGTGCAACTATTCCTTCGTATTCATCTCCACGTAATTCACCAGCGTCGTCTTTATATTCTTTGAAGGATCGAATGGTATTCATGAACAATTGTCCGCTCACAAAAGCCTGTGCGTAATCCTTGTTTTCAAATAATTTTACGAACGCAAATATAGTAGACACTAGTATTCCTCAAGATGCATAACACTCGCATTCGGGTTCATAGTGGAGCGCAGCTGAACGAAGGTTTCAGACCCGAAGGAGTGAACAACATATGCTTGTTATGTTACAACCCATCTAGCTCTCCCCAAGCAAACCATTTCGTTACAATTTTACTTTCGTTGTATATGATATTAATACCAACACAAGATTGAACGAACGGCCAGCCCCAATAAGGTTTGCATTTACTAAAGTCTTTAACAATTTTGTCTTGATAAGTAATTTGTGTAAATTTAATATTGAGGCAACCTTCAACAGCTTCCATGCTTTTACCAACCTCAACACATGAACCGCCTAATACTGAATATTCTTTTTCTATATTTTCTGGAGCCACACATCCCGTCGACAAAATCATAAGTATAGCCACCAATATTTTCTTCACTTGCAGAGCTCCAGTGGAAACGTAATGCCTTGCTAAGGGGACGACAAGGCTCAGCTTAGGCGTTCCCGCGGAGCCAGCTTTAGCTGGCGGAGTGTACTTAAGCAATTTGTTAGCTATCTATTCTCTGTAGATAATTACAAAAAGTTAATTTGCTTTATTTCGTTTTTTTCATTTAGGTAGAAAAAGCTATAACCTTTCCCATTTAAAATCGAGTTAATTTCTAAAAAATCATCCACCGTAAAATCATGTGTCAATATTTTTTTAATGTTCTTCTTACTTAATAATCTTACAAGCTGATCTGCATTACCTTTTGGCACCACGTCACCATTAACGTAGTAAAAATTGTCCTTAAGAGTAATCTCTACATATTCCTGCTCATTGTTAGTCTTTTCATGATTAGAGGTGCATCCAGCAAGAAAAACTATCAAGAGTAAAATTATCCATATGTTACGCATATATTCTCCTATTACAGTTAACACTCCGCTAAACGGTTAGTGTTAGCGAGTCTGGTGGAGGCCACGTCTTTTGTGGCCAGAACGAATTTGAGTGGTTTTTTATGTGTTTTCCTCACTGCCAGAACCTTGTGTTACAAATTTAAATATTAAAAGTATTGGCAGTAAAAAAATAGACCAAATAGTTGATAAGAATAGGATTGCCATGATAATGGATATGCCGCCTCCCTCAAGTTGAAAATTAATCGCGTATGCGGTAACCAAAGATAAACCCACACATAAAAACGTCATTTTAATAGGCGGAAAGTAATACTTTTCAGGAAGCCATTTAGCCGACAATGACCAGACCAGTAAACATGGCCCTGCGGAAAGACCTGCTAATAAAGCTACTACCCCTACGAATATTATTATTTCCAATTACTGACTCTCCCCGACGCATAACCGTGCAATTGTACAAACCTTTCGGTCTGCAAATTTTTTTTTTATGATTTCTTCAAAGGCAGTAATCTTACCCACAACAGAGCTAAAAATATGGACATAAAGGCAGGCGCTATAAATATGGAACTTACGAATTTGTATCCCAACAAAGATACCGCCCCTATAGAAGATGACCAATAAAAGAATTTTTTAGGCCAAAATATTTTCCCTACTGTTGTTGAGATTAATGTTTCGTTTTTCGTTACGTACACGATCAATACCGGTAACGCCACTATAAAGAAGGCTAACACCAGGAAGATAATTGCCAGCATTCCAATCACAATAAAAACTCATAACGCTGCAAGCAAAGGCGAGCTTTATCAAGTCCAGTAGCACGTAGTGCTACGATTTTGGCTTGCTTTGTTATGCAATTACTGAAGTCTTGATAGATATTCATTCGCTCTTTTCTCTGCTAAGGCCAGCTCATCTTTTGTAGAACCGCCATTGTAGCAGTGCTTCATTGAAACATTTGGATAATAGAAAGCGCCTTTTAGATTTGGATGATGATCAGCTAAAGGTACTTTCCATTTTTTTGGCTGTAATCATCGAACCAACGACTTGCCTTAAAAATGCTCGGTTTATCAGTTACTCGCTGAAGTGAAACATCTTCTACCTCACAGCGTATTTTATATAACTCGAAATAAAAAACCATTGATTCAAAACCACGTCCTTTGAAAAGAACTTCATTGTCAGCCCAATTTCCATCAGATGATTGGAAGGCAACATCAGTTCCTTTTGAATCAAATAGATAAATACCTAACCCCCAGTTGCCTACGATCCCGATCACTGCTAAAACTAATATCGATTTAAGTATTTTAATCATCGCTGTTCTCATAACGCCCACATTTACGGCTAGTTTGGAGCGCAGCGGAAAACCAGTCCGACAGCATCGGTAGGCGATCTATCTGTGTTATAGAAATTTACTTTTTACCCTTCTTAGATTTTTCCTGAGCTATTAGTCTAGAAGATAAAACCACCGATTCTTCTTTGATTTTATTTTTGTATGAATTTAAACGAGAAATAGCTTCGTCTTTGCTTTTTACTTCATCCTTATCATTTTTCATCACGCGAGTCCTTTATGTCTTTTTTCATGCGGTGATATTCCAGTTCATCTTTGGGGCCAGAAATATTAGAAGAATCGTCGCTTTCATCTTTTTCAATTTCAATTTCGGCCTGCTCATGTCGTTTTCTCTGTTCTCGCATTACGCGAAGATTCTTTTTAAGAATATTTTTGGGATCATCCTTAGTCATACTTCAACCTCATGGTCAGGTGAGTTGTGGCACCCATGCGATTTTTATTAGCCACGTATCCATATTTTTGGTACACATCTACAAGTTTTTCATTCATCGGATTACATATCCATAGCTCTTCACAGCCTAGCAATCTCGCATAAGCATCTGCTGCGAATAAAATTATGGTAAGTATTTTACCCTGAAGTGGATTGTCATAGGGTCTCCGTGAAATAGCATGTAACTTTAGAGTAAGTTTTTTTCTACTTGGTGCGCCATAACATAAAGCACTTAATACTCCACCTGCACTCAATGCTACGTCAAATCTTTTTACACCTGCGTGAGAGTGGTAATCATGATACATTCTCTCCCAATTCCATATTGGAATCTTATCTGTGTCAGACCAACGGCCAGACCATTTATCTGCTTCTAACACATCGCGGTATTGAATTCCTCTGAGTTTAATCGAGTAATCTATAAACTCCTCTTCAGTAAACTCATGCGTCACACTTTTCAGCTTCACACAAGCGCTAATTAACGCAGTAGATTTTTAGTGTTGGTAAAACAGTAGCTAGTTTATTCTTGGTTGATTCATTTTAGGTGGGCACAATTAAAGCTGTTGCGCCTGATAGCCAGTATCTGGTAGGGCTAAAGGGTTATTTATGCAGGCGTAAACACGTTGCCAAACGATTTAACCGATGTTCAGAAAAAGGTTACGCTATAAAAAGTCGGCAGAATATTTAATGAACGCTAATTATTTTTTCGCAATTTGAACTTTAAGTCAGGGTTTTGTTACTTTTTTGAATTGCCTCTTTCCGACTAACTCTGGATTTTCGTTGTCTGTCACCGCTTTATTTTGACTATCTAGAACTTTTGTCCAGTCAGTTTTTCCGGTGTGTTTCTGGCCTTTCTGATGCTGCTTAATAACTTTTTTTTCCATTTTATTCGCTCTCTCGTTTAATTTTTTTAAATTTCTTGAGTTCTTCTTCAGTCAAAAGAGGTGCATCCGGGTCATTCTCTGCATTTTTTTCAATCTCTTCCTCGGTCATATTTTCGAGCCGTTTGTAATCGGTCTTACCGCTAGTTGAGTCGCCTTTGTTTCTTTTAATGAAAGTATCTTTGCTCATACGATTATTTCCCTCTCATGCTCTGGTACAGTGCTCGCTCTTTTTTGCTAGCAGTTCTCGCCGAAATCATTCTTCTTGAAGACTTACTTTTTCTCCAAGTATAAACTACTAATAATATACCTGGTTTTGCCTCTCCTATAACTTGAACCCGTTCTTCACCGTAATTATTACGGTTGTCTACGGCCTCAATTCTTTCATCGTCATCAAATATAGTGATGGCATCGTTGAAATCAATACCATGTTTTTCTAAATTCTTGCTGTTCTTGTTTTCATCCCACTCGAATCGCATATTTTTCTCCTGTGGAATACTCTGCTAATGTCGCAAAAACCGGGTTTTTTTAAAAGCCAACAATGAATGATGGTATACCAAACGGTGGATAGGCGCGTAAAGTACAAAGCACCAAGACAAACCATATTGCTGTTAAAATAATTCCAACATAAATTGGTATTCTGCTAACAGAGTAACGTTTTAATATGAGACTGTTTGAAATTTTATGTCCATGCTTGCTCAAGCGTTCTTGTACAAATTCCTGATATAGGGACATCTTGTCATGAAAGAGATAAAATTTTGCGTTTCTATTCGGAGTTGCGTAGTTCATAGCTTCAAGTAACTCACTCTCAATTTTATGAAGAGCCTCTTCCCAATATTCTTGCCAGAATTTTGCACCAGCAGCCATTCTTGTTTGGTAAAAAGAAACTAGTAGGCCTGCAAGGCACACCATGAAACTTACGATAGGTTTGGTATGCGAAGACTGAATAAGGCCAGCTAATAATACGCCTTGAAAGATCATGAAAAAGTTGTTTCTTTGCACCAGCATTGAAATTTCGAAGTTTCTTGTTTCTAGAGTAGTTTTAAATAGAGCTTTCAATGCTAAAAAATCCTCATCATCTTTTCTTTCGGACAATGGGTTTATAATCACAGCCAAATGTGTGGAGTTACCAGTGGGTTTACTTTCGGTGTGTTCATGTTCTGGCACACAATGCTCCTTTTGTATTTACTTAACGACAATTTAAACGGAAAATATGTTTTAGGAAAGTTGCAGAATAATTGTCCTTGTTACATGCCTTCTAATAACTACCAAAGTTGATACTATTTTCGTTGACGTGAATACCTTTTATATTTCGAAGAATTAGCATTAAGCGCTTATGAAGGTCTTCCTCCGTAAAGGCTAATATCATACTTAAGGAAAGATCGAATTTTTCGATGTCTCTTTTAAAATCTTCAAGTTCATCTTCTATTAGGTTATAAAAAGACACCCACGAGCCTTTTAAAAAGGTTAACGCATCTTCTCTTGTGGTAATAGCAAACCTTCTTGATAGGATTTTTCCATCCAGATTGAACGTATGAGGCTGATCAAAGTTATCTTGAATATAGTCACTTCCTATACATCTAATACATTCGCAACGCCCTTCTTTGAAAGCATTATTAATCCAATTATTCCATTCTTTTGATGGCTTAAGATTTATCCTGGACTTAGTATCACCCGACAATAAACTCATTATGATTTACCTTAAATTGTATTGAGCATGTTCAGCATGCAGTGTTTGGTTAAAGGGAAGGTTTGAACCGGTTCCAGTGAGCGAAGCGAACGAGCTTGCGCCAGTTGTTATAAACCTAGCACTCAATAAAATGATCCTTATGGTCGATGTACATTTCAATGTTTTCAAAAATCCATTTTTTAATATTGTTTGATTCTTGTGCATTTTTTTCGCGGAGGCGAGCTTTCCATTGTCCGAAAAATATGTATTCTTTTTCTGGATTGATATACTCAAGTAGTGATGGGTTCTTTAGCATTATCTGAGGGATGGGTTTTCTCACTACTCCATTTTTGTCAGGTTCTACGAAAGGAGAGTTAAGCTCAACAACATGAAAACTAAATTTTTCGTCTGGATTCCTTATCTCTCGAATATACCCAGATATTGCGAGTGGCATAGTGGATTTATCGGTACCGTGTGCTTGGACGAAGTGTCCTAAATTCTCATTGTCGAAATAAAATTTTTCCCATGTGACCTTATTTTTCTTGAATTTCAAAGTCACTAATTTCTTTAGCTCCTGATTGTCTTCGCACAGGGCGCGTAGCTCTAATATCTGGCGTAAGGTTTTTAGATAGTTGCTTAACATTCCTCTATTGGAGTAATTTTTATTTTGTTCTCCATTTCTACCCCAGCTCTTTCCGTTGGTCTCAATGTCGCTGTTTTTGAGTTCCCACAGAGCCTTGATTAGAATGTGAAGCCTGAACTCATATTTAGATTGAGAGATAGCAGAAAAAACCTCTGACTCGGAGCCTTTTGCAATTATATTGAGCTGGCCATCTATATTATATTTGCAGTTTAAGTCATGATCTTCGTTTTTCTTTAGCCTAAAACATGGGGCAATTTCAATAGTTTTCGTTGAGTAGCGTCTGTCATGGCGCTTAACAAATGAAAGTTGCGCGCCGCATCCAGGTGAACAACAAAAAATCTCGCCGAATGGCTTTTCTTCATAATGCAGAGCCGTGGTCTTTGTACCGGAGACCAATTTGGCTTCAGGAATTTTGCTGCCCACTGAGCTTCCCCCTAGGTTTATAATCTCCAATTCACCGTCTCTGCGACGTATATCTTGGGTGCGTTTTTCGCAAAGCTATCCCGAAAGGTTTGTTGGGTCAATGTTTCTATTTATTTGGCGTAATATTCATTTTTATGCTTTCTTTCGTCATAAAATGTGTCGGAGAAATTTTAATTTTGTCTAGTTTTTTGTCTCTGAAGTATTTTTTGGTGGTTATAATTGGCTTTGTTTTTTATTTAAAATAGTTAGATCAAAAATGTTGCGCGGTTTAAGATTTGTTTTTATTAATTTTTTCTTTAATGGTTGGTTTGATTGATTTCTTATTTTTACGCGAATTATTATTCGCGATTGAAATTTTTAAAGAAATCTCTGATTAACTCTTCCGTGATTAATCAGAGGGTAGAAATTTAAAATGCGATGTCCAATTTTTTCACAGTTTTAATGACTCGCCATTCTTGAATTTAGTGATACATCTGATAGTCGATTGAGGCTCCGAATTGATCAGATTTTTTTAGAATTTCTGATTTATTTGTCGTTGATTTAATTGGGCAAAATTAGGTTTTAATGCGTGATTTATTTGAAGCTATTTTTTTGGAATATTTATTGTGGAAGGCTTTTTTGACGAAGTTTTTTGAAAAGGGTTTTTTTAAAGCGATTTTTAATGTGACAGAGTTGTGCTTCTAGCAACGTTTCTGTCGCTAGAAGTTTGTTACTAGAATTTTGTCGCTAGAGATTTACTGGAAAGGAGTTGGTTTATCGCTAGGTGTTAAGTGTTTGATTTAGTGTTCGGGTTTTACGTGTCTGTCGAGTGAGCCTATGTCTAAAACTGGCGCTGCTTCGATATTTTGGGCGTCCATCATTTGGGCGACGCGTTGCAGCGACGCCAGTATCATGGATTGTTCCCAGTCTTGTAGGTTGCTGAATTGACGAACAAATTGTTCTTGTAGTGGTGTTGGTGCTTCTTTTAAGGTTTGTTCGCCGTCTTCTGTTAGGTACGCGTGAACCTTGCGCTTGTCTTCGCTGGAGCGGGAGCGATAGGTTAATCCGCGTTTGTCCAACCGATCTAAAATGGTGGTCACTGTTGCCTGGCTTAAGCTTACGTCGTTGGCCAGTTCGCGAATGGTGACCTCGCCTTTTTTGGCGATGCTACGCATCAACAAAATTTGTGGCGCAGTGAGGCCAGAGATTTTAGAGAGGTGTTTTGAATGTAAGTCGGTTGCGCGAATTACTCTGCGCAACGCAATTAGAACTTCTTCGGTGTTAGACATTGATTCCACGCCAACTAATTTGGCTGGATTATAACGAGAAATTTGCAGTCGCCAAGATCAATTTTACGGCTTTGAAACCATGCCCTTAAATAAACTAAAACACATAGCGATAAGTACTAGAGTAAATGGCAGTCCGGTGGCGATGGTACCGGCCTGAAGTGCGCCGAGTGCGGTTTTGCCGCCGCCAATCATCAGTACTGCGGCAATTAAACCTTCGGTGGTTGCCCAAAAAATACGTTGTGTCACCGGTGCGTCGAGCTTTCCGCCTGCGGTGATGCTGTCGATAACCAATGATCCGGAGTCGGATGAGGTCACAAAAAACACCAGCACCAAGATAATGGCAGTGGCGGAAGTCAGCTGCGACATGGGTAGGTTTTCGAGCATTTGGAATAGCACCAAGCTAACCTTGCCAATGCCGTTGGCGAGTTCACCAACGCCATGTTGTGCTTGACTCAACGCGCTTACGCCGAATACGTTCATCCAAACCAGCGTAACCACAGTGGGAATCACTAATACTGCGATAATAAATTCTCGAACGGTTCGGCCTTTAGAGATGCGCGCGATGAACATTCCCACAAATGGTGACCAGCTAATCCACCAGGCCCAATAAAATACCGTCCAGCTTTGCATCCAGCCCTCGTCAGATCGACCTAGCCATTGGCTGAGCGCAAAGATATTTTCTAGGTAGCCCACCGTACTTGTGCCGATGTTATGAACGATCTCAAGGGTTGGGCCAATTAAGAAGACGGCCACCAGTAAAATGGCAGCAAGAACCATATTGATGTTACTTAGGATTTTAACGCCGCCATCTAACCCACGTACTACAGAAAGCACAGCGAAAAAGGTCACGCCAACAATAATGCAGATTCTGGTGGTGATTTCATCGGGTGTGCCGAACAAAAAATGCAGTCCCGATGAGGCCTGTGTGGCGCCAAAGCCCAATGAGGTTGCCAGACCAAAAATGGTTGCCAGTACGGCAAATACATCGATGACGTGGCCCCAAAAACCCCAAATACGATCGCCCAGTAATGGATAAAACACCGAACGAATGGTGAGTGGTAAGCCTTTGTTAAAGCTGAAAAAAGCCAGCGATAAGCCCACGACGGCATAGATGGCCCACGCGTGTAGACCCCAATGATAAAGCGTTGCCGGAAGTGCCAAATCCGCAGAGGCCTGCGAGTTGGGTTTAACATCAAGCGGTGTGCCGCCCCAGCCGGTGTAGTAGGCCAGGGGTTCGGTAACTGCCCAAAACATCAAGCCAATGCCCATTCCTGCGGCAAACAGCATGGCAAACCAAGATATCCGCGAAAACTGTGGCTTGGCGTTGTCACCACCCAGGCGAATTTTACCCGTGGGCAGCAGCGCCAAAGCAATGCAGAACAAAATCAGAAAACTCGCCGAGCCCATAAACAGCCAGTCAAATTTGTTGATGCTCCATTGCTTTGCTTGGTTGAGCAGGTCGTTCGCTGTGGTGGGAGCGATGATGCTGGCTGCGACGAAAATAAGAATCAAGGTTGCGCTAACAAAGAATACGGGGTTGTGAAGATCCATTCCCCAAAGCCTTACGTTGTCTTGGCCTATTTCGTAATCAGTTTCATAGGGTTTTGAGTGATGGTTATTCATTATTCTCAAAATATTATATAGTTAGATGTCTAATATATTTTGATTCTATCATTAAATTGCTTTTAGCTCGAATGAAACGTTGCAGCTTGTTTTTTGGGTGAATTTTGAGTTGTTAACCACTAAAAATTCTGTTTGTGACTCGGTTTGTTGTGATTTTTATTGGGTTGAGCAAATTTTGATAATGTGGATAATTGAAAAATAGTTAGAATTCTAATCAATTACTTAATATATATTGTTAGTGCACTAATAATTATTCTGTTTTTAAACAACGGAAATCGCTAGGGCCAGGGTCGTGGCGTTAGCTGACTCATTTCGTCATTCACTAAAAGGGAAATCATGCTTCATAAAAAACTATTAGCCGCTGCTGTTGCAGTTGTGCCGTTTAGTTCACTCAGTTCAATCACTTACGCCCAAATTGAAGAAGTCATTGTTACCGCTACCAAGCGTTCAGAAAGTTCTCAAGATGTGCCGCTTGCTGTTTCTGCCATTAACGAAGAGTCTCTTGAACAGTTGGGTGTCAGTAACTTTTCTGATTACCTTATTCAACTGCCCGGCATTACCGCCGGTGGTTCTGGTCCCGGTCAAAACACCATTTATATTCGTGGCCTTGCTTCAACAACACCAAACCTAACAACAGCCGGTGTTGCCGGTCTTGCGCCTAACGTAGCGTTTTATCTAGATGAACAGCCTCTCGGCCAGCCGGGCCGAAATCTTGATGTCTACACCGCGGATTTGAGCCGCGTTGAGGTTCTATCTGGTCCGCAGGGCACCTTGTTTGGTGCCAGTTCGCAAGCCGGTACCGTGCGCCTAATTACCAACAAACCCGATCACAGCGAAACCTACGGCAAGATAAAACTTGGTGCTGCCGCAACCAGTGGTGGCGATCCCAGTAACAATCTTGAAGTGATGGGTAATCTCGCCGTGAGCGACAGTTTTGCTTTGCGTGCGGTGGTGTATCGTGATGAGCAGGGCGGTTATGTGGATAACGTACGCGGAACCCTAAGTGCCGAAGAGAGTGCGCGCTTTCGAAGCGCCGATACGGTTCGCGCTAACGGTGTCGTTGTTGGCCCAACCCGCGCGGGCTTCCAAGCCGGTTCCGATTTGAGCGGCGTTAATTTTATTGAAGCCGATAATGCCGACTTGGTTGAAGACAACTTTAACGAAACCACCTATACCGGCGGTCGTATCAGCGCATCTTTTGATATCAACGAAAACTGGAATCTTCTAGTTTCGCATGCTCAACAGGAGCTGGATTCTGACGGTGTATTCTTTGCCGATCCAGAATTGGGTGACGATGATCCGGCTATTCAGCATTTCCAGCCCGATCAACTCGAAGACGAGTTCAACAATACTGCATGGACCATTACCGGTCGTGTTGCCGAGCTAGAAATTGTGTATACCGGCGCCTTCACCGATCGTGATACCGAGCAATTAGTCGATTACTCTGATTACTTGTTTGTGGGTCAGTATTTGCCGTACTACATCTGTGACGGTTCGGTATCTTATCCGGGCAGTGCCGCACCGAGCGGAACCTGTTATGCACCTAATCTGTTTGTTGATAGCGAAACCAACACCGAAGTAATTACCCACGAAATTCGCATTTCTACCGATGCCAGCAAACCTATACGTGCCACGGTGGGTGCTTTCTACAGCGATCTTGAGTTAGAAGAGCGTAACGACTTTAACTATCCGGGTTCTACTCAGGTGCTGGGTTTTAATGGTCAGGTGGGTTTTGCCGATAACTTCCCATTCACCACAGGTTTTACCTCCGATGCAGGGCCGTTCCCGGCTGGTGTTATTTTCCGTAACGATGTTCGTCGTACCGATGAACAGTTCGGTACCTTTGGTGAGGTGACTTTTGATATTTCTGAGCAGTTTGCCTTAACCTTTGGGGCGCGTTACTACGATATTGAAGTGGATTTTGAGGGCAGCGCTAACTCGTCGTTCTGTAATCTCGGCAGCGATGTTGACATCAACGGATTTGGTACCGATATTTCCGATATCTACAATAACGACGGCCAAATTACCTTCCGTGGTACCTGTGACCCAGATTCGCAAATCACCTACACGCAGGCCGATGTTGATGATCCGAACATTGCCGTGCCCGATGCGGTTATTGCGGCGCTGAATGCCCCCGGTAATGCCTCCACCGACGGTACCATCTTTAAGATAACCGCCAACTGGACACCGACCGACAATACCTTATTTTACGCAACCGTATCGGAAGGCTTCCGCCCCGGTTTGTTAAACCGTCCGGGCGGTGCAACCAATGCCGCTGGCACTTTCTCGGTACCCTATGCGCTTGATACCGACGAGGTTTTAAATACCGAAATTGGTTGGAAGACCGATTTGTTTGATCAGCAATTACGCTTTAACGGCAGTATCTTCTACGTGGATATTAGCGATCTGCAAACCACCATTTTTGATCCAAGCATTACCAACTTGTTCTTCTCAGATAACGCCGCCGATGCCGAAATTTTAGGTCTTGAAGCCGACTTTATTTGGGCGCCTTATGCGGTGCATGGTTTAACCGTCAGCGGTGCCATTTCGTTGCTTGATACCGAAGTGACCGACGTGCTCACGCCAACGGAAGATGTTAGAGAAGGTGATTCTTTGGCCTATGCGCCGGAATTCCAAGCCAATCTTCAAGTGCGTTACGAGTGGGATCTGCAAGGTTACACCGCGCATGTTATGCCGCACATGGCGTATTCCGACGAAGCCTTCAGCGACATCATCACCATTAACCGTGCAAAAATCGACAGCTGGGTGCTGTTTGGTTTAACCGCAGGTTTAAGCAGTGACAAATGGACTGCTGAGTTGTATGTGGATAACTTGTTGGACGAACGCGCCGAGCTTGCCGTTAACTTTATTAACGACCGCGAGCGCGTGAGCTATGCACGGCCAAGAACCGGTGGTGTTCGATTAAGTTATAACTTTTAAAGGAACCTATAGGAACCTCTGATTAACTCATCCCTGATTTAATCAAAGGACAGAAATTGACAATGCGATTTCCAATTTGTTTACAATTTCAAGATTAATCAGAATTTCCTAAAGCGATATTCTAACACGTGCTTACAAAACACCCCTTAATAGGGGTGTTTTTGTTTTTAAACTCATTTATTTTTATTCTTGGTTTAATTCTGTGACTCCAGTCGATCAAAAAACGCTTGAACAACTTATGCGCTCGCAAAACTTTAGTGGCGCTATAGAATTTATCGACACCTTACTAGCGCGTGATGGCGACGAACCCGATTGTTTGTATTTTCGGGCGGTGTGCTTGCGTTATTTAGGTAACATAGATTTAGCGTTACAAGTATTGCATCAATTAAAAATGCGCTCGCCCGGTTATTCGCGAGCGTTTCAAGAAGAAGGTCATTGCTTTAAAAAACTCGGTCAATTTGATCAAGCACTGTCGGCTTACGCAAAAGCTTGTCAATTAAATCCGGCGTTACACGCCAGCTATAACGCGCAAATTGAGATATTACGCAGCCAGAGTCGGTTTGATCAGGCGAATGCTGTACAGGCCCAATTGCATTATTTGCAACAACAACCTAAAGCCTTGCAAGGCGTTTTAGATTTAATGTCACAGGGTAAATGGTTAAAAGCCGAAAAGCTCTGCCGACAATTTTTGCAAAGATACCCAAAGCACGTTGAGGCCATGCGTTTATTAGCAGAAGTGGGCGTGCAGTTAGGTGTGCTCGACGATGCGGAATTTTTATTAGAAAGCGCACTTATTTTTGAGCCCGATAATTTTTTGGTGCACCGCGACTCTATTCAGGTTTTAAGAAAACGGCAAAAATTTGCAAAAGCCTTAGAACAAGCAAAAACATTGTGGGAAAAATTCTCAGATAATCCTCAAGCGCAATCCATTTACGCCATTGAGTTTATGCAAACCGGTGATTACCAAAAAGCGATCGATTTATTTGATCAGGTACTTACCACCCTGCCTAATGAGCCAATTACCTTAACCTCTAAAGGTCATGCTTTAAAAACCTGGGGGCGAACCGAATCAGCCATTGAATCCTATCGTCAAGCCTTGGCGGTTAAACCCGCTCACGGTGAAGCTTGGTATGCGCTAGCGAATTTAAAAACCGTGCAGTTTTCCGGCGATGATATTGATCAAATGTTAATGCAATTACAATCCGGTGATTTAGGGCCTGCTGAATTGGTGTATGTGTATTTCGCTTTAGGCAAAGCGTTTGAAGATAATAAAGATTTTGAAAAATCTTTTTATTATTACGAACAAGGTAACACGCTTAAAAAACTGCAAAGTCGCTATCAAGCCGACCAAATTACCGAAGAGTTTCAGCAGCAAAAATTAGTCTTCACTAACGAATTTATTCAATCGCGTAAAGGCTACGGCTGCTTAAAACCCGATCCCATTTTTATTGTTGGCTTGCCTAGAGCTGGCTCTACACTGCTTGAACAGATTTTAGCGTCGCACAGCCAGGTTGATGGTACCCTTGAATTACCCAATATTTTATCGCTGGTGCATCGAATTCGCCGCGGCGAGTCACGCGACGGTGGAAACCATTATCCACACGCAATTACACATCTCTCGCCGGAACAGTTAACAGAGTTTGGTGAAGAATACTTACGCGATACGCAAATTCACCGGCAGGGCGCAGCCTATTTTATCGATAAAATGCCCAACAACTTTCGTCATATTGGTTTGATTAAACTTATTTTACCCAACGCGAAAATTATTGATGCGGGCCGAGAACCGATGGCGTGTTGCTTTAGTGGTTTTAAACAGCTATTTGCCGAAGGACAAGAGTTTAGTTACTCCCTAAAAGACATTGGTCAATATTACCGCGACTACGAAGATTTGATGGCGTTTTGGCAAGCACAATTTCCCGGTGAAATATTGCAAGTGAATTACGAAGAGGTTGTGGATGATTTTGAAAACCAAGTTCGTAGATTGTTAAATTACTGTGGTTTGGAGTTTGAGCAATCGTGTTTGGATTTTTATAAAAATAAACGCGCCGTACGCACCGCGAGCTCCGAACAAGTACGTCAGCCTATCTACAAAAGTGGTGTTGATCAGTGGCGTCATTACGAACCGTTTCTGCAACCGCTTAAAGAGTTATTGAATTATCGTTAATTGCCTACGTGAATAGCTCGTTTTGCTTGACAATTTTTATTGTTGAACCACTATTCAGGATTGAGCGTATAAAAAATCCTTTCTATAGGAACCTCTGATTAACTCATCCATGATTTAATCAGAGGACAGAAATTG